>JBAWFF010000509.1:0-7474 GCA_049591635.1 Acetobacteraceae bacterium
GGCGGGGACACCATCGCCTTCGCGCAGGACCGCGCGACCTGGCGCGACAACGCCCCGGGTCCGTTGCGGCACACCGCCAATCCGCTCGACCTCGGGCTGGGCGGCGGCGGCTATTTCACCGTCAACACCGCGCGCGGGCCGCGGCTGACGCGCGACGGGCGGTTCGGCCTGCTGCCCAACGGCACCGTCGCCGATTCGGCCGGCGATCCGCTGCTCGACGTGAACGGCCAACCGATCCACGTCTCGCCCACCGACACCGACCTCGCCGTCGCCGGCGACGGCACGATGTCGAGCGAGAACGGCCGCGTCGGGCGGATCGGTGTCGTGCAGCCGCAGGACCCCCGCGCGCTCACCGCCGAGGGTGGCACGCTGATGCGCGCCGACGTCCCGACCGCACCGACCGCGCAGTCGCGCATCGTTCAAGGCGCGGTGGAGGATTCCAACGTCACCCCGGTGACGCAGATCTCGACGATGCTCGACCAGTCCCGGCAGTTCTCCTATCTCGGCGCGTTCCTGCAAGCCGAGGCCGATCGCGAGCGAACCACGATCGACAAGCTGCTCCCCGCCCCGCAGGGGGGCTAGGCGATGCGCGCTCTCGACATCGCCAGCACCGGGATGCAGGCACAGCAGACCAGTGTCGAGGTCATCTCCAACAACATCGCCAACATGACCACCACCGGCTTCAAGCGCCAGCGGCCGGAGTTCCAGGACCTGATCTACCAGAACCTGCGCCGGGTCGGATCGAACAGCTCCGATTCAGGCTCCATCGTGCCCTCCGGCGCGCAGGTCGGGCTCGGCGTGAAGACCGCGGCGATCTACCGGATCAACGAGCAAGGCAACCTGCAACAGACATCGAACGTGCTCGACCTCGCGATTCAGGGGAACGGCTATTTCCAGGTGACGCTGCCGGACGGCGAGTCCGGCTACACGCGCGACGGCACATTTGGCTTGGCGCCCGACGGCACCATCGTCAGCGCCGACGGCTACGTGGTTTCGCCAGGCATTCAGGTGCCCGCCAACGCGACCAATGTGACGATCAACACCTCGGGCCAGGTGCAGGCGACGATCGCCGGACAGACCGCGGTGACCACGGCGGGGCAGATTCAACTCGCGGCGTTCGCCAATCCGGCGGGCCTCGATTCCCAGGGCGACAACATGTTCCTGCAGACCGCCGCCTCGGGCGCCCCGGTCACCGGCGTCGCCGCGACCACCGGGTTCGGCAGCGTCATGCAAGGCTTCATCGAGACGTCGAACGTCAACGTCGTCACCGAGATCACCAACCTGATCACCGCGCAGCGCGCCTACGAGATGAACAGCAAGGTCATCAGCAGCAGCGACGACATGATGAGCACGCTCACCAATTTGCGCTGAGGCAACCATCATGGACCTGATCAGGGTTAACCCACCGCCGTCATGCCCGCGAATGGATTGCGCTGCGAAAGTCGCCTCAAGGAACTCCCTTGTCCCAAACTCGTCATTCCCGCGAAAGCGGGAACCCAGGCTTTCCAGCACAGTGCGGCCCGCCTGGGTGCCCGCTTTCGCGGGCATGACGAGAAGAGGCCCTCCGGAACCAGACTTTCGCAGCGCGATCCGAATGCGGGTATCCGCGTCTTCGTGGGCCGCCAGCAAGACGTGGATACCCGCATTCGCGGGCATGACGATGCTTTTGGTCGGCGCCATCCTCTCGACACTGCTCCTCGCCACTCCGGCCGCCGCCGCCACCCTGAAGCCGCTCTCGACGCTGCACTCCTCGGTGGTGCGCCTGTCGGACCTGTTCGCCGATGCCGGCCGCAATGCCGATCGCGTGCTGGGCCCCGGTCCCGCGCCCGGCGGGCGCATCGTCGTCGGGTCACGCCAACTCGCGGCCATCGCACGCTCCTACAGCGTGGACTGGCGCCCGCAATTCGCCGCCGAGCGGGCCGTGCTGGATCGTCCCGGCCGCCCGCTCGCGCAGGCCGACACCATGGCGCCGTTGTCCAAGGCGCTGATCTCGGCCGGGGCGCCCGCCGACGCCGTGGTCGAAATCGACCCGTTCGATCCGCCGATGGTGCCGACCGAGGGTAGTTTCACGCCGACCGTGACGCAGCTCGACTACGACGTCGCCTCCGGCCGGTTCCACGCGGAGCTTGCCTTGGACGGCGCTGGGGCGGACGCGATCGCTTGGCGGGTCTCGGGACACACGCAGGCCATGGTGGAGGCGGCGGTGACGGCGACACGGCTGCTGCCCGGCACCGTGTTGACCGCCGCCGATGTGCGCTTGGCGCGGATGCCGGCGGAGCGGGTGCCGGCGGGGGCGGCAAGGCGGATCGAGGACGCGATCGGCAAGCAGCTGCGCGTCCAGGTCGCCGCGGGATCGCCGCTTCCGCTGTCCGATCTGACCGCGCCGCTCCTGGTGCGGCGCGACGGGCGGGTGCTGATGCTGGCCGAGGGGCCCGGCATGTCGCTCACCGCCGAGGGCCGCGCGTTGGAGGCGGGGGCGTCGGGCGAGCACATAAGGGTGCTGAACCCGGTCTCCAGGGCGGTGGTTGATGCCGTCGTCATCGGCGAGGGCCGCGTGCGCATCGATCCCGACACGCCGCCGTTGACGCCCGCTGGCGGAACGCGGCGATGAGCGCCGCGGCGCGCGCGGCGGCGGTGGCGCTGCTCCTCGGCTTCTCCGGTTGCGACACCTTGCAGCAGCTGTCTGAAGTCGGCCGTCCGCCGGCGTTGTCGCCGACCCAGGACCCCACGCGCACGCCGGGGTGGCAGCCGGTGACCATGCCGATGCCGGCCCCGCAATCGGCGCCGTCGGAGGGCGACTCGCTGTGGCGGCCCGGGTCGCGCGCCTTCTTCAAGGATCAGCGGGCGAGCCGCGTCGGCGATCTGGTGACAGTGCTGGTCAGCATGAACGATCAGGCCACGCTTAAGAACGCCACCACCGCGACCCGCACCAGCGCCGAGAACGCCGGTCTGCCGAACTTGTTCGGGTTGGAGACCCTGCTCGCGCACGTGCCGATGAATCCAAGCTCGCTGGTCTCGGCGAGCAGCAGCAACAGCAATGTCGGTGCCGGCCAGGTCCAGCGCAGCGAGTCGGTGACGGTGCGCCTCGCCGGCGTGGTCACGCAGGTACTGCCGAACGGCAACCTCGTGGTGATGGCGCATCAGCAGTTCCGAGCCGACTCCGAGCTTCGCGATCTGCGGGTGAGCGGCGTGATCCGCCCCGAGGACATCGCCAGCGACAACACGATCCAGAGCGACCGCATGGCCGAGGCGCGCATCGCCTACGGCGGACGCGGAGAGCTGACCGCCGTGCAGACGCCGCGCATCGGCCAGCAGCTGATGGATATCGTCCTGCCGTGGTGACAACGCGGTTGGCAGGTTCTATGCCGCGCCGCGACATGCCCCGCTCCTCCCTTGCCACTGTGCTTGCCGTGCTCGCGCTGTCCGTCGCGGGGTGCGCCGGCGACTACTCGGCCAACACCTACAATGCCGCCGCGGTCCAGCAGGCCAACAAGGTGGAGCGCGGGATCGTCGTCGGCTTCCGCGAGGTGGCGGTAAGCGCGGAGGGCACCGTCGGCGCCGTGACCGGCGGGGCCGCCGGGGGCATCGCCGCCGGCAGCGCCCCGCTAGGCCCCGTGTCGCGCGCCTTCTCGGCGATCGGCGGCACGCTCGTCGGCGGCCTGGTCGGCACGGCGGCCGAGCACGCGGTGGGCGACACGCACGCCTGGGAGTACATCATCCGCGAGCCGTCGGGCGAATTGATCTCGGTCACCCAGGCCGACAAGACTCCGCTGCCGATCGGCCAAAGCGTGTTGGTCATCACCGGCAAGCAGGCCCGCGTGGTCCCGGACTATACGGTCGCGCTGCCGGCGAAGCCGGCGCCGAAGCCCGCGTCCCAGCCCGCGCCGACGAAGCCGGCGCCGATCACGGAGACGACGCTGCCGCCGTTGGTACAGGTGACGCCAGCGCCTATCGCGCCGACCCCGGTTTCACCCGTGCCGGCGGCCCTCGCGCCCGCTGGTGCGGCATCATCCCCGCCGACGGGAGCGCCTTCCCACCCGTAGCGGACGCCTGGACTTTTGGGCGCAACGGCATATCTTTTTGATATATCTTTCCGAGGAGTGGCTCGATGAATACCGCGAAGGTCTTCTGGTCTGGCCGGTCGCAGGCGGTACGGCTGCCGAAGGAGTTCCGGTTCGAAACGGATGAAGTCCACATTCGACGGCACGGCCAAGCCGTGATCCTTGAGCCCGTCGCCACCGATTGGCGCTGGCTGGACACGTTGGTCAGGCCGCTCGACGACGACTTCGTTCAGGCCGCGAACGAGAAGCCGGGGGAACAACGCCGCCCTGAGCTGGATTTCCTTGAGTGAAATATCTGCTCGACACCAATGCCGTGATAGCGTTGCTAAAGGGAAATGCCGCGCTGTTGGCGAAGGTTCACCAGCATCTCCTGCGGGATTTCTCCATATCGGCGGTCGCCGCGCACGAACTGTTTTTCGGCGCCTACAGAAGCAAAAGGGTCGTTGCGAATCTGGCTCGTCTCGATGCCATGCAATTCGAGGTGCTGGAATTCGACAAGGAGGACGCCAGACAAAGCGGCGAGATACGTGCAACACTCGCCGCCGTCGGTACCCCGATCGGGCCCTATGACATCCTCATAGCGGGACAAGCCAGGGCGCGAAGCCTGATCCTGATTACCCGCAATGGCGGCGAGTTCTCACGCGTCCCCGGATTGCACATCGAGGACTGGGAAGCCTGACCGCGCTTGGCCCCAGCTGCTTACGACCGTGACTGGTTGTAATCGGTCAGCCGCAGTTCGATCCGCCGGTTCTTCGCGTAGCCCGATGGCGTGTCCGACGCGTCCAACGGATGGTTGTCGCCGAAACCGGTCGCCGACAGATGGTCCGCCGGCACGCCATTGGCGATCAGCAGGTTCACCACGCTGATCGCCCGCGCCGCCGACAAGTCCCAGTTGGAGGCGAACTTGCCGCTGGTGATCGGCTGGCTGTCGGCGTAGCCGTCGACGTCGAGCACCCAGGAGATGCCGGGCGGGATCTTGTCGGCGATGTGTTTCACTGTCTGGGCGATCTTGCTCATATGCACGACGCCGTCAGCCGACAGATCGGCACTGTTGAGCGCGAACAGGACGTCGCTCTGCATGATGAAGCGATCGCCGACCACCTGGATACCGGGCTCATCGGCCAGCACCTTGCGCAAGGTGCCGAAGAAATCGCTGCGATACTGCTGCAATTCTTGCACCTTGGCCGCCAGCGCAACATTGAGCTGCTGGCCGAGATTGGCGATCTTCACGTCCTTTTCTTGGCCGCTGCTTTTCTCGATGTCGAGCGCCTTCGCCACCGCGCCGAGCTGCGCCTTCAACTGGTCGACCTGCTGGTTCAGCAGCACGATCTGCGCTTTGGCGCTGTCGCCCAGTTTCTGCTCGCCCGCGAGCTGCGTGGCGACCGCCAGGCGGCGATCCTTCTCGGTCATCGCGCGCGCCGCCGCGTTCTGCGCTTGCAGCTCCAGCTGATCGCGCAGCGCGCTTAACGCCCGCACCTGCTCGTCGAGCTTGGCGACGTCGCTCACCTTCGCCTCGATGGTGGCGCGATCGGCCTGCACGGTGCGGTCGAGTTCCTTCGCCGCGCGCTGCATGTCCGCCAGCCGCTGTTGCGCGTCGGCGAGCTTGGTGCCGAGGTCGGTCGCCCGCGCGCCGCTCGCCTCAGCGGTCTGCTGGGCCGCTCCGAGCTGGGTCGTCAGGCCGGTGATCCGTGTGGTCAGGGCCTGGCGGTTGTTCTCGGACGTCGCCAGCGCGCTGGTGAGCTGCGCGACGGTGCCGGCCAGCGACGTCGCGTGCGTCTTTTCGAGCGACAGCATCTTGCCCACCTCGGCGAGCTTCTGGCTGACGCTGTCCAGCTCCTTGCTGCGTCCGGTCAGCGCGAACGACAGGAATCCCTGCGCGAGAACGAAGACCAGCAGCACGAAGATGATGACCATCAGCAGCGTGGAGAGCGCGTCCACGTAGCCGGGCCACGCCATCATCCCGGGCGCGCCGGAGGCGTTGCGGCGCGAGTTGAGCGCCATCTAGCCGCGCTCCTCGGAGAGCGCGGCGATGGTGCGGGTCAGCACCCGCAGGTCGCTGCGCAGCTCCGCGGTGCTCTGCGCGCGGCCTTGTTCGCTCTCCGCCAGCAGGCGTTGCAGATGGAGGTCGATGTTTCGCAGGTGCGCGCGCGAGACCTCGTCCATGCCGGCATCGCCACGCAGGTCGGTGAGGCGCTGGAACGCCGGCCCTAGCGCCGCCTGCGTCTCGCCGATCCGCAGCATCAATTGCTGGCTCGCGCGCATGGTGTCGGTCAATGCCGCCATCCGTTCGGTCAGGGTCTGGATCACCTGGCCCGCCTGCGCGCTTCTGTCCTCGCCGCGGGTCAGGATGTGCTGCAACCCCTCCATGTTCTCGGCGGTCTGCTCCAGCAGCGCTTGCACGTAGACCGGGACCGAGCCTTCGCCCTCCGACAGCACGCCCGACGACAGCCGGGTGAGGCCGGCGAGCCATTCCTCCAATTCGTTGAAGAACCGGTTCTGCGCCTGCGCGGCGGTGAGGTCGAGGAAGCCGAGCACGAGGGCGGAGGACAAGCCGAACATGCTGGCCGAGAAGGCGATCCCCATGCCGTTGAGCGGCAGCGCGAGGCCGGATTTGAGCTGCTCGAACAACTGCGCGATGTCGCTCGATCCGATCGTCATGTTCTGGATCACCGACGAGACCGCGCCGATCGTGCGCAGCAAGCCCCAGAACGTGCCGAGCAGGCCGAGGAAGATCAGCAGACCGGTCATGTAGCGCGCCAGCTCCCGGCTCTCGTCGAGGCGCGAGGCGATGGAATCGAGCAGGCTGCGGGTCGCCATCGTGGACAAGGTGACGCGCGCCTGCCCGCCGCGCGAATTGTCGCGGGTGGCCAGCATCGAGGCCATCGGCGCGAGCAGCCGGGGCGCGGGGATGACGGTCGCGCGCTTGCGCGGACTCTGGTACGCCTCGACCCAGGCGACCTCGGGTCCGAGACGAAGCACTTGGCGCAGCGTCCAGACGATGCCGACCACCAGCAGGAACAGGATCACCCCGTTCAGGTCGGGATTGGCGAAAAAGATGTTCCGTAGGGTGGGCCCAAGCCAGACGGCGATCCCGACGACGGCGACCAGGAACACCAGCATTCGGATCAGGTATTGCGTCGGGCGGGTCATTGTTGGCTCGCCTGTTTGGTGTCGGACGGCTTGGCTGGGGCGCCGTTCACGCCCATCACGGTGACCACCGCCCGATCGGCGTCCGCAGCCTGATCCGGATGCGGGGCGCCAAGGGCGCGGACGTAGATGCTGGCCGCCGGCACGCCCGCCCCAACCAGCACGGTGCGGATCGCGAGCGCGCGGGCGAGCGACAGGCGGCGCGCCGTGGAGGCGTCGCCGGCGGGCGCCGCCGCATAGGCCGCCACCTCGAAACTCGTGTTATC
>JBAWFF010000510.1:0-6269 GCA_049591635.1 Acetobacteraceae bacterium
GGTCGAGGCCGAGGATGGCGCCGAGTTGGGCGACCTTGGCGCCGGGGCGCGAGCGCATCGCCGCCCGGCCTCGCGTCCACACCAGCCAGCCGAGGGCGGAGCCGCGGATATCGACGACGAGGTCCCAGCGGCGCAGCGCCGCCCATCCCCAGAGCGCCAGCCAGTGGACGTTGAAGCGCCGCTTGGTCAGCACGATGGTCCGTGCCCGGTTCGGCATCCGCGCGAACACGCCTACGGCCTCCGGGCCACAGGCCACCGTGATCGCCGCGTCGGGATGGGCGCGGATCAGATGGTCGAGCAAGCCGGTGGAAAGCACGGCGTCGCCGACGCGGTTGGCGGTGATGAACAGGATGCGCATAAGGTTAACGGAAATTGTACAAGATGGCGCCGGTCGGCGCGCCGTTTTGTACGAGATTCCATTGTGCGACTGCGAAAGATGTACGGAATTCGGCGGGTTGGCGGGCGAAATCGTACAACAAATCGCGGTGCCGGATCAGGAGATGTACGCAACCGAGGCGAGATCCGCGGTGAAACGATCACGCCAGCGGTCGAGCGTATTGCTGGTCAGCACGTCGAGCATCGCCGCGTGGCGTGCCCGGCGTTCTTCCAGGCGCATGGTGAGCGCGCGGTCGAGTGCCTCGGCCATTCCCGCCTCGTCGTACGGGTTGACGATGAGGGCGGCGGTCAGCTCGAGGGCCGCGCCGGCGAATTGCGACAGGACCAGGACCCCGGGGTCGTCGGGGTCCTGCGCGGCGGCGTATTCCTTGGCGACCAGGTTCATGCCGTCGCGCAATGGAGTGACCAGACCGACCCGGGCCTCGGCGTAGAGCGGCATCAGCGTGGCGCGCGGGAAGGCGCGGTTGAGGTAGCGCAGCGGCACCCAATCGAGTTCGGCGAAACGGCCGTTGATACGGCCTGATTCGGCTTCCAGTTCACGACGGATCTCGCGGTAGGTCTGGATGTCGCCGCGCGAGGGCGGCGCGATCTGGGTGAACACGACGTGGCCGTGGCTGCGCGGGTGATCCTGAAGGTAGCGCTCAAATGCCTGGAATCGCTCGCGTAATCCCTTGGAATAGTCGAGCCGATCGACGCTCAGCACCAGCAGGCGGCCGGCGAGGTTCTTGCGAAGCCGCAGCGCCTGGCGCCGGTTCGCCGCCAGCTCGGCCTCGGCGCGGACCGCCTCGGCGTGCACGCCGATCGGATAGACGCCGGTGCGCACGGTCCGGCCGAATGCGGCGAGGCGATCGCCGTCGAGGGCCGTGCCGCCGCCCTGACGGAGCACATAGTCGACGAAGGCGGTGCGGTCGGTCTCGGTCTGGAAACCCAGCAAATCGTAGGCGCACATGGCTTCGACCAGCGCCGCGTGGGCCGGTATGGTCATAAGGACGCCCGGCTCGGGGAACGGCGTGTGCAGGAAGAGGCCCATGCGGTTGGCCGCCCCGGCGGCGCGCAGGGATTCGGCGAGACAGAGCAGGTGGTAGTCGTGCGCCCAGATCACGTCGTCGGGGTGGAGCAGGGGGGCGAGCGAGCTTGCGTAGAGCGTGTTGACCCGGCGGTAGCCGGCGAACTCCGCCCTATCGAAGCGCGCCAGCCCGGTCTGGTAGTGCAGCACCGGCCAGAGCGTGCCGTTGGCGAAGCCGCGGTAGAACTCGTCGTAGTCGCGCCGAGTCAGGTCGATGGTGACGAGGGTGATCGGCCCGACGTCATGGGCCGGGTTGGGGAGGACCTCGCCGGTCGCGACCTCGCCGCTCCAGCCGAACCAGATGCCGCCCTTGGCGCGCAACGCGTCGAGCACCCCCACGGCGAGGCCGCCGGCGGCGGGTTCCCCTTCGGTGATCGGGGCGACGCGGTTGGAGACGACGACGAGGCGGGTCATCGGGAGGTGGGCGGCATCGGCGAACCGCTCACGCTGCTGCCGGCAGGCTCTCCCTCCGGGCCGGCTCGATCAGTTGCGTGCGAAGCAGGTCGCGGTAAGGGCCGGGGCGGGCGGCGAGTTCGGCCGGCGCGCCGTCGTCGATGATGCGGCCCTGATCCATGACGATGATGCGGTCGAACCGGGCGAGGGTCGAGAGCCGGTGGGCGACGGCGATGACCGTTCGCCCCACCATAAGCTCCTCCAGCGCTGCCTGGATGGCGCGCTCGCTGTCGGAGTCAAGCGCGCTGGTCGCCTCGTCGAGCAGCAGGATCGGGGCGTCCTTCAGCAGGGCGCGGGCGATCGCGAGGCGCTGGCGCTGGCCGCCCGAGAGCTTCGTCCCGCGATCGCCGACGATGGTGTCGAACCCCTCGGGCAGCGCCTCGATGAATTCCCGGCAGCGCGCGGTCGCCGCGGCTTCGAGGAGGGCCTCGTCGGGCGCGTCGGGGCGGGCGTAACGGAGGTTCTCGCGGATCGTGCGGTGAAACAGGCTGACGTCCTGCGGGACCACGGCGATACGCTCGCGCAGGCTCTCCTGAGTGATCGTCCGGATGTCCTGGCCGTCGATCAGGATGCGCCCGGCGCCGATATCGTGGAACCGCTGGAGCAGCGCCAGCACGGTGGACTTGCCGGCTCCGGATCGGCCGACCAGGCCGATGCGCTCGCCCGGGCGGATCGTCAGGTCGAAGCCGCGCAGCACGGCGGCGCGGCGGGAATAGGCGAAGCGCACGTCCTCGAACACCACCCGGCCGGGGCCGGGAAGCATGGGGTGGGCGTCGGCGCGGTCCGGCAGGTCGTGCGGGGTGAGCAGGGCGCCGATCGCCTCCTCCAGCCGGGCGACGTGCTGGGTGAGGTTGACCAGCGCGACCGCCAGATCGCGGGTGCAGTTCAGGATCGTCATGGCGAGCGCGGTCAGCAGCACGATGTCGCCGACCGAGGCGCGGCCGTGTTGCCAGAGGACGATGCCGACGGCGACGACGCCAGCGATGAGAAGGGCGGTCAGCACGGCATGGACCAGCCGCAGCCGCTCCAGATAAAGCAGGCTGTCGCGGCGCGCGCCCATCTCGCGATCAACCACGCCGGCAAAGCGCGCACGCTCGTTCCAGGTGGCGCCGAAGGCGCGGACCACGCCGATATTGCCGATCACGTCGACCAGTTCGCCATCCACGCCGGCGGCGCGGGCGGCGTAGGCGCGGTGCAGGGGCGTGCCGCGGCGGGCGAGATGGAAGACCAGGATGCCCAGCGCCGCCGCCGCCAGCACCAGCGCCCCGGCGAGGGCTGGGTTGACCGAACCGATGAACAGGATCGAGCAGACCACCGCGACGCAGGGCGGCAGCACGTTCCAGGCGCCGGTATTGGCGACCGTGAACGCCGCGTCGGCGGTCGCGCTGACTCGCCCCGCGAGTGCGCCGGGCAGACGCTCGGCGAACCAGGACGGCGCGTGGCCGGCGAGATGGGCGAACAGGTCGCGGCGGATGTCGCCGGTGACCGCGACGAAGCTGCGCGCGGCGACAAAGCCGCCGACGCGCCAGGCGAGGTTGTCGGCCGCGATCAGCGCGCACAGCACGGCGAACGCGCCCCAGACGGGTCCGCCGGCGCGCGGGCCGGCGGCGACGATGTCGATGAGGTTCTTCAGACCGTACTGGGTCGAGACGCTGCACACGACAGCGGCGAGCACCGCGACGATGACGGTGACATGGCCGGGCGCGTGGCGACGCGCATAGCGGAACAGGAAGGCCATCGGCCGGCCGCGCAGCGCCGGCAAATCGCATTCACCAAGGGTCCCCATGGGGACACGGCTCCTTTTTTTCGTTGGCCCATTGCCGGCCCGCAACTCGCCGGAATGTCGCCACATTCACTATCTATCACTTATGATTGATAGAAGGGCGTTAGCCCGGAAGTCAAGCCCAAGTCTAGAACAAATAATTTGTCCAGCCCGCAAGACGAAGGGGTCCTCCACTCATGCGTATCGCTCAAATAGCGCCGCTGTTCGAGGCGGTGCCGCCGAAATTGTATGGCGGAACGGAACGCGTTGTCTACTCGTTGACAGAAGAACTCGTCGCGATGGGTCATGACGTCACACTGTTCGCGAGCGGTGACTCAATTACGTCCGCCAAGCTGGCGCCGATGCGGGATCAGGCTTTGCGGCTAGATCCCTCGGTCAAGGACTGGATCGCCTACTACATGCGGATGATGGAACTGGTGCGCCGGCGCGCCGACGAGTTCGACGTGCTGCACTTCCATACCGACTATTTTCCGCTTTCGTTGTTTTCCCGCCAGCGGACGCCGTTCGTGACCACCCTGCACGGGCGGCTCGACCTGCCGGAGTTCAAGACGATCTACGAGACGTTCCCCGACGCGCCGTTCGTCTCGATCTCCGACGACCAGCGCCGGCCGATCCCCGGGCTGAACTGGGTCCGCACGGTGCTGCACGGGATGCCGGAGCGTCTGCTGATGCCGCGGCCGGTCGGGCAGGATTATTTCGCCTTCCTCGGCCGCATCTCGCCGGAGAAGGGCGTCGACAAGGCGATCCGCATCGCCGGGGCGGCCGGCGTGAAGCTGAAGATCGCCGCCAAGGTGGACGCCGCCGACAAGAAATACTGGGACGAGGAGATCAAGCCGCTGCTGGACCGCAGCCCTCACGTGGAGTTCATCGGCGAGATCAACGACGCGCAGAAGCCCGAATTCCTATCGGGCGCCCATGCGCTGCTGTTCCCGATCGACTGGCCCGAGCCGTTCGGCCTGGTGATGATCGAGGCGATGGCCTGCGGCACGCCCGTCATCGCGTTCCCCTGCGGCTCGGTGCCCGAAGTGATCGATCACGGCGTGAGCGGCTTCATCGTCCCCGACGAGGCGGCCGCCGTGCGCGCGATCGGCCACCTCGGCCAGCTCGACCGCCGCCAGGTGCGCCGCACGTTCGAGCGCCGCTTCACCGCGCGGCGGATGGCCGAGGACTATTTGTCGGTTTATGAGGAGCTGTCGGTGGAGTCCCGCCCGTTGCTGCGCGCCGTGGGAGACTGAAGGCGCGGGCTGGCGGGATAGGGTTCGGCCAGCACAGCGGACGCGGTGATCCGATCGGCGCGAAAGTGGCGATAATCGCCACGGAGTTCGCACCAGCCGTACACCAGGGTCGCCATGACGTAGTAGGCGATGCCGATCGGCCAGATCGTCCGGTCGGTTAGCCGTCCGTCCTCGTCGGCATAGGCGATCCGAAGCTTGCGGTGATCGCGGATGGCGCCACGAATTGCCGCGAGATCGGCGGCGCCCGGAGCTTGCGCGCCGTGTTCCGACACGAAGAACGGCGGATCGGTGAGGGAGCCGCGCAGCGTCTCCGGCAGGATCACCGAGACCTTCGATAGCACGCTCTCCGCCGCCGCCTGGAGGCCGGGATCGCCGGTGCGGCGCAGGAGGCGGACGCCGACCGCGATCGCCTCCGCCTCCTCCATCGTGAACATCAGCGGCGGCAGATCGAAACCCGCCCGCAGCACGTAGCCGATGCCGGCCTCGCCCTCGATCGGCAGCCGCCGCGCCTGTAGCGTCGCCATGTCCCGGTAGATCGTCCGCTGCGCGACCTCCAATTCCGCGGCCAGGAACGCGGCCGTGACCGGGCGGGCGGAGGTGCGGAGGATCTGGATGATGTCGAACAGCCGATCCGCCCGGCGCATGGGAAGCTCCGTTTTGGTGTGCGAGACTGCTGACAGGACGCTGTCAGCAGGCATCCCCTAACTGGGGCGGATGATCGAGAACCAGAAGATTGTCGGGCACGGCATGGTGCTGCTGACCATGTGCCTGGCCGTGCTGGTGGCGCAGGTGGATACCTCCGTGGTCAACCTTGCCGTCCGTCCTATCGGGGCCGATCTCGGCGCCGGCGTCGGTGGGCTGCAATGGGTGGTCGATGCCTACAACCTGACCTACGCGGTGCTGCTGCTGAGCGGTGGGCTGCTCGCCGACCTGTACGGGCGCCGGCGGATCTTCATGGTCGGTGTCGCGGTGTTTGCCGCCGCCTCCGTGCTATGCGCCGCCGCTCCGGGCATCGTCGTCCTGATCGGCGCGCGCGCGTTGGCCGGGGTCGGGGCGGCGCTGCTGGTGCCGGCCTCGCTGGCCATCATCCGCGTCGTCTGGACCGACCCGGTGGAACGCGGCCGGGCGCTCGGCATCTGGGCCAGCTGCAATGGGGTGGCGTTCGCGATCGGCCCGCCACTGGGCGGCGTGCTGATCGCCCATTTCGGCTGGCGGAGCGTGTTCCTCTGCGTCGTCCCGTTCGCCGTCGCCGCCCTGGTTCTCGCGGGCCGCGCGGTGACAGAATCGGCGGACCCGCACGAGCGACGGTTCGACCTGGGCGGGCAGGGTGCGGGCG
>JBAWFF010000511.1:0-6339 GCA_049591635.1 Acetobacteraceae bacterium
GGATGGTAGAAACCGGGCGCATCGGCGGTGACGCTCAGCGCCTCCATCGGCACGCCAAGCGCCCCTAGCGCGGCATACAGATCGGCCTTGGCGTCCATCGCCTCCACCGGACGCGACGGCGCCACCCAGCTTCGCGGTGTCAATCCGGCGCGCAGCCCGGCGGCGACCTGCGTCTCCCCGGCCTCGCGGAACGCCGGGCCGACCTCGAACAGCGCGACGTCGGGCCAGCCGCGCGCGGCATTGCGCTGCGCGGCCAGCGCGAGAGTGGCGACCGGGGTGGGGCGGAGCTGATCGAGGTCGGCGGCGATCGGATTGGACAGGCGCAGCGCCTCGGGAGCGTCGCCGAACAGGGCGGCCTGCTCGGCCGCCATGAAACTGAAGGTGACGCACTCGACCAGGCCCTGGGCGGCGAGGGTGCGCCGTGCGAGCGCGGCGCGGGACTGGCGCGCGATGAGCGTCGGGAGCGGCACCGGAGCGGCGCGCGGCAGCGACACCGCCGGGATAGCGTCGAAGCCGCGGAGGCGGAGAACCTCCTCGATCAGGTCGCATTCGGGTTCCACCAGCGCGCAGCCCTCGGCGGCCCGCGCGGCGGCGGTGGGATCGAGGTCGGGGCTCTGGTCGAGCGCGACACCGGGGGCGATGTCGTTGCGCCACGGGGGGACGGCGACGGTGACGCTTGCGGCGTCGCGGGCGCGGACGGCGAAGCCGAGCCGCTCCAGCGCGGCCACCGCCTCGTCGGCGGGAATGTCGGCGCCGCCAAGGCCGGCGATGGGCTCGAAGCGCATCGTCGCGTCGCGCTGCCATGCGGGAGGCCGGCCCGAGGCGACCACGGTGCCGGGCACCCCGCCGCAGAGATCGAGAATCAGCCGGGTCGCCGCCTCGACCGCCTCGGGCATGATCGCCGGGTCGATCCCGCGCTCGAAACGCTGGCGGGCGTCGGAGACGACCTGATGGCGCCGTCCGGTCAGGGCGACCCGCACCGGGTCGAACAGGGCGCACTCGATGAAGACCGCGCGGGTGGATTCGTCGCAGCCGGTGGACTCGCCGCCCATCACGCCGGCCATCGAGACCACGCCGGCGGCATCGGCGATGGCGCAGTCATCCCCCGTCAGCGTGTAGTCGCGCCCGTTCAGCCCCCGGAAACTCTCGCCGGTGCCGCGCCGCAATACCAGCGTGTCGCCGGTGACCTTGTCGGCGTCGAAGACGTGCAATGGGCGGCCGAGGTCGACGGTGAAGAAATTGGTGACATCGACCAATGCGTTGATCGGACGCAGGCCGATCGCCCGCAGCCGCTCGGCGAGCCAGGTGGGGCTCGGATTGTTGCGGATGTCGCGAATGGTGCGCCCGAGTATCCACGGGCACGCCTCCTGCCAATCGATCCGCCAGCGCAGGCCGCCGTCGAATGCGGCCGGCACCGGGGCGGCGCTCCACGGCTTCAACGTGCCCAGTCCGGCGGCGGCGAGGTCGCGGGCGATGCCGCGTACCGAGAAGCAGTCGCCCCGATTCGGCGTGACGGACGCCTCGATCACCGGGTCGTCGAGCCCGGCCCAGGTTGCGTACGCCGTGCCGACCGGCGCGTCGTCGGGCAACTCGACGATGCCCGAGTGGTCGTCGCCCAGGCCCATCTCGCGCGCCGACAGCAGCATCCCCGCACTTTGGACGCCGCGTATCTCGCCGACCTTCAGGACGGCGCCGGATTCGGGAATGACGCTGCCGGGCGGGGCGAATACCGCCTTCATGCCGGTACGCGCGTTGGGCGCGCCGCACACCACGGAGACGATGCCCTCGCCGGTATCCACCGTGCAGGCGCGCAGGCGATCCGCGTTGGGATGCGGAGCGGCCTCGATCACGCGGGCGATCCGGAACGCGGCGAGTGCCGCGCCGCGATCGGTGATGCCTTCGAGTTCGAGGCCGATGCGGGTGAGCGTGTCGCCAATCCGTTCGACCGTCGCATCCGTGTCGAGATGCGTGCGCAGCCAGGACAAGGAGAACTTCATCGCGCCACGCCTTCGTGCAGCATCGCCGGGGCGAGCGGGTTGAAGCCATGATGGCGCAGCCAGCGGATGTCGGATTCGTAGAACGGCCGCAGGTCGGGGATGCCGTGCTTCAGCATGGTGACCCGCTCGATCCCCATGCCGAAGGCGAAGCCTTGCCACTCGCGCGGGTCGATGCCGCAATTGGCGAGCACGCGCGGATGCACCATGCCGCTGCCCAGGATCTCCAGCCAGTCATCGCCCTTGCCGAGTTCGCCGGAGCGGCGGTCCCAGCCGATATCGACCTCCATGCTGGGCTCGGTGAACGGGAAATAGCTCGATCGGAACCGCACCGGCAGGTCGGCGATGCCGAAATAGGCGCGCAGGAAGTCGATCAGGCAGCCCTTGAGATGGCCGAGCGTGATGTCGCGATCGAGCACCAGCCCCTCGACCTGATGGAACATCGGGCTGTGCGTCGCGTCGTGATCGGCACGGTAGGTGCGGCCGGGCACGATGATGCGGAACGGCAGGGTCCGCTCCAGCATCGCGCGGACCTGCACAGGGGAGGTGTGGGTCCGCAGCACCGGCGGCGCCTGGTTGTCCCGCGCCGGCAGGTAGAACGTGTCCTGGTCGTCGCGCGCCGAGTGGTGCGTCGGGATGTTGAGCGCGCTGAAATTGTGCCAGTCGGTCTCGACGTCGGGGCCTTCGGCGATCTCGAACCCCATGGCGCCGAAGATCGCCGCCATCTCCTCCATCGTGCGGCTGATCGGATGGATCAGCCCGGCGGGTCGGGGCGGCGGCGGCAGGGTCGGGTCGATACGCTCGTCGGCCAAACGGGCGTTCAGGTCGGCGCGTTCGAGAGTCACACGGCGCGCCTCGATCGCCGCGGTGAGTGCTTCCTTGAGTTGGTTCAGCGCGGCGCCGCGCGCGCGGCGTTCCTCGGGCGTGGCTTTGCCGAGTTCCTTGAGCAGTGCGGTCAGCCGTCCGTTGCGTCCCAGCACCCCGACCCGCACCGCGTCCCACGCGCGCAGATCGGCAGCGGCGGCAAGAGCTGCGTCCGTTTCGGTCTGGAGGGCGAGGAGGTCGTCGGTCATGAGTGTCTCCGACCCCTCCCCCAACCCCTCCCGCAAGGGGAGGGGAGAAGTAGGCCGCGGCTGTTCTACCCCCTCCCCTTGCGGGAGGGGTTGGGGGAGGGGTCACTCAGCTACGCCAGCGCTGCCTGCACCTTGCGCACGATCTCGGCGAAGCTCGCCGAATCATCATAGGCGATGGCGGCGAGGACCTTGCGGTCGATCTCGATGCCGGCCTTGTGCAGCCCGTCGATGAAGCGGCTGTAGGTCAGGCCATGCTCGCGGACGGCCGCGTTGATGCGCTGGATCCACAGGCCGCGAAAGTCGCGCTTCTTGTTGCGCCGGTCGCGGTAGGCGTACTGGAGGGACTTCTCCAACCGCTCGATCGCGATTCGGTAATTGGTCGAGGACCGGCCGACGAAGCCCTTGGACTGGGCCAGAACCTTCTTGTGGCGTGCGTGCGTGGTGACGCCGCGCTTTACCCGGGCCATGCTCTCTCTCCCTCAGCCGAGCCCGTACGGGGCCCACTGCTTCACCGTGCGCGCATCCATCGGCGTTAGCGTCTGCATCCGCCGGTTGCTGCGCTTGGCCTTCTGTGTGCGGGCCGAGAGACAGTGCCGTTTGCCTCCCGGGCCGGCCTTCACCTTGCCGGTCGCGGTGATCTTGAATCGCTTCTTGACCGAGGACTTGGTCTTCATCTTGGGCATTTGATTCTCCTTCTTGCCTGCGGCTCGCATCCAGGCGAGCGTCGCGGCCGGGCATGCCCACCAGGCCCGGGCGCGCGAACAAGCGGCGGCGTATAGCGGGACCGCCTCCTTGGCGCAACCTACTCGGCGGCCTTCGCCTTGGCCGCCCGGTCGATCTCCGCCTGCACCGCCGCCTGGCTCTGTTCGCGATAGACCTCGCTGCGGTCGCGCGCGAAGGCATAGCTGTCGTGGCGCAGCGCGCGGCTGCCCTGGAAATGCGGGTGGACGTAGCGGGCCATTAGCTCGTAGTGCCGCCGCGTCGCCTCCCAGTCGGCCCAGTTATGGGCAAGTTCGAGGATGGCGCCGAAGCCGCCGGAGCCTCCGAGCAGCGCCTCGATATAGGCGATCGCGTCGTCCGGCGTGCCGATGCAGGCGGCCTGGTTGGCGATCAGGAACTCGTAGGCATCGCCGATCCCGGCGGGCACGATCGGGAAGGTCGCGACATCGCGGAAATACTGGGCGAACTGCTCGATCCCGAAGCGGACGTTCTCGCGCGCCTTCTCGCGCGTCTCGGCGATGTGGAACAGCGTCACCAGCCGCCAGTTGGCGCGGTCGGCGGGCTTGCCGTGCAGGCGCGCCTGCTCCTCGTAGATGCCCCAGTTCTTCGCGTGATGGACCATCGCGTCGGGCGAGGTGCCGCCGATCGACAGCATCCCGATGCCGTGCCGCCCCGAGGCCATCGCGCCGGCCGGCGAACGCGAGGCGGCGACCGCCATCTCCATCCGCGGCCGCGTGAAGCAGGGAAGTTGCAAGCGCGCTTCGCGCAGGTCGAACCAATCGGTCCGCTCCGTCACGGATTCGCCGTCCAACATGCGGACGATGACGTCGAGGCTCTCGTTCATCATGCGGCGCTGATCGGCGGCGCGCACGCCGATCTTCACGGCGTCATGCACGAGCGCGCCCGGCCCGACGCCGAACATCACCCGCCCGCGCGTCTGGTGATCGAGCTGCACCATCCGGTCGGCGAGGATGAAAGGGTTGTGGTAGGGCAGGGAGGAGACGCCGGTGCCGAGGCGGATGTGGCGCGTGCGCTCCGCCATCGCGGCGATGAACACCTCCGGCGAGGCGATGATCTCGAACCCGCCGGAGTGGTGCTCGCCGACCCAGGCTTCGTGGTAGCCGAGGCGATCGAGGTGCTCGATCAGCTCGCGGTCGCGCTGAAGCGCCATCGTCGGGTTCTCATCGAGCGCGTGGAACGGGGCGAGGAAGATGCCGCTGCGAAGGTAGCGATCGATCATGGCGTGGTCTCGTCAGTTGCCGCTCGACGATAGAGGCGGTTGTTGGTTTTGGCCACGCTCGCCCCAGGACTTGCCGCGGGCGACGCGCGTCGGCACCATGCGGCGTCGGAACGAACAGGTGAGGAGAGGGAGACGATGCGGCTCGCCCGCCACGTGGCATGGATCATGCTGCTTGCCGTCCTGCAAATCGGCATTTGTCCGCTCGCCTCGCCGATCCCAGCCGCCGCCGGGGCGGAGGTGGCGTTGGCGCCTGCCACCCGGCTCGATGCCATCCTGGCGCGCGGCACACTGCGCGTCGGGCTGACCGGGGACTACAAGCCGTTCTCCTTCCTCGACAAAGCCTCCGGCAGCACCACCGGGCTCGATGTCGACATGGCCCAGGACCTCGCCAAGGCGATGGGGGTGAAGCTGGAGATCGTGCACACGACCTGGCCGACGATGATGGCCGACCTTCAGGGCGGCAAGTTCGACATCGCGATGGGCGGCGTCACCATCACGCTCGCCCGGCTGAAATCGGCCTACTTCACGATCCCAGTGATGACGAGCGGCAAGACCGCCATCGCTCGCTGCGCCGAGAAGGACAAGTTCCAGACCCTCGCCGAGATCGATCGGCCGGGCGTGAAGGTGATCGTCAATCCCGGCGGCACCAACGAGAGCTTCGACAAGGCCAATCTGAAGCAGGCCGAGATCGTGCCGTTTCCCGACAACGCGACGATCTTCGACCAGTTGGTGGCCGGCGAGGCCGATGTGATGATCACCGACGGCGTGGAGACGCGGCTCCAGCAGAAGCTCCACCCGGAACTCTGTGCGATCCATCCGGACCACCCGTTCAACACCTCCGAGCTCGGCTACATGCTGCCGCGCGACGTGACCCTGAAGTTCTTCGTCGATGAATGGCTTCGCGAAATGAACCAGACCGGCGCACGGCAAAAACTGGTGGCGCAATGGCTGGGGTGATAGCCTGACGGGGACTATGGAGGGGCCGATGGGAGCGAGCGTCCTGGCGGATCTGGCGGAGGCGCTGGAATCGGGCGGCGTCGAGGTGATCGACCTCGCCCAGCCTCTCGAACCCGGAACACCCATCATCAGCCTGCCCCCGGAGTTCGGCCAGTCCGCGCCATTCCGTATCGAGCGAATCTCGTCCTACGACGCGCGGGGACCGGCCTGGACGTGGAGCAACCTCTCCTTCGGGGAGCATACCGGCACGCATTTCGACGCGCCGGTGCATTGGATCACTGGCAAGGACCTGCCCGACAACACGCTCGACACGATCCCGCCGCGCCGCTTCGTCGCCCCGGCCAACGTGATCGAC
>JBAWFF010000512.1:0-4779 GCA_049591635.1 Acetobacteraceae bacterium
TGGCCTGAAGGCCAAAAACCTTCATTGGGGGTCTCCGGAAGCTGTTGGTCTCGCAACCCCAGCCTCCGAGATCCCCAAGCTCTTTCAAGAGCCCTCGCGTCTCATATGTGTCTGAACCCGGACAGCAGTCGGCGTTGCGGCTGGCCCGGCCGGCGGCTAGGTTGCGCCGCCGAAGGAGTCCTCGCGTGATCGAAGTTCTGTTCCGAATCGTCAGCGCGCTGCTCTCGCTGTTCTGGTGGGCCGTCCTGCTGGCAGCCGTGGTCAGCACGCTGATGTCCTTCGGCGTGCTGGACTCGCGCAATCGGATTGTCTGGACCATCGGTGACTTCCTCTACCGCGTGACCGATCCGGTGCTGCGCCCGATCCGCAACATGCTTCCAAATTTCGGCGGCGTCGACATCAGCCCACTGATCGTCCTGATCCTTATCAGCGTGATCCAGGCGGTACTGCTTCCCAAGATATTCTTCGCCCTCGAGGGCGGCGGCTGGCGACCGCTGATCTATTGACGGCACGCATCCTCGACGGCCGCGCGCTGGCCGCTGTCGTGCGCGCCGAGGTCGCCGGGCGGGTCGCCCGCCTGGGTTATCGGCCGGGGCTCGCCGTCGTCCTGGTGGGCGAGAACCCGGCGAGCGCGGTCTATGTCCGCAACAAGGACCGCGCCGCCGCCGCCGCCGGCATCACGGCGCGGACGGTCCGGTTGCCGTCGGCGATCAGCGAGGCGGCGCTGGCGGCGGAGATCGTGCGCCTGAACGACGACGACCTGGTGGACGCGATCCTGGTGCAGCTGCCGCTGCCCGCGCACATGGACCCGCACGCGATCATCGCCACGATCGATCCGGCCAAGGACGTCGATGGCTTCCATCCGCTCAATGTAGGGCGCCTCGCGAGCGGGCTGCCGGGCCTCGCGCCTTGCACGCCGCGCGGGGTCATGCGGCTACTCGACGCAGGCGGCATCGCGGTACGCGGCGCCCGCGCGGTCGTGCTGGGACGCTCGGGCATCGTCGGTCGGCCGATGGCGGCACTTCTGCTCGCGGCGGATGCGACGGTGACAGTGGCGCATAGCCGCACCCGAGATCTCGCCGCCGAATGTCGGGGCGCCGACATTCTGGTGGCCGCCGTCGGCCGGGCGGAGATGGTGCGCGGAAGCTGGATCGCTCCGGGCGCGACGGTCGTCGATGTGGGGATCAACCGGACCTCGGACGGCCGCCTGGTCGGCGACGTCGCCTTCACCGAGGCGATCGAGGTCGCCGGCGCGATCACCCCGGTTCCTGGCGGGGTCGGCCCGATGACGATCGCCTGCCTGCTGGAGAACACCGTCCAGGCGGCGACCGCGCGAAGGTCGCCCTAGAAGTCGATCGCGCGCCCCTTGCGCTCCCAGTCGCCATACCGCGTCGGATCAGGCCCTTGTGGGCCGCCGATCTCCACCGCCGGTTCATAGTCCGCCAGCTTCCACTCCTCGGGCTCCGCCGCCGCCGCATCGTACCAGGCGGCAACGAGTGGGTGCGCGCGCACCGCGGCGCAATAGGCGAGCGTCGCGGGGGTCAGTACGGGGCGCCAGGTGAGGAAGCGCGCGACGACGGGGGCGAACATCGCGTCGGCGCCGCCGAACGCCGTGCCGAACAGGAACGGGCCGCCAAAACGGCCGATCGTATCACCCCACACCGCCTCGATCCGGGCGATATCGGCGAGCGCCTCGGCCGAACGCCCGCGGCCGGTGAAGTCGGTCCCGAGATTCATCCACATGCTCTGACGCAGGCCCCGAAATCCGGCGTGCATCTCGGCGGAGATCGCCCGCGCGCGCGCGCGCGCCGCGCGCTCCGTGGGCCAGAGCGGTGCGTGTTCGGCGCAGTATTCGACGATCGCGAGCGATTCCCACATCAACGCGTCACGATGAAGCAGGCACGGAACCAGGCCGGAGGGCGAGACGGCGCGGATGCCCGGCGTGGCATGGTCCGGAGTGAACGGGATCACGATCTCGGCGACGTCAAGCCCCGCGAGGCGCACCGCCAGCCACCCACGCAGCGACCACGAGGAGTACCGGCGGTTGCCGAGATAGAGTGTGCCATCCGACATCGGGATCTCCGGGGAACTGAATAGTAACCCAAATGTTCATGCCGGAGGTCGGGAGGTGGAGCAACCCATGCCATCAGCGGGATGGACGCGACGGAGCGCCGCTGGCGTCGTAGCGACTTGGCCAAATTTGCTGGGGCGGAACGCCGATCTCGTGGGCGATCAACGCCTCCAGCGCCGGCCAAGGGCGCTTCAACGCCTTGCCGGCGGCGGTCGGATGGTAGCCGTGCGCCACCGACAGGCCGGCGAGGGTCTGCCCGCGCTTCTTCAAGGCCGCCAGGACATCGGCGGGATGCCAGTCGGAACCCAAAGACTTTGAACCAGGAGCGGACGTGCTTGCCGGGTCGGCCATTGTGTGGTCTTTATTCTCTTTAGAGAAGCAATCGGAAAGTGCCGTCAGCCTTTCCAACAAAGGCAAAGCGACGGAGGTCCGGCCGCAAAGTGTCGGCACTTTGGACGTTCTGGCGAACGATGTCACGCTATAGAGAGAAGAATGGCGCCGAATAGGGAGATAAAACCGAAGCCAACCCAACCAGCCGCGCCGCGAGGCGCGGATCGTGAGGCATTCGTCGGTCGACTCCAGCGCATCGTCAGCCACTGGCGCAGCGCCGATCGGCTGGCGCGCGCGATGGGCGTGTCTCCCTCGGCGTTCCGGAAGTGGCTGAAGGGCGAGGCCGAGCCGAGCCGGGAGCGGTTGGTCGCGCTGGCTGACGCGGCCGGCGTGGGGGTCGCCTGGCTCGCCAAGGGCGAGGGGCCGACCCCGCGCTTCCGCGACGGTCACGGCTCGGCGCTCGCGGACGGCAACCTGGACCCCGGCCAGTTCCTGGTCCTTCCCAAGCAACCCGAGGCGGCGGCGGCCGGGTCCGTCACCCCGGTCCCGCCGGAGGCGGAGGCGAGCGCGTTCGTCGCCTTCGGTCACGATTGGATCCGCCGCTCCTTCGGGATCGCGCCGGACGAGCTGATGCTGGAGACTGCGGTCGGCGAGTCGATGTCGCCCACCATCGCCGACGGCGACATGCTGCTGATCGACAGCACCGATCGGCGGTTCCGGGAGTTCGGCGTCTATGTCCTCGAATTCGCCGGCCAGCGGCTGGTCAAGCGCGTGCAGCGCAAGCTCGACGGAAGCCTGGTGCTGATCAGCGACAACGCGGTCTATGAGCCGGAGCGCGTTTCAGAGGACCGCGCGACCGAGGTGAAGGCGCTGGGGCGCGTGGTGTGGAGCGGCGGCAAGCTGTAGTTTGGAGCGGGTGAAGGGAATCGAACCCTCGTGTGCAGCTTGGGAAGCTGCCGTTCTACCATTGAACTACACCCGCATCGGGAGCCCGCCGCCGGTAAGGGAGCCTAGCTTATACCAACGGCTCTAATCAATGGCCGTGGGCTTCTCACCGTCATGGCGGAGAAACGAACGTGCCAATGAAAATGATTGGCGCCGTGGCCTGGATCGCATGTTCCGTCGGCATTGCGCTGGCCGGCGGCGGCGTCGTGGAGGCGTCCGCGGCATCGCTCAAGCCGATTGACCGGGCCGCGCTCCAGAGCACCGTGGATACGACGGCCAAGGCTCTCATGGTTCCGGGCGCCTTGATGCTTTTGCGCACTCCGCGAGGCGAGTTCACCGTTAGCTACGGAACGACGGAGCTGGGTACTGCGACGGCTCCACGCGCCGACACGTATTTCAGGATCGCGTCGAACACCAAGACGATGACGGCCGCCGTCATCATGCTCCTGGTCCAAGAAGGAAAAATGGGTCTCGGTGATCCGGTCTCGAAATACGTTCCAGGCGTTCCCAACGGCGACAACATCACCGTCGCCGAACTGCTCAAAATGCGTAGTGGGCTCTACAATTATACCAACGCGCCGGAGCTGGCGGAAAGTCTTGACCATGATCCCACCAAATCCTGGACTCCGCCGGAGTTGCTGGCCCTTGCATTCAAGCACCCACCAGGGTTTCCGCCCGGGAAAGCCTACGAGTATTGCAATACCAATTATGCGCTGCTGGGGGTGATCGCGGAGAAGGTGGAGGCCAAGCCGCTGGCCGAAATCTTTCGGACGCGCTTGTTTGAACCGCTCGGCATGAGCGAGACGTTCCTCCCCGCCAAGGATTCCAATACGCTCCCCAAGCCCTATTCCCACGGCTATCTTTACGGCGGTTCCTCGTACGCCTTGGCGGACGCGCCATATCCCGCCAGTCTTCAGGCCGAGGCCAAGGCGGGAACGCTGAAGCCCAATGACGATACGGAGCAGAATCCTTCCTATGCCTCCGCGGCCGGTGGCGCCATCTCCACCGCGCATGATCTGGCCACCTGGATACGCGCGCTGGTCGGCGGCAAGGTACTCAATGCCGGTACGCAGCGGCAGTGGCTCGACAGTGTTGAGCCCACGGATCCAGACAAGCCGAATGGCCAAAAGTATGGGTATGGCATCACTCAGATAAGCTTTGGCGGCAACAAGCTGTACTTCCACGGGGGCGAGATGCCCGGCTATAATTCCTTTATCGGCTACGATCCAGGCAATGACATAACGCTCATCGTGTGGACCAATCTTACTCTATCCGTCGACGGCAACGTGACGGCCAATGCCATCATGTTACTCACCAGTCGATAATTAAGGCGACAAATCGGTTGACATCTCGGATCAGGCACGATTCAAGGTGGCATGAAGCGGGACGGACGTAAGCTCGACCACGCGACGCTGGAGACGATCCGTTTGATG
>JBAWFF010000513.1:0-2467 GCA_049591635.1 Acetobacteraceae bacterium
CATCAAACGGATCGTCTCCAGCGTCGCGTGGTCGAGCTTACGTCCGTCCCGCTTCATGCCACCTTGAATCGTGCCTGATCCGAGATGTCAACCGATTTGTCGCCTTAATTATCGACTGGCGAGTAAGTCAGTTGATGACGAAGGAGTCCGATGGCAGCTCGTACTACGCCTGCTTCAGTTCGATCAGCCCGCGCCGGATCTTCCGACCGCGCTCCACCTTGTCCTCGATATAGTCGCCGTCGCCCCAACGCACCGCCCGCGCCATCGCCTGGGCGTCCTCCACGAAGCGGGCCAGCATCTCGAGCAGCGCCTCGCGGTTGTTGAGGAACACGTCGCGCCACATCGTCGGATCGGACGCGGCGATGCGGGTGAAGTCGCGAAAGCCCGAGGCGGCGAAGCGCAGTACCTCCTGGCGGCTCTCGTCGGCGAGGTCGTCGGCGGTCCCGCAGATGGTGAAGGCGAGCAGATGCGGCAGGTGGCTCACGATCGCCAGCACCCGGTCGTGGTGCGCCGGCTCCATGAGTTCGACCATGCCGCCGCAGCGGCGCCACAGCTCGGCGATGCGCTCAACCGCGTCGGGATCGGTGCCAGGTGGTGGCGTCAGCAGGGTCCAGCGGTTCTCGAACAGGGTCGAAAATCCTGAATCCGGGCCGGAATGCTCGGTTCCCGCCAACGGGTGGGCGGGCACGAAGTGGACGCCCTCCGGCACCAGGGGGCCCACGTCGCGGATCACCGACTGCTTGGTCGAGCCGACATCGGTCAGGATCGCGCCCGGTGCCAAATGCGGGGCGATCGCGGCGGCGAGGTCGGCGAACGCGCCCACCGGGGCGCATAGCATCACGCAATCGGCGCCGGAGACGGCGCGCGCCGGATAGAGCTCGACGCGATCGGCGATGCCGAGCTCCATCACCCGGTCGAGTGTGCGCTGGGTGCGCGCGCTGGCGACGACCTCCTCGGCGAGCTCGCCGCGCTCCTTCGCGATGCGCGCGACAGAGCCGCCGATCAACCCGACGCCGAGGAGCGCCAAGCGGCGGAACAGGGGCGCCTTCATGGGGTGCCGGTCGCCATGAAGCGGGTCAGGTTCTCGATCACCATGCCGACCTCGTCCTCGGTGCCGATGCTGATCCGCAGGCATTGCGGCAATCCATAGCCGCCGACCTTGCGCACGATCAGTCCGGAGCGGCGCAGATGCTCGTTGGCGGCGTCGGCACGCGACGGGGTCGCGAAATCGGCGAGCACGAAGTTGCCGTCGCTCGGCCAGACGCGGATGCCGATGCCGCTCAGGGCTTCGGTCAGCCGGGCACGCTGGGCGATGTTGTGGGCGCGGCCCTTCTCCACCCAGCCCGGCTCGGCGAGCGCGGCGATCGCCGCCGCCTGGGAGGCGGCCGTGACGTTGAACGGCGCCCGGATGCGGTTCAGCACGGCGATGATCGACGGCTGCGCGTAGGCCCAGCCGATCCGCATTCCGCCGAGGCCGAAAATCTTGCTGAAGGTGCGCGTCATCACCGTGTTCGGCGCCGCGTCGGCCAGCTTCACCCCGGGATCGTAGCCGGGGCGGTCGACGTATTCGGCATAGGCGGAATCCAGCACGAGCAGCGCCTCGGCCGGCAGGCGCGCCCGCAGCCGCTCCACTTCCGATTGCGCAAGCAGGCTCCCGGTCGGGTTGTTCGGGTTGGCGAGGAACACCAGGCGTGTCGCCGGGCTGACACGGGCAAGCAGCGCGTCGACATCGGCGGTGAGGTTGCGTTCGGGGGCCTTGACGACGCGGCTGCCGGCGTAGGTTCCGGCGATGTGATAGATCGAGAACCCGTGCTCGGTCATCAGCACCTCCCGCCCCGGGCCGCCGTAGGCGACGCAGAGCTGGGCGATGATGTCGTCCGATCCGTTGCCACAGATGATCCGCGCCGGATCAAGATGGAAGCGCGCCCCGATCGCGGCCCGCAGGTCGCGTGCCTCGCCGTCCGGATAATGGTGCCCCCGCTCGAGCGCGCGCGTCACCGCGGCATGGATGCCCGGCGGTGGCCCGAAGGCGCCTTCGTTGGATGACAGCTTGTGGATGCGGTTGACGCCCGGAACATTGGATTCCCCGCCGACGTAAGGCGAGACCTCCAGCACTTCGGGGCGTGGGTTCGGGTGGCTCATGAGCCGGCTCCGGCAACAGGCATGGCGTAGGCGCCGAGCACGACGGGCGGACGCAGCGCGCCGACGCGGGCAAGCCGCGGATCGTCATCAGCGAGGATGCCGTCCACCTCGGCGAGCCCGAGCACACCCTGGCCGGGGTCGCGGCGCAGGATCAGCGAGCGCGGCGGAAGATTGGCGGCGGCGAGGGCGGCGGTCAGGCGCGCATGGCTGCCGCCGCCCTCCATTTCCACCGCGATCAGCCCGCGGTCATCGCCGGAGGGATCGGGCGTGACGGCGGCGACCACAAGGGCCTGCGTCGTCGGTGCGCCCTCCGCGCGCGGCGCCC
>JBAWFF010000514.1:0-20274 GCA_049591635.1 Acetobacteraceae bacterium
GCGACAAAGCGGAGACGCTCTTCCATGGCCGAACAAGCTTTCCACGGCATCAACCCCTCCCGCCCAAAGGCGGAAAGTGTTACCCATGTCTCCGGAACGAGATGTCACCTATGTCTCGGGTCGTACAGCACACTTTTCCGAACGCATAGCGCGCATTGGACGCGAACAATGTATGATTACGCGCGTGGCGAGGGCACAGCACGGGGCACGCAAAAATCCGTCAGATCGCTATTGGTTCGCATCGCTCATACTCGCCATATTTCCGCCCGTGAGCGATTGCGGCTTGGGAGACATGGAGCCGATAGCACGTTTAGCCCGAAACTGCGGAGACGCGCGACTTTGTTAAGGGCATAGTTGTGCTTGCAACTTGAGGCGTCCATTGCGTTTGGCGTCCATGAAGTTGTCCAGATAAGTGCCCCATAGGAGTGATTCCCTTTTTGTGCTCCCTGACGTAGAATCTCCGAATGGACTCGACCTACAATCTCAATGGCGGCCTGAAGCCAACCCTCAAGCGGTTCGCCGACCTCGATGGCCCGGATTTCTATCCGACGCCTGATTGGGCGACGCATGCTCTTGTCGACAATGAGCACTTCGAGGGACGGATCTGGGAACCGGCCTGCGGCGACGGGACGATGGTTCGGGTGTTGCGTGACAGCGGCCGGCCGGTGGACGCAAGCGACCTCTATGATCGGGGCTACGGCGAGACGGGGGTCGATTTCCTGAAGTCGGCTCGGACGGTCGAGAACATTGTCACGAACCCCCCTTACAACAGCGCCGAGGGATTTGTTGAGGCTGGGCTTCGTCAGGCCACGCACAAGGTGTGCCTCCTCCTGCGCCTCGCGTTCCTTGAGGGGGCCAATCGTCAACGAACGATCTTTGCGACAACCCCTCCCGCCCGCGTCTGGGTGTTCAGCGAGCGCATTACATTTTATCCGGCCGGCGCCGTGGTGAGGGGCAGCGGCACGACGGCCTATGCTTGGTTCGTGTGGGACAAGCAAAGCAGCAATCGCTCAACCGAGCTGAAATGGCTGCCGTTGGGTTACAAGGCTCGCTACTCGTCCTCCGAGAAGCTAGAGCTGGAGGCGTCCAGGAACCCGATGCTGTTCAAATAATCGACACCGCCTTTGGTGACCTTCAGGCCTCCGGGGATTTTCCTAGCCCATCCCTGAGCAAAGATCGTCCGGGTGCCGGTCGTGTGTGAGGACATCGTATTGCGAACGACGATCTGCCAAAGCACTTCGTTTTTCCGCGACGCCGAACGTCGCTTGTCGATGGGCGAAAGGTCGAAATATTTCGGGACCTCCTCCCTTAATTTGGTGATGGTAACCGTCCTACGAGGCTGACTGGCGGCTATCTTCAGAATGAGAATGCGAGCCTCGCCTTCCTTCAATCGGTCTTGATCTGAACGCTCAAGCTTTCCGAACCTGAAGCTCTGGCCACGCCGCCAAGCTATGGCGGAAACCGGTATCTGCATCTCCCTGATAGCGGTCGATACGGTATCCGCGATTTGCCTCTGGTCCCGCACTTCCTCTGGGAGATACAGGGTAACCGTCACTTCCGGATGGATGTGGCCCCTATAGACCCGGAGGTCGAAGCGGATGTCGTTGCCTATCACGAAGCTTGCACCTTTGTATCTGTCGAGGTCGTCCTGACCTTCTCGGACGATGAGCGTGCAATACCGAAGCGACCGCCAGATGATCGCATGCGGGACAACCTCCCCGTCGGGGTCATACTTGAGCACGCGGACTGTCATGGCTGACAATTCTTAAAGCTCGTCACGGCGATGCAGGCGTAATCATTCCCGTTTTGCTGCCGGAGCCGCACGCCGGGGGTCCAATCCCAATACCACCTTGCCTCATTGGGCGCGCCCCATGGCTGGGGTTCAATATCGGTCGTGAATTCGATCCCGCGTCCGCCGGAAAGGCGGCCGGGGTACGCTTTCACCGATGGCTGGCTGCTTCCCCTCGCCGGCAAGCCCCATACCTCGCCGGATTGCTCCTGCTGCTTGGCAATCGCCCTTGTCTGCGTCGTCGGGTTCTCGACGCGATGGAACGGGTCTACCGGCACTTGACGTGGCCACCAATGGACGCACGGGCCATCTTCAGGCCCGTTTCTGCAATATGCCAGCCGACGCGCCCTGACGGCCACCAATGCGACCATCCGGCGCGACATCACGGCGCTGTCCCGCCTTCCGCCCGATGTCGCCGCCCGCCAACCTATTGCATCAGCTGCTAGATGATCCGGTTGCCGCCGGCGAGCTTGTCTGCGATCAGCGTGGTCATGGCGCGATGGACGACGCTGGCGAGGTCGGGATCGTGACGTTCCATGCTCTCCATCCCCCGCACGCTCAACTAACCGACCTCGCAAGGCACATCGGCAAGCGATCTACTCTGACATGGGGTGACCCTCCAAGCCCGCATCCTACACGCGGCGGCGGGAACGCGCGCGACTACGACAACGAGCGGATTGCCGCCGCGAGCGCCTCGACCTCCGGCGAGATGTTGTAGTAATGCGGGGAAGCCCGCACCACGATCGGCAGATTGCGCGCTTTGGCATCGAGCAAGGTGCTCGACGGCGAGGAGATCGAGACGTTGATCCTGGCGGCGGCGAGGCGGTCCTTGATCACGGCCGCCGTATGCTTTTCGGATGAGAACGAGACGATCGCCGCAGGGCGCGGGCCTAGATCGTGCAGCGTCACGCCTGGCAGCTCTGCCAGCGAGGCGCGGAGTTCGCTGGATATCGCACGGCACCGCGCTTCGATTTCATCGAGGCCGATTGCCAGCGCATAGTCGATCGCGATGCCCAGTCCAAGGCGGGCCGCGTAATTGTTTTCCCACGTCTCGAACCGGCGTGCGTCGTCGCGCAACTCGTAGCGATCCGGCGCCACCCATGGCGCGGCGAAGTGGTCGATGACGGGCGGCTCCAACTCGCGCATCAGGTCGCGACGCACGTAGAGGAAGCCCGTTCCACGCGGCCCGCGGAGGAACTTTCGCCCGGTCGCTGAAAGCATGTCGCAGCCAAGGGTTTTGACATTGACAGGCAGTTGTCCCACCGCTTGGCAGGCATCGAGCAGATAAAGGATGTCGTGCGCCCGCGCGATCCGCCCCACCTCGGCGGCCGGATTGACGAGGCCGCCATTGGTGGGGATCCAGGTCATCGCGACCAGCTTGACGCGGCCGTCGATCATCCGCTCCAGCGCGGCTGGGTCCAACACGCCGTTTGCGTCGTCCGGGATGATCTCGATCCGAGCGCCGGTGCGCTTGGACACCTGAAGGAAGGCGACGTAATTTGCCGCGTATTCGGCGCGCGCCGTCAGGGTACGGTCGCCTTCCCGCAGCTTCAATGAATAGAAGGCCATCTGCCACGCCACGGTGGCATTTTCGAGCAATGCGATCTCGTCCCGCGCGGCACCGACGAGACGTGCTACGGAATCGTAAACCGCGTCGAGACGCGGCGACGCTTCTTCCGCTGTCTCGTAGCCGCCGATCTCTGCCTCTCGCCGCAGGTACCCTGTCATGGCGTCCAGGACGCAAGCCGGCATCAGTCCGGCACCGGCGTTGTTGAGGTGGATTCGATGGGCGACCCCGGGCGTCTCCCGTCGCAAGCTCTCAATGTCGAGTGCCATCGGAGTGTCCTTTCCCGCTTGCCGAGACGACATTGCGCACCGACGGCCGAGGCGGGGCGAAGCCTACCCGCGCCAGCCCACGCGGAGACGTTCGTGCGCGTTCAGCGCCCCAGCGCCTGCACGATCTCCTCAGTCATCTTCTTCGCATCCCCGAACAGCATCATCGTGTTGGGCCGGAAGAACAGTTCGTTCTCCACGCCGGCATAGCCCGACGCCATCGAGCGCTTCACGAACAGGACGGTGCCGGCCTTCTCCACCTCCAGGATCGGCATCCCGTAGATCGGCGAGCTGCGATCGGTCTTGGCGGCGGGGTTGGTCACGTCGTTGGCGCCGATGACGTAGGCGACGTCGGCGGTGGCGAACTCGTTGTTGATCGCTTCCAGCTCGAAGACCTCGTCGTACGGCACGTTGGCCTCGGCCAGCAGCACATTCATGTGCCCGGGCATCCGCCCGGCGACCGGGTGGATGGCGTATTTCACGTCCACGCCTTCTTTCTTCAGCGTGTCCGCCATCTCGCGCAACGCGTGCTGGGCCTGCGCGACCGCCATGCCGTAGCCGGGCACGATAATGACCTTCGACGCGTTCTTCAGGATAAACGCCGCGTCCTCGGCGTTGCCGGACTTCACCGTGCGGTCGCGCGCCGCGCCGCCGCCAGCGGCGGTCACGCCCTCCGAGCCGAAGCCGCCCAGCAGCACATTGACGATGCTGCGGTTCATCCCCTTGCACATCACATAGGACAGGATCGCGCCGGAGGCGCCGACGAGCGAGCCGGTGATGATCAGGCCGACGTTCTGGATGGTGAAGCCGATCCCGGCGGCCGCCCAGCCCGAATAGCTGTTCAGCATCGAGATCACCACCGGCATGTCGGCGCCGCCGATCGGGATGATGAGGAGAACGCCAAGCGCCAACGACAGGAAGGCGAGCAGCCAGAAGACGGTGTAATGGCCGGTGGCGACGAACGCCACGATCAGCGCGATCGCCAGCACGCCGAGCACCGCGTTGAGCTTGTGCTGCAGCGGGAACGCGATGGGCGCCCCGCTCATGATCCCTTGCAGCTTGGCGAACGCGATCACCGCGCCGGTGAAGGTGATGGCGCCGATCGTCAGCCCGATCGACATCTCGATCAGGCTCTCGGTGCGGATGTCGCCGGGAACGCCGATGCCGAAGGAGGTGGGTGAGTAGAGTGCGGCGGCGGCAACGAACACCGCGGCGAGGCCGACCAAGGAGTGGAAGGCGGCCACCAGTTGCGGCAGCGCCGTCATCTGGATGCGCCGGGTGACCATCACCCCGATGCTGCCGCCGACGATAATGGCGAGGATGATCAGCCCGTAGCCGGCCGCGCCGATGCGGCTGGCCGCGAAGGTCGCGACCACGGCGACCAGCATCCCGGCCATGCCGAGCTGGTTGCCCCGGCGCGCGGTGACCGGGCTGGACAGGCCGCGCAACGACAGGATGAACAGGACGGCCGCGACCAGATAGAAGAAGACGACCAGATCGGGTGACATGGGCGCGGCCTATTGCTGCTGCTTGCGGCGGAACATCGACAGCATCCGATGGGTGATGAGGAAGCCGCCGAAAATGTTCACCGACGCGAGCAGGACGGCGACGAATCCGAAGCCGCGCGACCAGCGGCTGACCGCGAGCCCGGTCGCCAGCATCGCGCCCACGACGATGACCGAACTGATCGCGTTCGTGACCGCGAGGAGCGGGGAGTGCAGCGCCGGGGTGACGTTCCAGACTACGTAGTAGCCGACGAAGCAGGCCATCACGAAGATCGCGAACAGGTAGATGAACGGAATCCCGACCACGACCGGGACCGTCGCGATTCCTCCGACGATGCCCGCGGCGTGGACGGCGAGCGCATTGGCCTGCGCGGCGAGCCGGGCGGCCTCGTCGGCGATCTGATTGGGGTCCATCGGCGTCTCCAGAGGATCAGGCGGCCTGGGAGGTGGACACGGCGAATTGCGGGTGAACCACCGCGCCGTCGCGGGTGAGCATCACGCCGCGCACGATGTCGTCCTCTACGGGCAGCTTCGGCGCGCCGGCCTCCTTGTCCCAGAACAGGGTGAGGAAGGTCATCAGGTTGCGGGCATAGAGCGCGCTGGCGGCGACCGCGATGCGACCCGGCCAGTTGCGGTATCCGAGCACGACCACCCCGTTGGGCGTGACGATCCGCTCCCCCGGCCGGGTCGCGGCGCAGTTGCCGCCCGCATCGGCGGCGAGGTCGACGATGACGCTGCCGGCGCGCATCGCCCCGACCATCGGCTCGGTCACGATCACCGGGGCGGCGCGCCCCATGACCAGGGCGGTGCAGATGACGATGTCGTTCTTGGCGACCGTCGTCGCCATCAGCTCGGCCTGCTTCTGGCGGAAGGCGTCGGTCATCTCGCGCGCGTAGGCACCGGTCTGCGCCGCCGTCTCGGCGTCCTCGACGCCGACGAAGGTGGCGCCGAGGGAGCGGATCTCCTCCTTCGCGGCGGGTCGGACGTCGGTGGCCGAGACGATGGCGCCGAGGCGGCGGGCGGTGGCGATGGCTTGCAGGCCGGCGACACCGGCGCCGATGACGAAGACCCGCGCGGGGGGGACGGTGCCGGCGGCGGTCATCATCATCGCAAACCCCCGCTCGAACGCCGCGGCGGCCTCGATGACCGCGCGGTAGCCGGCGAGGTTGGCCTGGCTCGAGAGCACGTCCATCGACTGGGCGCGGGTGATGCGGGGCAGCAACTCCATCGCCGCGACGTCGATTCGCCGCTCGGCGAGCATCTGGACGGCGGCGGCATCGGCGCCGGCGACGCAGACCAGCAGGGCGCCGGGTTCGATCAGGGCGATCTGTTCGGGTTCGGGCAGCTGGACGGCGAACACGATCCCCGCGCCGGCGAGGGCGGCGGCGGCATCGGGGGCGATTTCGGCCCCGGCGGCGGCGTAATCGGCGTCCGCGACGCCCGCGCTGGTGCCGGCGCCCGTCTCCACCACGATCGTCGGTCCCAGTGCCGAAAGGCGCTTGACGGTCTCGGGCGTCGCCGCCACGCGCGTCTCGAACGCGCGACGCTCCTTCAGCACCGCAAGGCGCATTCCGTTCGGTCCTTCAATTCAGAGGGGGGATTGATGCGCGATGGGTCGGCGCCGCGCAAGGGTGCGCTCAGCTTGCGCCGGTGCGCGCGGACGGCAGGGGCCGGATCAGGGCATGGGCCGGTGAGCGGGCGGGGCGCGCCGCCTCCGGCTCGATGCCAAACTGGATCATGTAGGCGCGGAAGCGGTCGCGTTCCGTGCCGGCGTCCAGGCCGTGGTCCTCGAAGCGGTAGCTGTGCCGGCCGTACCCGCCGTTGGGCCGGTCCATGACCAGGGAGGCCATCCGCTTGGCGGCCTCGGGGGCGAGGGTGAGGCCGAAATGGGCGTAGACGCCTTCGACCGTGCTGACCGGATCCGTGATGAGGTCGAGATAGTGGACGTGGCAGATCGGCTCGGCGAAGGGCTGCTCGGCGTCAGCCTGGATCATCCGCAGCGTGCCGTCGTACCAGCGGGCGCTCTCCTCATGACCGATCCGGACGGGGTCGAGGCGCCGGGTGAAGGGGCGGCGCAGGACCTCGGTAAGTTGGGTGAGCGAGAGCAGGACCTTCACCGGGTCGCGATGGACGAACACCACCCGCGCGTCCGGATACGCCATCCGCAGCTCCCGGAGGGCGAAGAGATGATCCGGGCACTTGAGCACCCAACGCCCCGCCCCCTCCTGATGTTGAAGATGCTGGAGGAACCGGCGGTGAAATAGATACCCGGGCAACTGCCCGGTCTCGTCCAGCCAGTTGCGGTAGGAGGGGATTTGAAAGGTCGTGTCAAAGCGCAGGCTGCGGAATACATGCGCCGTGATCTCGCAGCATTCCTGCGGTGAACGGGCCTCGAGCGGGTGCAGGGAGCGGAATTCCGGTGCCAATCTCTCGAAGGCGCGAAGCTGACGGTTCACGCGGCGTTCGCGGCGGTCGGGCGCTCCTCGATCAGGGTAGGGATGGATGGTCTGAAACACACGCGGCGCGCGCGTCACCGGATCCTCCATCATCAGCCGATGCAGGAAGGTCGTCCCGCTCCGCGGGAGGCCGGTGATGAAGATCGGCCTGTCGATGGGTTGGGAGACGATGTCCGGGCTCGCCGCCTCGGCGGCGCGCAGGCGCAGCAGGTTGGACAGGAACCTCACGGCATCCCACCGGAGTGCGAAGCGGCCGATGAGGCTTAGGTTCGCCTCCTGCCCGCAGGCCGCCAGCAAACGCTCCAGCGGCTCGATGATCTCGGCCTCGTCCAAGTCGTCCAAGCCGGTGTCCCGCCGGGCCTTCGCGAGCAGTGGGCCCGACGCGACCGGTCGATCGAGGGCGCCGATGGCGCCGGCGAAGGCGTCGGCGGCGCCCAGAACGGTGGTGGCGATGGACAAGCCGGCGTCTCCAGAAGGGCTATGTCGAGTTCGCTAGATGGGAACCCATTCGCACGGAAGTCAGCGCGACCTCGCCGCGGCTCGCCATCACGTTACCTGGAGTTCGCGGTGGCGCAAACCCTTGCTTACCCCTCGACCCCGGCCCTCTCCCGCCCATATTTTCCCGAGAGGAAAGATTGGGGATCGTCAGATGACCGCGTTCGTATTGGCCCGGCGTGCGCTGCTCGGCGGCACCTCGGCGGCTTTGGCGGGGGGGCTCTTTCGCGGCGTTCAGGCGGCATACTCAGGGCCGATCGCGCCGGTGGAGCAACTCATGGGAGGGTTGCTGTCCATCATGAAGCAGGGCAGGGCGACTCCGTTCGCGCAACGGGCCAACGAACTGACGCCTGCGATCGAACAGGCGCTCGACCTATCCACCATTCTGCGCCTGTCGGTGGGGCCGAGTTGGGCCGGACTGTCGCCGGCGGATCAGAACCGGCTGCTCAACATATTCCGCCAGTACACGGTGGCGACCTTCGTGGAGAACTTCGACAGCTACGACGGCCAGACGGTGACGGTCTCGCCCAACCCGCGTCCGCTGAGTGACGGCGCGCAGGTGGTGCGAACCGAGATCATCCCGCGCAACGGGACCGACCCACATGCGATCGACTATGTCATGCGCCGGACGGCGGACGGCGCCTGGAAGGCGAGCGACGTGCTGGCAGACGGCACCATCAGCCGCGTCGCCGTGCTGCGGTCCGACTTCGCCGCCATGCTGGCCCGGGGCGGGGCCGCGGCGTTGGAAGCCAGCCTGCAGCAGAAGACGGCGGCGCTGGCGAGCGGCTGAGGTCAGCCGGTCTCCATCGGCAGCGCGGAATCGGGCGCCCATTCCGAGAGGGAGGCGTCGTAGACCGCGACGTTCTCGTGGCCCAGCATGACGAGCACGAGCGCGTCGGCGCTGGCCGCGATCCCGCCGCCGCAATAGGTGATCACGCGCTTGTCGAGCGCGTCGACATCGGCGAAGCGCGCGCGTAGCGTGGCGGCGGGCAGGAAGGTGTTGCTCGCCGGGTCGAGAAGATGCGTGGCGGGCAGGCTGACGCTGCCGGCGATGTGGCCGGGCCGGCCATAGACGTTGCCGCCGGTGCCGGCGTGCTGCGCGGGGCTCAACGCGTTGATCGTGCAGGTGGCGCCGTCGCCGACCGCGGCCAGGACGACATCGCGCCCCACCATCAGGGGACGGACGCCGCGTGCGGGGAAGTCGCCCGGCTCGTGGGGCCTCGCCGGGCCGGTTTCGATGGCGCGGTTCTCGGCCCGCCATTTCCGCAACCCGCCATTCAGAACCGCGGCGTTGTCGAAGCCGAACATCCGCAGCAGCCACCACACGCGGGTCGCCCACCAGACGTTGGCGGCGCTGTAGAGTACCACCCGGCTGTTCACGTTGACCCCGAAGCGGCGCATGGCGGCGGCGAAGGCGTCGGCGCCGGGGGCCATGAAGCGCAGGCGCTGACTGGCGTCGGAGACGTCGCCCTGCACGTCGATGAACTGCGCGCCGGGAATATGAGCCTGCTCGAAATCGGCGCGGCCGGGGACGACCTGATAGGTGGATTTCGGGTCGGGGATCAGGTGCGTGGTGCAGTCGAACACCAGCACATTCGGGTCGTCGAGATGGCCGGCGAGCCAGCCGGTCTCGGCGAGGTATTCCGGGTGAACGAAGCCGTCGGACATGGGAGCCTCCGCGTTCAGTGACCCGCCGGCATTTCGGCAAGTTCGATCAGCACGTCTCCGGTCGAGGCCGGGTCGAGGAACGCGATCCGGCAGCCGCCGTGGCCTGGTCTCGGGGTCTCGTCCTGTAGCTTGACCCCCTTGGCCTTCAGCTCGGCCAACGCGCCGTCGATGTCTTCGACCTCCAGGCAGATGTGCCAGAGCCCGGGACCCTTCTCGGCGATCTGCTGGCGCACCTGGTCTCCCTCGGCCTCGCCTTCCAGGAGTTCGATGTAGGTCTGGCCCACCGGCAGCATGGCGAGCCGGATCGAGCCGATCTTCTCCTCGTATTCCATCTCGATCCCGAAGGCGTCGCGGAACAGCGCGATCGATTTCGCGAGCGAGGGCGCGGCGATGGCGATGTGCTCGATGCGCTTGACCTTCATGGCGTTCGTCCTTGTCAGGAGATGGTCACGCCGCTGTCCACCGGCAGGATTTGGCCGGTGATCATGCGGGCCTCGTCGGAAGCGAGGAAGACAGCGGCATTGGCGATGTCCTCCGGCGCGATCAGGCCGAGCAGATGCGACTTCGCCAGCCGATCGACCGCCGCGTTGCCCTCGGCGAGTTTGCGCACGCGATCGGTCATCGTCACCGACGGCGCCAGTGCGTTCACGCGCACCGTCGGCGCGAACTCGACGGCGAGCGAGCGGGTCAGCGCGGCGACCGCGCCCTTCGCGGCGGTGTAGCAGTCGCGCCCGGCGATGCCCATGAGCGCGAGATTGGACGCCATGTTGATGACCGCGCCACCCCCCGATTTCGTTAGTTCCGGGATGCCGAAGCGGCAGCCGAGGAAGGTGCCGAACACGTCGAGCTTGATGACGCGCCAGAACTCCTCGATCGGCGCCTTCACCACGGTCCCATCCCGCGGCGTCGAGCCGCCGGCGTTGTTGTGAAGGATGTGCAGGCCGCCGAAATGCGATGCGGCGCGGCGAACCGCATCGCGCACACTGTCCTCGTCGGTGACGTCGGTGCGGATCGCGATGGCGCCGTTGCCGGCCAGGTGCGCCGTCTCCTCGCCAGCCGCCGCGTCGATCTCGGCCACCGCGACGCGCGCGCCCTCGCGTGCCATCGCGATCGCGGTGGCGCGCCCGATGCCGGTTCCGGCGCCGGTGATGAACGCGATCCTGTCGGCGAGACGGGGCATGGCGGCTCCTTGGTTCAGGGATTGATCTCGGTCAGCAACTCGACCGAGAGCAGGGTCTCCGGCGAATCGGGTGTCGCCTCGAACAGCGCCCGCCAATCGGGATTGGCGTTCTCGGCGGCGGTGCGGGCGCCGTACGCCGCCATGTCGTCATACTCTATCACCAAGGTGACGCCCGTCGTGTCCGGCCCCGGCACGGTGCTGCGGAACAGGCGGACCGAGCGGGGCATGACCCGGGTCGCGAACCGCGGCTCCGCCGCCTGGCCCAGCTTGGCCATGAAGGCGCCCATGCGGCCGGGCTTCACTTGGTACTTGAAGATCGCGAGGACGGTCATTGCGCGCTCCGCTATCGGCTGAGTTCGCGGGTCATCTCGTCGATCCCGGCGAGGGTGAGCGGGAACATACGGCGTTCCATGAGCTGGCGGGTGATGCTGATCGACTGCACGAATTCCCAGCTGTTCGCCGGCGTCGGATTGAGCCAGGCGGCGCGGCGGTAGTGCGAGGTCATGCGATCGAGCCAGACGCGGCCGGATTCCTCGTTCCAGTGCTCGACGCTGCCACCCGCCGTGGTGATCTCGTACGGGCTCATCGCCGCGTCGCCGACCAGGATCAGGCGATAGTCGGGACCGTAGGTCCGCAGCACCTCCCAGGTCGGGATGGTCTTCTCGTAGCGGCGGCGGTTGTCCTTCCACACCTTCTCGTACGGGTAGTTGTGGAAGTAGAAGTATTCGAGATGCTTGAATTCGGTACGGCAGGCCGAAAACAGTTCCTCGCAGATCTTCACGTGCTCGTCCATCGAGCCGCCGATGTCGAGGAACAGCAGCAGCTTCACCGTGTTGTGCCGCTCCGGCACCAGCTTCAGGTCGAGCATCCCGGCGTTGTTGGCGGTCGCGCGGACGGTGTCGGGGATATCGAGTTCGGTGGGCGCGCCCTGGCGGGCGAAGCGGCGCAGCCGGCGCAGCGCCACCCGGAAGTTGCGGGTGCCAAGTTCCACGTCGCCATCGAGGTCGCGAAAGTCGCGTTTGTCCCACACCTTCACCGCGCGGCGATGCCGGCTCTCCTTCTGGCCGATCCGCACGCCCTCGGGGTTGTAGCCGTAAGCGCCGAACGGCGACGTCCCGGCCGTGCCGATCCATTTGGAGCCGCCCTGATGGCGCCCCTTCTGTTCGGCCAGCAACTCGCGCAGCCGCTCCATGATCGCGTCAAACCCGCCCAGGCCCTTGATCTGCTCCATCTCCTCGGGACTAAGCAGCTTCTCGGCGAGCTTGCGCAGCCAGTCCTCCGGCAACTCGCGCGCCTCGATGCCCTCGGCGCTTTCCAACCCCTTGAAGCAGGTGCCGAACACGCGGTCGAAGCGGTCGAGGTGGCGCTCGTCCTTCACCAGGCAGGAGCGGCTGAGGTAGTAGAAATCCTCCACGCTGTAGCCGGCGACCCCGGCCTTCATCGCGCCCATCAACGTGAGATATTCGGTCACGGACACCGGCAGTCCGGCCTGCTTGAGCGACAGCAGGAACGTCGGAAACATCAGCCGCCTCCGCGCCGCGCCAGGAAGGCGATCCGCTCGAACAGGTGCACGTCCTGCTCGTTCTTCAGCAGCGCGCCGTGCAGCGGCGGGATCACCAGATGGGTGTCCTTGGTGCGCAGCGTCTCGGCCGGCATGTCCTCGACCATCAGCAGCTTGAGCCAGTCGAGAAGCTCCGATGTCGCCGGCTTCTTCTTGAGGCCGGGGACGTCGCGGATCTGGAAGAACACGTTCATCGCCTCCCGCGCGAGGTCGTGGCGGAGGTCGGGATAGTGCGCCTGGACGATCTTCTCCATCGTCGGGCGATCGGGGAAGCGGATGTAGTGGAAGAAGCAGCGGCGCAGGAAGGCGTCCGGCAGCTCCTTCTCGTTGTTCGACGTGATGATGACGATCGGGCGCCGTCGCGCGATCACGGTCTGACGCGTCTCGTAGACGAAGAACCGCATCCGGTCGAGTTCGAGCAGCAGATCGTTCGGAAACTCGATGTCGGCCTTGTCGATCTCGTCGATCAGCACGACCACCGGCGCCTCGGCGTCGAACGCATCCCATAATTTGCCGCGCACGATGTAGTTGGCGATGTCGTGGACTCGCGCATCGCCCAGCTGGCCGTCGCGCAGGCGGGAGACGGCGTCGTATTCGTAGAGACCCTGCTGCGCCTTGGTGGTGGATTTGATGTGCCACTCGATCAGCGGATGTCCGAGGGCCGCCGCCACCTCGTGGGCCAGCATCGTCTTGCCGGTCCCCGGCTCACCCTTCACCAGCAACGGGCGCTCCAAGGTGACGGCGGCGTTGACGGCGACTTCGAGGTCGCGCGAGGCGATATAGGTCTCAGTGCTGTGGAAGGCGGCCACGAAAATCTCCGATGCGTCGTTGCGGGTCGGCATGGCCGATGGCTGTCATCTTCTCAGCGGATGCGGTCTCGCGGCAAGGGGGCGGAGGTGGAGCGATCTCTGGCACATCACTTCCTGATCGTACCCGCCAGCACCACGCGCCCAGCCAGTCGGCGGCCGACGGCCTCCGATGTGTTCAGAAGGGCCCGGTCCATCTTCTGCACCGCGAGCCAATCGGCGGGCAACAAGCGACCGCCTGTGAAGAGAAAGAACTTATAGCGCGCGTCAGGGCCCAACTCCCTCTCCAGGATCGCGAGTTCCCGCTCATTGATCTTGTGCTCGTCCTCGGTGATGTACGGCGTGTCACCCCGGTAGATGAAGCGCACCATCCGCCGGTATAGGAAGTCCGAGACGAAGCGGCTCTCGCGAACCCTCTGCAACGACGAATGCGTATAGAGTTCGTTGGCGACCACTCGGCCGCCCGGCTTCAGGACGCGGCGTGTCTCGGCGACCGCGCCGGGAATATCGACGTGGTGGAGGATGTCGTTGAAGAAGACGAGATCGAAGAAGTCGTCCGGGTAGGTCAGGGCTTCGGCCGGCATCACACCGAAGTGGATACCTCCCGCATCCAACCGCTCGGCGCGCCGCCGCGCGATGTCGAGCAGGTCGGGCGACAGATCGCTCGCATGGACATCCGCGCCCAGCTTGGCGAGACGAATCGCATCCTCGCCGAAGCCGCAACCGGGAATCAGGACGCGCTTGCCGGCCGGCTGTTCCGCCAGCAGGAGGTCATAGGCGCTCCAGAAGGCGTTCCAGGGCCGGCGTGGGCCCGGCGAGATCACATCGAGGCCGACGGGCTGTTCGGCCTTGTCCTTATGGCGCGCGGCGAAATCCTCATGGTACGTCCGCTCGCGCCGCTGGCGGTCATCAAGGGTGCCATTCCGATTATCCGGCATGGTCGAACTCTCCCGCGGAACCCACCGGCTGGTACCATCGACCGACAGTTCGCGCCACCGCCGAGTGCTTACGTCTTCACCGGCTTCGGCGAGCTGTCAGCCGATCAGGCGCACATTCCCAGCTTCCGCGACAGCCTGGCCGCATTCAAGCATCGGGGCGAGTACCGAATCGACACGCTTGCGCAATTCAGTGCCCGTTCTGAGGAAGCCGAACGATCGCGCTACGGCAACCGCGATATCGGGTGCGGCAAGACCTCCGTTGCTATCCAAGATCTGAACAATCGCAAACTCGATTTCGCTGTCCGCGATCCGGTCAGGTCGCTGCAGCGAAGCAGCCGAGGCGGACCTGTCGCGGATCGTGAGCTTCCAATCGGGTGTCGTCGGAGTCCAGAAGTCGCCGTCGTTGCGTACGGCTTGGAGGTCCCTCGCTGCGTACTTCAACGCCGCGCGAACATGGGTCAGGATGCGGTTCCCCGCCCGATTCTTGCCGGTCAGGCGCGTGACGCGCCTGGCAACCTCATCCTCGTGAATCGGCCCTTCGATGGCGACGATGCGCGCGACGATTGCCGACAACTCTGGGATCGGCATCTCGTGCGCCTCGATCGCGGCCCGCACGGCGAAGGAAGCTTCCACGTATGCCGTCACTAGCCGTCGGGAAGTGGGTGGTGCCGCAGATGCCGGACCTGAACGGGTCTGCTGGGCGGGCTGGATCACCGGCGGCAATGGCTGCGGCGCCGCGGTCTTGGCGCTCTCGATTGCCTGACGCAATTTGTCCCTAGCTGATCCGGGGGTGCGGAACCAGTCGGTGCTCCAGATGCGGTGGAAACGCCACCCGAGCCCCTCGAGCACCTCCTGGCGCAGCCGGTCGCGTTCCCTGGCCCAGCGCGCCGAGTGATACGTCGCGCCGTCGCACTCCACGGCAAGCAGATAGCGCCCCGGATGCGCGGGATCGAGCACGGCGAGGTCGATGCGAAACCCCGCTGACCCGACCTGCGGCTCCACCGCGAACCCCATGCCCTTGATGGCGTCCGCGACCGCCTCCTCGAAGGGTGAATCGGCGTCCTGGCCGGTGGGGGTCGGCTGATCGATGATCCCAGTTTCGGCATAGCGGAGGAATCGTTTGAAGACCCGCGCGCCTCCTTGGGTCACTCGCGCGAGATCGATATCGTCGGCGGCGAATGACACGAACACGTGGGTCCGCCGACGAGCCCTGGTGAAGAGCACGTTCAGCCGCCGTTCGCCGCCTTCGCTGGAGACTGGGCCGAAGCTCATGCTGTCCAGCGCGGCGCCGGCGATGCGCGGCCCGTAGCCGATGGAAATGACGATCACGTCGCGCTCGTCGCCCTGGACCGTCTCCAGGTTCTTGACGAAGAATTCCTCGGCCTCCGGCCGATGCACGAACGCGTCGAGATCGGCGTCGTCACGTCGCGCCGCCTCCAGCAGATCATCGAGCAGCGTCTTCTGGGCGGCCGAGAAGGTGACGACGCCCAGAGTGAGGTGCGGGCAGGTCCTCGCATGGGTCCGTACCGCTTCGACGACCGCCTCGGCCTCGATCCGGTTCGTCCGGGTGCCGCCGCGATCATAGGCCCCGGCGACCCGCGTCGCGATCAGACCCTCCGACTCCCGATCGCGCGACGGGCTCGGCGGCATGAAAAGCTTCTGTTGGTAGAACTCGGCGTTCGACACCTCGATCAGCGATGGATGGCGAGAGCGGTAGTGCCAACGCAGCATCCTCGATGGCATGCCGCGCGCCTCGCAGAGCCCCAGGATGCTCTCGATCTCGGTAAGCGGCGCGGCACCGGACAGCGGCGCGTCATCATCGTCGATGTCGTCGTCGGCACTGACGAGGTGATCGAAGAAGCTCGTCGGCGGAAGTTGCTGCTTGTCGCCAACCACGACGATCTGCCTCGCGCGCGCGATCGCGCCGAGGGCGTCGGCGGGCTTCACCTGGCTTGCCTCGTCGATAATCAGCAAGTCGAACTCCAGCCGCCCCGGCGGGAGGAACTGGGCGACCGAGAGCGGGCTCATCAGAAAAACCGGCTTGATCCGCTGGATCGTGAGGCCGGCCTTGTCGAGCAACCGCCGGATCGGCATGTGGCCCTTTTTGCGTGCGACCTCGCCCCGGATAACCGCCATGTCGCCCATCGCGCCGGTTGGCTTGCCCTCCTGGTAGCGGCCGAGAATCTCGGCCACGGCGCCGGCGCGGCGGCTACGGTCGAGATCGCGGAATTGGCGCGCCAGCTCGCTCCTTTCCGATCCGGCCAGCGTCGTCAGGCCGGGTCTGGCGGCGACGGCGGTATTCCAGATGGCCTCGGCGCGCGCGTAGCGCAATTCGGCGACGGCGTGCGCGGGATCAGCGGCGAATGTCATCAGTCGATCCGCCACTTCCGACAAGCCGGCGGCGCGGACAGACTGATCGGCGCCGTGGAGGCCCACCCACTCGTCGAGGCGCTCGGGCTCGGCCAACCAGGAACCGGCGCGGTCCGCCAACGCGGCGATGCCGACACCTTCCGGGCGCGCCGCTCCGAAGGCGACCTTGAGGTCCAGCCGCAGCACGCCGATGATCGAGGTGAATATCTCGATAACTCGGCTGGCGCGGTCACGCAGCGTCTGGCTGATCTCGCGCCAATGTTCGGCGTCTCCCGGCGCCTCCGCGATGCGGCGCTTGCTGGCACCCTCAGGCACGTGCAGATCGGCGAGCCACCGCGTCGCGTCGCGGAGAAGCGCGAAGTCGGTCCGATCGCCTCGCCATTCATCCTTGAGGATGCTGGCCGCGTACGTCGCCTCGGCGGCGAGTTCGGCGGCGAGCCGGCGTACTCGAATGAGCGAATCGACAAGCTCGAGCCTCTGGATCGGAGCCTTGGGTAACGGCGCTTTCAGGAGGCCGCCCAACTCCCTTGAGGCGCGGCGGTACTCGCCCCGAATCCTGGCAAAGAGCGAAGTGGCTCCGGCGGCGAGCGGCGTACGCAATGCCTCGGCGTCCCGTTCCAGCGCCGAGGCGACAAAGCATTCGTCCACCGGTTCGCGGGCGGCGCGGAACGCGAGCCCGATCGTGGCGACGCCAATCAGCCGCTCCAGCCGCTCGGTTGTCGTCACCAGATCCCAGAAACCCGCAGGGGCCACCGGCCGGTCGGCGATGCTTTCCGCCATCTCCTCGAGGGCAACGATCCAGCCTATCGGCTGGTCGGGATCGAAGCCGAACAAGCCCGCCAGTTCCGTCAGCCGCGTGCGAACATCGGTCGTGACCGCGAGCAGTTCGTCGATCTTTTGGCGCAGCCGCTCTTGATCGGCGGGCTGCAACATCTCCGCCGCGACCCCGCGCCACGGATGTCGATCCATTCGGCCGGCGCGCCGGACGTGCTCTGCCAGACTCGTGACCTGCTGGCGGATGCGCTCCCACGCGAGCGGCGGCCATGACGCGCTTGCTGGAAGCGACAGAGCCGGCGCGAGGTGGCCGGCAGACCGCAGGCGGACCTGCTCGGCGAGGGCCTTGAACGGGGTGATTCCACTGCCCGGCAATTCCGCGTGTAGATCGGCGGATGCGCGGTTCAACCTATCGCGGATGCCGCGAAGCCTGTCGGCATCCGCCGGATCGGATTGCGGGTGGGCCGGCACGCCGAGCGCCTCCGCGAGGGCACTCACGACCGCCTTCTTGTTCGCCGTTTTGCTGTGCAGCTCCAGGCAGATGGTTCCAAGACCCGCCTTCACGAGACGATCGCGCACGACATTCAGCGCCGCCATCTTCTCGGCCACGAACAGCACCGTCTTGCCGTCGCGCACCGCCGCGCCGATCATGTTGCCGATCGTCTGGGACTTGCCGGTTCCTGGTGGGCCCTGCACGACCAAATCATGGGTCTTCCTGACATTCTCGATCACCAGCGCCTGTGACGCATCCGCGTCTAGGACGTAGGGAAGCCGGGCGGTATCGACGATCTCGTCTGGGTTCGCGTCGTCCGCGATCAGGCCGTCATCGCCCGCGAAACCCGAGACGAGCAGGCCGTCGAGTTGGGAGTCGGACAGAAGGATTTCGTCCGGCCAATTTGTCGGGTCGAGGTCACGAACCATGAGATGCTTGGAGAACGAGAAAAAGCCGAGAATCATCCCGTGCACGTCGATTGCCCACTTTTCCTGGCTGGCGATCGCGGTCCGAACTCGGTCGAAATAGCCGGACGGGTACCATTCATCGTGATCTTCGATGTCAGGCAGGACGACGCCGTGTTCCTTGAGCATCTCCCGTAGGCATGCGTTGGTGTCGATATCGTCGTCGCGCACCGACAAGCGGAAAATCGAGCGGGCATCGTCACGGCGCAGTGCCACCGGCACCAGTATCAGCGGCGCCTCTCGCGGCACGTCTGAGTTGCGATCCTCAAACCACCGCAGGAAGCCGATCGCAAGATAGAGGATATCGACGCCCTGTTCTTCCAGCGCGGTCCTGGCGTCGCGTTGCAGGCCGAGCAATCGCCGCTGAAGAACCTCCGAGGAAAGGCGCGTCGCGAGCCTACTCTCCTGGCCCGCGCTGGGCGTACCATCTCCAGCGGCACCGAACGACGCCTGCCGGCTGTCGCGAACCAGAACATGGAAGACCGCGTCGGCATCTCCCAAGACATCGACCGATTTCGATTTGGCGGCGCCTCGAGGCGTGTGGATGAGCCGATTCCGGCTGCCAGTATCCAGGAGCGCCTTGCGGGCACGCTCCAATTCGCTACGGAGGGCTGCTTGGAACCGCGACGTTGCAGGGAGGATACGCTGATCCACAATAAGGAGAATAATGTGACCCGATCATTATCCATGACCGGTGCGCCTTTGAAAAGACAATTCGTATATGACTTTTGTTCTTTCGGCTCATAAAGAGCGGATCACGCGTCCACCCAATCTGCTGCTCCCAACATCGCCCGCCCGCGAATGAGATCCGACGCCCGCTCCGCGATCATCATCGTGGACGCGTACGTATTCGCCGACGGCATCGTCGGCATGATCGAGGCGTCGACCACCCGCAGCCCTTCCATCCCGTGTACCAGCAGCCGATCATCCACCACCGCCTTCGGATCGCTCGCCGGCCCCATTCGCGCGGTACCGATCAGGTGGTACGAGGTGGAGCCGTATTGGCGCGCGAAGCCCATCAGTTCGTCATCGGTCTGCGCCCGGTCTCCCGGCAGTGTTTCATGGTCGAAATACGCCGCCAGCGGAGGCGTGCGCAGCAGCCTCCGCGCGAGCTTCATGCCAGCGAGCAACACCCGCCGGTCCATCGGGTCGGCGAGGTAGTTGGGCTGGATCGCCGGATCCTCGAACGGATCGGCGGAACGGGCACGGACGTAGCCCGTGCTCTCCGGCCGGTGCTGCCAGACGCCGCAAGTCATGCCCGGATACTCATCGAGCAGGCCGACGAAGCCTTCCTTGTAGCTCGCCGGGCTGAACACGCCTTGCAGGTCGGCGAAATCGAGGCTGTCGTCGGACTTCCAGAACCAATGGATCAGCGATGGGCTGAGTGCCAGGATCGAGGGCCGGCCCAATGCCCAGCGGGCGATCTGACCGACAAGCCCCATCCCGCGCGACAGCTCGTTCATCGTCGTGATGTTGCGCACCCGTGCAACGAAGCGCACCGAGTAATGGTCGCGGAAGTTCTCTCCGACCCCGCGCAGCTCATGCACCATCGGGATGCCGAGCGCGCCCAGTAGCTCGGACGGACCGACGCCGGAGATTTGCAGAAGCTTCGCCGTGTTCGCGGTGCCTGACGAGACGATCACCTCGCGTCGCGCGCGTACCTCGTGCGTCTGTGTCCTATCGCGGTCGTTCACGTAGCGCACGCCGACCGCGCGTTTGCCATCGAACAGGATGGCAGCGGCGCGCGCATTCGTCCGCACGTCGAGCCCACGCGCCCGCGCGGGATGGAGGAACACGCGGGCCGCGCTCTGGCGGTAGCCCTTATGGATCGCGCGCTGAAAGTAGCCCACGCCCTCCTGGCTTTGCGCGTTGTAGTCGAGGCAGCGCGGAATCCCCATGCCCTCGGCGCCGTCGATGAAGGCCTCGCAGATCGGGTGGATCC
>JBAWFF010000515.1:0-18393 GCA_049591635.1 Acetobacteraceae bacterium
GCGGCCGGGAAGGCCGGCTCCAGGGAGTGGCCGAGGGCCGTGGCGACGGCGCGCACGGCGAGGCCGGTGGTAGCGAGGAACGCAAGCTCCTCGGTGCTCGCCGCCGCGATCCCGGAGGCGGCGGAAATCGCGGCGGCGTGCGGCGGATCGATCATCGTCAGCATGGCATCGAACTGACGCGCGGCATTGGCGCTCGCCTCGCCCTCGCCGCGCCGACAGCGGTCGGCGGTGATCGCCGCGACGGTGGCGATTATCGGCACGCCGCGCGCCTCGGCATGCGTTCGGCTCTCGATGACCAGGAAACATCCGAGCGAGCCGAGCACGATCCCGCCGCCCCGCGCCTGACGCGCCCGGACCGGCGCATAGGCGCCGCGCAGCAACGTGTCGCTCAGCGCGTAGTTCAGCAGCATCTCCGGACGTTCGACGTTCTGCGCGCCGCCGACGAGAAACAGGTCGCCCTGCCCGGCGGCGATGCGCGCAGAGGCGACCCGCACCGCGTCGGCCCCGGCCGCCTCCTCGCCCATGAAGGTGCGCGAGGAGCCGACGACGCCGTGCACGATCGAGATGTTGCCGGCAAGCAGGTTCGAGAGTTGAGCGAGAAACAGGGTCGGGCGCAGGCCCTCCATGAGTTGCGCGTTCAACGACGCATCCGGGCTCGCCAGCACGGCGGCATCGACGGCGGGATCGCGCTCACCGCCGCCGGCGCACACGATCATGTGGGTCCGTGCCAGAAGCGCCGCGTCGCCTTTCAGCGCCGCGTGGTCGAGGGCGAGGCCCGCCGCGTAGACCCCGATCCGCTGCCACGGCTCCATCTGCCGCTGATCGCCGCGCTTGGGTATCTGCTTGTCGAGGTCGAGGGCGACGAGAGGGTGGACCGGGAAGGGCGCAAACCGCCGCGTATCCAGCACCGGGCGGACTCCGCCGGCCGCGGTCAGCGCCGCCCAGTGCGCGTCCGGCCCCTCGCCCAGCGATGAAACAAGGCCGATCCCGGTGATGACGGCATCGCGCTCACGCGGCATGGAGCCACTCCTCGCCGACGCCGACGCGACGGGCGGCCTCGATCATGGCTGAGCGCAGGGCCGGCGTCGGGAAGGGCGCGGTGCGATACGTGATCTCCGCCTCGGCCACGGCGCGCCCATCGGTCTCCAGGCGCCCGGCTACGACGGCGTAGCCGGAGCCGTCGTGCACCAACCGCACCTCGGCGGTCAGCCGGCATCCGGGCTGGACGAAGCCGCGCAGCTTCGCCTCCTTCACCTTGGCGAGAAAGGCCATCAGCTCGAACCGGCCGAGCGCCAGGACCAGCCAGCCGCCCGTCTGCGCGATCGTCTCGATCATCAGGACGCCGGGAAGGATCGGATGGCCAGGGAAGTGTCCCTCGAACACCGGGCTCTGCTCCGGCACCAGGCACGACGCGCGCACCCGTCCCGCGGCCGGGTCCAGTTCCAGCACCCGGTCCACCATCTGGAAGGTTTCGAGCCGCATCCCGTCCGGGATCAGGCGGCCTTCGCCGCGACCAGGGAGTCGATGTTGGCGCTGAGATCGTTGAGGACGAAATACCGATCGGACGAGACCTTGCCCTCGTTGACCTCCTGCGTCCATTTCTCGAGCGGCATCTTGATGCCGAACGCCTTGTCGATGGCGAAGGCGACGTCGAGGAAGTCGAGGCTGTCGATCCCGAGATCGTTGATGGCATGGCTTTCCGGCGTGATCTTCTCACGCGGAATGTCGCACGTCTCCGAGATGATGCCCGCGACCGTTTCAAACGTCGATGCCATTCCGTAAGCCTCTGCCTTCAGAACGGCGTGGTACACCACAGCCGCCCCCGCATCGCAAGGGCGGTGTCCTTACATCCAGTGCGCCGGCTGCCACTGCCAGCCGGCGGAGGTCTGCGCCCACCAGCCCGGCATGAAGAGGTTGCCGTGCCCGGTGTTCGGCACGTACTGCCCCGGCACCCAGAGGTAGCCGGTGCCGTTCCAGTCCCAATGGCCCGGCTGCCAGATGATCGGGGTCGCGGTGACCGGCGGCTTGGGAATCACCTCGACCGTCGTCGCGGGAATCGGCGGCGGAACGAACCCACTGGCACAGCCGGCCAGCAAGGCAACGCCGCCCGCGAGCACGGCGGTTAGAAGGGGTCTCGACATCATCCGAAGCCTCCAACGATGATAGGCGCGCAACAGATGGCCGCGCGGGCCGGGCTTGTCCACGCACGGGTCAGGGAGGCAGGAGCACGGTCGCCACCGCCTGCGCGGCAATGCCCTCGCCGCGGCCGGTGAAGCCCAGCCGCTCCGTGGTGGTCGCCTTCACAGAGACGCGCCCCGGCTCCACCCCGAGCAGCCCGGCGAGGCGGACGATCATTGCCGGCGCGTGAGGGGTGATCTTCGGACGTTCGCAGATCAGGGTGACGTCGGCATTGGCGAGCACGCCGCCGCGCGCGGCGATCCGGCCGGCGGCGTGGGCCAGGAAGCGCGCGCTATCGGCATCCTTCCAGGTCGCCTCGCTAGGCGGGAAATGCCGCCCGATGTCGCCCTCGGCGAGCGCTCCGTAGATCGCGTCGCACAGCGCATGGATGCCCACGTCGGCATCCGAGTGCCCGGCCAGGCCGCGCTCGTGCGGCACCGAGATGCCACAGAGCATCAAGGGGCGGCCGGCTTGCAGGACATGGACGTCGAACCCGGTGCCGACGCGAGGGATCAAATGGGCGGACATGGCGCGTTCGAGGCGCATCAGGTCGTCCTTATAGGTGATCTTGATATTGTCCTCCGAACCGGGGACGAGCGCGACGGCGAGCCCGGCGGCCTCCAATAGCGCGGCGTCGTCCGTGGCCGACACGGTGCCGGCTTGGTGGGCGGCGAGCAGTACGTCGAAGCGGAATGCCTGCGGCGTCTGGGCACGAAACAGGCCGTCGCGCGGGACGGTCGCGGCGATGCAACCCCCGGCGGCACGCTTGAGCGTATCCGCGACCGGCACCGCCGGGATCGCGCCCGGCGCGTCAAGCAGGGCCGCGATCAGCGCGGCGACCGTTCCCGGCGGGATCAGCGGGCGCGCGGCGTCGTGGACCAGCACAAGATCGGGCGCGTGCGGCGCCAACGCCTCCAGCCCGGCCCGCACGCTGTCCTGCCGCGTCGCCCCGCCTGGCACCGGCGGAAGATGGGTCAACCCCTGCAAGGCGGCATCGATCGGGTCTTTGTCGCCCACGGGCTGAAGCAGGCCGCCGACATGGGGTGCCAGCGCATCGGCCGCGTGGCGGATCACGGGTCGACCGAGCAGGGGGAGGAATTGCTTGGGTGCCCCGAACCGGCTCCCCGAGCCGGCGGCGACGAGGATGGCGGCGATGTTCATTCGGTCCTGGTTTCGGGGTTGTTCGCGGGGGCGTCAATCGCCTCGCTTCGGCTCCAACGCCGTTGCGCCCACCCCGCCTGTGGCAGTAACTTGCCCAAATCGTGAGCATGTGTCGTTCCTCTACCACAACACCGCTCGCGCCGATCGACCTCGGCGGCGGCGTGCGCATCGACGTGCCCGTGATCCTGGCGCCGATGTCGGGCGTCACCGACCTGCCGTTCCGCCGGCTCGCCAAGCAGCAGGGTGCCGGGATGGTGGTCTCGGAGATGATCGCCTCCTGGGCGATGGTGCGGGAGAATCGCAACACGCTTCGCATGGCCGAGGTGGACGGCTGTGGCGGCGTCAGCGCGGTGCAACTCGCCGGCTGTGATCCGCAAGCGATGGCGGAGGCGGCGCGACTCGCGGTGGGCCACGGCGCCGATCTGATCGACATCAATTTCGGCTGCCCGGTGAAGAAAGTGGCGCTTGGCCAGCAGGCCGGCTCGGCGCTCATGCGCGACGAGACCGCCGCCGGCGCGATCCTGGAGGCGACGGTCAACGCGGTTGGCGTGCCCGTCACCCTGAAGATGCGCATGGGATGGGATCACGCCAGCCTGAATGCCCCCCGGCTCGCGCGAATCGCCGAGGAATCGGGTATCCGCATGGTCACCATCCACGGCCGCACCCGCCAGCAATTCTACACCGGCGCGGCGGATTGGGACTTCATCGCCGAGGTGAAAGCCGCCGTCGCCATCCCGGTGATCGCCAACGGCGACATCCTGACCGAGGACGACGCGGCCGAGGCACTGCGCCGCTCCGGGGCCGACGGCGTGATGATCGGGCGCGGCTGCTACGGCCGCCCGTGGTTCGCCGCCCATGCGGCGCATTTCCTGCGCACCGGCGCCCGCCTGGCTGAACCGCCGCTTCCCGCGCAACGCGCCATCCTGCTTGACCACTACGCCGCCATGCTCGGCCAGTACGGCACCGACGCCGGACTGCGGCTCGCCCGCAAGCACGTCTCCTGGTATTCGCGCGGCCTGCCCGGCTCGGCGGAGTTCCGCGCCGAGATGAACCGGATGGGCGACGCCCGCGACGTGATCGTTCACATCGACACCTTCTATGACCGCCTCATCCAGGCCGGTATCCATCGCGCCGCCCCGGTGCGGGAACAGGCCTTGGCCGAGGCTGCGTGAACGGCCCCGCCGATGGCGTGCTGGGCGGCGTCCGTCGGCCGCGCCCGCCTGACGCCGCGCTGATAATGGCGGCCCTGCCGGTTCCGGTCGTGCTGCTGGACGCCGACAACCGCTTCCGCTTCGTCAACCAGGCCGCCGAGCAGTTCCTCGGCGTATCGGCTTCCTATCTTCTCCAGCATGCCCTGCTCGATCTGGTTCCGCGGGACAACCCGCTGCTCCTGCTGATCGAGCAGGTGCGCGCCCACGACCTCACGATCGCCGACCATGATCTCACGCTCGAAAGTCCACGCCTGCACAAGCCCGGCATCACCGTGTTCGCCTCGCCGTTGCCCGAGGAGCCGGGGTCAGTCCTGCTGGTGTTGCAGGATGCCTCGGCGGCACGCGCGCTCGACCGCCAGCTCGCGTTCCGCGGCGCCGCCCGCAGCGTGACTGGCATGGCAACCATCCTGGCCCATGAAGTCAAGAACCCCTTGTCGGGCATCCGCGGTGCCGCCCAATTGCTCGAATCGAGCGTGACCGGACCCGATCTGGAGCTGACCGAACTGATCCGCGACGAGGCCGACCGCATCCGCGCGATGGTCGACCGAATGGAGATGTTCGGCGAGAAGCCGCTGGCACGGACGGCGGTGAACATTCACCGCGTGCTGGGCCATGTTCGCCGCCTGGCGGAAAGCGGCTTCGCGGCCGGGGTGAGTTTTCAGGAGGTGTACGATCCGTCGCTGCCGCCGGTCTCCGGCAATCACGACCAGCTCATCCAGGCGTTCCTCAATCTGGTGAAGAACGCGGCCGAGGCGGTCGCGGGACAGTCCTACCCCGAAATCCAAATCCAGACCGGGTTCCAGCATGGCGTCCGGATCGCCGTGCCCGGCTCCCCGCACCGGCTCGATCTTCCCTTGCAGGTCACTGTCAGGGATAACGGCCCAGGGATTCCCGACGATATCCTCCCGCATCTGTTCGAACCGTTCGTTACCACCAAGACCGCCGGCAGCGGGCTTGGTCTCGCACTGGTGGCGAAAATCGTCGGCGATCACGGCGGACTGATCGAGGTAGACAGCCGGCCCGGCCGTACGGAGGTTCGGCTGCATCTGCCAGTGGCGGCCGACGAGGATGCGCCCGGGGGCGCCGATGGCTGAGATACTCCCGACGATCCTGATTGCCGACGACGACCGTTCCATCCGCACCGTGCTGACCCAGGCGCTGGGCCGGGCGGGCTACCAGGTCCGCGCGACCGGGCACGCCGCGACCCTTTGGCGGTGGGTGGAGGACGGCGAGGGCGACTTGGTCATTACCGATGTCATCATGCCCGACGAGAACGGGCTGGACCTGGTACCGCGCGTCCGCCGCCTGCGTCCCGATCTGCGGGTGATCGTCATGAGCGCGCAATCGACGCTGATGACCGCGGTGAGGGCCGCCCAGCGCGGTGCCTTCGAGTATTTGCCGAAGCCGTTCGACCTGCGTGAGTTGCTGGCCGTTGTCGCCCGGGCGCTGACCGCGCCCGCCGAAGCGCCGACCTCGTCGCCCGGCGAGCTTGTGGATCCCGACGATGCGATGACGCTGATCGGGCGCAGCCCGGCGATGCAGGAGATCTACCGCACCATCGCCCGGCTCACGACCGCCGACCTGACAGTGATGATCAGCGGCGAATCCGGCACCGGCAAGGAACTCGTCGCGCGCGCGCTGCATGAACACGGCAAGCGACAGGGTGGCCCGTTCATCGCCATCAACATGGCCGCGATCCCGCGCGAGCTGATCGAGAGTGAGCTGTTCGGCCATGAGCGTGGTGCCTTTACCGGGGCAGTCAACCGGACAGGCGGGAGATTTGAGCAGGCATCGGGCGGCACGCTCTTTCTCGACGAGATCGGCGACATGCCCCCGGAAGCGCAGACCCGGTTGCTGAGGGTCCTTCAGGAGGGCGAGTTCACCAGCGTGGGCGGTCGCACGCCGATCAAGGCGAACGTGCGGATCATCGCCGCCACGCACCGCGATCTGCGCGCCGCCATCCGCCAGGGCCTGTTCCGGGAAGATTTGTTCTATCGGCTGAACGTGGTGCCCATCCGCATTCCGCCGCTGCGCGAGCGCGTCGAGGACATCCCCGTGCTCGCGCGACACTTTCTCGACCGGGCGCGCATGGACGGTCTTCCGCTCAAGCTGCTGGATCAAGACGCGGTCGATCGGTTGAAGCACCACCGATGGCCGGGCAACGTGCGCGAGATGGAGAACCTGATGCGCCGCCTCGCGGCCCTGTGTCCGGATGATACGATCGGCGGGGCGACGATCGAGGAGGAGCTGGTTGAGGCCGCGCCCGCCGGCGAACTCGCCGCCGCCAACGGAGCGGAACCGCTGGCGCAAGCCGTGGAGCGCCATATCCGTGCGTTTCTTGCCGCGCACGAGGGCGGGCCGGGACCGTCGGACGTCTACGACCGCGTGATCGCCGAGGTGGAGCGGCCGCTGATCCGCCTGACGCTGGCCGCGACTCGCGGCAACCAGATCAAGGCCGCCGCGATGCTGGGATTGAACCGCAACACGCTGAGGAAGAAGATTCGCGATCTCCAGATCGCGGTCACGCGGGGGGGCGTGTGAACGCAGCCCCGCCAACCGAACAGACGCGTCCGCCGCCACCCGTCCATGCCGGGGGGGTCGCGCATCGGGCCGCGACACTGCTGCTCGGCAGATCGGTGACGATCGTGCTGGTCGCCCTCGCCCTCGCGGTCGGCCTCGGCACCTTCGTCGTCATGGCGCGCGGCGCGCCGTTCGGCGTACAGCGCGGGGCAAGCGCGGCGCTGGTGCTCGCCAATCTTTCGGTGCTGCTGCTGTTGGCCGCGGTCTTGGCGGGACGGCTCACGCGCGTCTGGGCGGAGAGGCGGCGCGGCTCGGCGGGATCGCGCCTGCATGTCCGCCTCGTGCTGTTGTTCGGCGGCGTCGCCGTGGCGCCGGCGATCCTGGTCGCCGCGTTCGCCGTTGCGTTCTTCCATTTCGGCATCCAATCATGGTTCAACGATCCGGTTCGCTCGGCGATCACCGGATCGCTGCAAGTGGCGCGCGGCTATCTCGATGAGCATCGCAACAACATTCGTACCGTCGCGCTGGAGATGGCGAACGATCTGAATCGCGCCGGCGTCTATCTGCTGTCCGCCCCCGGCGTGTTCGCGCAGATCCTCGGCGAGCAGACGACCTTGCGGGGGCTGACCGAAGCGGTGATCTATGATCCCGCGAGCGGGCAGGTGATGGCCTCGGCCGGATTGTTCGGCGACGTCGGCAACAAGACGGCGCCGGCCTGGGCGACCGAGCAGGCACGCAGCGGCGACGTCGTTCTGATCAACTCCCCCGATGGGACGCGCGTGCAGGCGGTGGTGCAGCTCGATTCGCACCCGTCGCTGATGCTGATGATCGGCCGGCCGGTCGATCCGCAGATCGTCGGCTACATGCAGCGTACCGAACGCGCGGTCGCCGAGTACAAGCGCCTCGACGAGAGTCGATCGTGGCTGCAAATCGCCTTTGCCTGGATTTTCGCGACCGTCGCGCTGCTCGTGCTGTCGGCGGCGGTGCTGATCGGCCTGTTGCTGGCCAATCAGATCGCCCGGCCGATCGCCGGTCTGATCACCGCCGCCGAGCGGGTGCGCGGCGGCGATCTGTCGGTGCGGGTGCCCGACCCGCCGACCGATGACGAGATCGCCGGCCTGTCGCGCGCGTTCAACCGCATGACCGGCCAGTTGGCGGCACAGCGGGCGGAGCTGATGGAGGCCTATCGGCAGATCGACGAGCGCCGGCGCTTCACCGAGACCGTCCTGTCCGGGGTTTCGGCGGGTGTGATCGGGCTCGATGTCAGGGGTCGTGTGGAACTGCCCAACAAGGCAGCGGACGAATTGCTCGGGATCGACCTGCTGGCCGCGACCGGGCAGCCGTTGTCCGAGGTGGCGCCCGAGTTCGCCCCGCTCGTCGCCGCGGCAGCCGCGGCTCCGGAGCGGGCCCACACCGCCGAGGTCCAAATCGGCCCGGCCAATGCAAGACGCACGCTGATCGTGCGGATCGGCGCGGAGATGACCGGCGGCGGAGTGCGCGGATTCGTCGTCACCTTTGACGATATCACGGCGTTGCAGGCCGCCCAACGCAAGGCCGCGTGGGCGGACGTCGCCCGGCGTATCGCGCACGAAATCAAGAACCCGCTGACCCCCATCCAACTCGCCGCCGAGCGGCTGAAGCGTCGATTCACGCGCGAGATCACCTCCGACCCGGAGACATTCGCGCAATGCGCCGATACGATCGTGCGCCATGTCGGCGACATGCGCCGCATGGTCGATGAGTTCTCGGCCTTTTCCCGGATGCCGCAGCCTGTCATCAAGGTCGAGGATATTGGACGAATCGCGCGGGAGGCGCTGGTGTTGCAGAAGACCGCCCGCCCCGAGATCGCCTGGGAGAGCGACATCCCGGAGCGTGGACCGTTCGCGCCGTGCGACCGGCGGATGCTGCGCCAGGCGCTGACCAACCTGCTGCTGAACGCGGCCGACGCGGTGGCGATGCGCGACGAGGACGCGGGGGCAAGGCAGGGCCGCATCGCGCTCGGCGTCCTTGCCGAGGGCGGGACAGTGCGTATCACCGTTGCCGACAACGGCATCGGTCTACCGCTGGAGGATCGAGCGCGCCTGACGGAGCCGTACGTGACACACAAACCGAAAGGGACCGGGTTGGGGCTCGCGATCGCGAAGAAGATCATGGAGGATCATGGTGGGCAACTCGGCCTCGACGACTGTCCGGACGGGCCCGGCGCCGTCGCGACGCTGAGTCTGCCGGCGAGGATGGCCGATGCCGCATGACATTCTGATCGTCGACGACGAGCCCGACATCAGGCTGCTGATCGACGGAATTCTGCGTGACGAGGGATTCGAGACGCGCCAGGCGGCGGACTCGGACGGAGCGCTGGCCGCGTTCCGCGCGCGCCGCCCGTCGCTCGCGATCCTCGACGTCTGGCTCCAGGGCTCGCGTCTCGACGGACTTGGCATCCTCGCCGCGCTGCGCAGCGAGGAGCCGCAGATTCCGGTGGTGATGATCTCCGGCCACGGAACGATCGAGATGGCGGTCCAGGCGATCCAGCATGGCGCCTACGACTTCCTGGAGAAACCGTTCGAATCGGATCGTCTTCTGTTGTGTATGCGCCGCGCGCTGGAGGCGGCGGCGATGGCGCGCGAAAACGCCGAACTGCGCCTGCGCGCCGGGCCGGAGACGACGCTGACCGGCGACAGCGCAGCCGCCCAGGGCGTGCGCGGGCAGATCGAGAAGGTGGCCCCGACCGGATCGCGGGTGATGATCCAGGGCCCGGCCGGCTCGGGCAAGGAGGTCGCGGCGCGAATGATTCACGCCCGCTCCCGCCGCGCGGGCGGTCCGTTCGTGGTGCTGAACTGCGCGACGCTGGCGCCGGCGCGCTTCGAGGAGGAGCTGTTCGGCATCGAGGCCGGCCAGGATCCGGCCGCGCATCCGCGCCGCGCCGGCGTGCTGGAGCGCGCGCACGGCGGTACCTTGCTGCTCGACGAGATATCCGACATGCCGCTCGAGACCCAGGGCAAGATCGTGCGCGTCTTGCAAGACGCGAGCTTCGAACGGCTTGGCGGTTCGGCGCGCGTGAAGGTCGATGTGCGAGTGCTGTCGGCCAGCAATCGGGATCTGCACGCCGAGATCGCCGCCGGCCGGTTCCGCGAGGACCTGTTCTACCGCCTCGCGGTGGTGCCGCTGAAACTGCCGGCGTTGAAGGAACGGCGGGAGGATATCCCGGCGCTGGCGCGCACGTTCCTCGCCCGTTCGGCGGAAAGTTCGGGGATGGCGACGCGGGAGCTGTCGGCCGACGCGGTGGCCGCGCTTCAGGCCTATACGTGGCCGGGCAACGCGCGCCAGTTGCGGAACCTCATGGATTGGCTGCTCATCATGGCGCCAGGCGCGCCGGGCGACCCGGTGCGGGCCGACATGCTGCCGCCGGAGATCAGCGCCGGGGCGCCCGCCCTGCTCACCATCGATCCGGCGGCCGACATCATGTCGCTGCCGCTGCGCGAGGCGCGCGACCTGTTCGAGATTCAGTACCTGCAGGCGCAACTTCTGCGGTTCGGCGGCAACATCAGCCGCACCGCGCAATTCGTCGGCATGGAGCGCAGCGCACTGCATCGCAAGCTGAAGCAGTTGGGCGTGCATTCCGATGAGCGGGTGGGGAGTCAGGGATGAGCCGTATCGCCTATGTCAACGGACAGTACCTGCCGCAGCGCGACGCGGTGGTGAACGTCGAGGACCGCGGCTATCAGTTCGCGGACGGCATCTACGAGGTGATCTACCTGCACGACGGACGGATGATCGACGCCGACCTGCACCTCGACCGGCTGGAACGATCGTTGCGGGAGCTGCGTCTGCCGGCGCCGATGGGACGGGCCGCGTTGGTGCAGGTGCTGGCGGAAACGGCACGGCGCAATCGGGTGAGCAACGGGATCGTCTACATCCAAATCACCCGCGGCGTGTCTCGGCGCGACCACGCCTTCCCGACCCACGCCGTATCGCCGGCCTTCATCGTGACCGCGCGGCGCACGCCGCCTTATCCGCGCGATCCCGCCGCTTGGGCGGCGAGTGCGATCACGCAGCCGGATCAGCGGTGGGCGCGCTGCGACATCAAGACCGTCGGGCTGACCGCCAACGTGCTGGCCAAGCAGGCGGCGCGGGAGAAGGGCGCGGCCGAGGCGTTCCTGATCCGCGACGGCATGGTGACCGAGGGCGCGTCGACAACGGTGTGGATCGTCGATGCCGAGGGACGTTTGCGAACCCGCCATCTCGACCACTCGGTGCTGCCCGGCTGCACGCGCGGCGCGCTGGTCGCGGAGCTGCGCGCCGAGGGGATCGCATTCGAGGAGCGCGGGGTCAGCGAGGCGGAACTGCGGTCGGCCCGCGAGGCCTTCATCACCAGCGCGACCAGTTTCGTCCGTCCGATCATCCGCCTCGACGGCGCGCCGGTCGGCGACGGCACGGTCGGGCCGGTGACGCGCCGGCTGTTCGAGATCTTCGCCCGCCACGTCACCGGCGGGCTTCGGAACGCCGCTTGAGGATCGGTTTCAGGAACGCGTGAAGGTCGCCGCCGGGAAACAGATGCCCCTCCATCGCGGCACCGGCGGCGGCCTCCATGTCGGTGGACTTGTCGCCCACCATGACGCACCGCGTCGGATCGAGTGACCATGCGCGCATGAGGTCAAGCAACATGCCCGCTCCCGGCTTGCGCCAGTCGCTGACCCGACGATATTCGGGCAGCTTCGCCTCGGGATGGAACGGGCAATAGCGGGCATCGTCGATCGTGCCGCCCGCGAGGCGGATTTCGTCTGCCATCCAGCCGAGCAGGGTGCGCACCGCTTGCTCGTCATAGAACCCGCGCCCGACACCTGACTGGTTGGTGACGACGAAGACGTGCCAGCCGGCGTCGGTCGCGAGCCGCACCGCCTCGCGCGCGCCCGTCATCCACTCGAAGCGGTCGCGCGTGCCGACATGGCCGCGTTCGACGTTCAGGACGCCGTCGCGATCCAGGAACAGCGCGGGCCGGGCGAGCCGGTCGGTCAGTTGGGCGCGCGCGCGCGCGAGGTCCTCGGGTACGCCGATGTCGATGAACCATCCCGCCGCCATCGTACCGCGCAGGGCGCCCTCGGCGGCCAGCGCGGGCAGGATGTCGCTTTCGAGCGAGCAGATTGGCGACAACCGCGCCAGGATGCGGCGGTCGACCGTATAGACTCCGGCGTTTACGACGTCCCCACTGTCATGCCCGCGAATGCGGGTATCCACGACTTTCGGGGTGGCCGAGGAAGAAGACGTGGATACCCGCATTCGCGGGCATGACGATGTTCTTGGACGCTCTCTGAACGCGCTGACCCGATCGTCGTCCAGCGTGACCGCCCCATACCGGGAAGCGTCGTCCGTGCCTCGCAGCAGCAAGCGCGCCAGCACCGAAGGCGGATCAGCCGCCGCATCCGCCAGCAGCGGCGCGAGATTGGTGTCGAACAGACTATCGCCGTTGCACAGCAGGAAGCGGTCGTCGAGCCGGGCGGCCGCGCCGAGCAATGCGCCTCCGGTGCCGGAAGGCGTCGGCTCCGCCAGCACCTCGACGCCAGCCGCCTTGGGCAAGAGCGGTGTAAGCATCCCCACCTCGCGAACCAGCGCCGGCGCCAGATGCCCGCCAAGCACCAGGAACCGCTCAATGCCGAAGCGCTGCAATTCCCGCATCAGCCAGAACAGGAACGGCTTTCCCCCGACCTCCAGCGCCGGCTTCGGAATCGCCTCGGCCAGCGCGCCCAGCCGGGTTCCCCGCCCGCCGGCGAGGATCACGCATTGGCGGATCAAGGGGCCCTGGATCAAGGCGGGGGGCAGAGCGCGCGTTCCACCAGGGCGCAAAGGACGTGCGCCGCGGTGATGTGCAGCTGCTGGACGATGGCCGTCTCGTCGGCCGGGGCGCGCAGCACGTGATCGCATAGGGCGGCCATCGGTCCGCCGGCGCGTCCGGCGAAACCAAGGCAGCGCATCCCCTTGTCCCGCGCGGCCTCCAGGGCGCGCAGCAGATTGGCCGATCGTCCGGAGGTCGAGATTGCCAACAGCACGTCGCCCGGTCGGCCGAGGGCGCTCACCTGGCGGGCGAAAACATGCTCGAAGCCGTAGTCATTGGCGGTCGCGGTCATCACCGCGGCATCGGCGGTCAGCGCGATAGCCGGCAGCGGGATGCGATCGTACATCAGCCGTCCGACGATCTCGCCCGCGATGTGCTGGGCGTCGGACGCGCTGCCGCCGTTGCCGGCGATCATCAGCTTGCCCCCCGCTTGCATCGCCGCGATCGTGACGCGGGCCATGTCGGCGAGCGCCGTCCGCACGAGCGCGTCGTCGGCCAGCGCCGTCGCCGCCGCGACCGAGCGGGCGAGGTAGGCGGTGACATAGTCGGCGTCGGTTTTTCTCATTCCCGCCTGATAGCGGTTTGTTCATTGTTGGCAAGCTAAGCGTGAGGGGATGCCGCGCCCTTCCGCATCGTCGCTTGCCGGCACCCGCCTCGCCCGCGCGCGCGCGCCACTGCGCCTGGGGTTGGCGGGAGGCGGCACCGACCTCGCCGCCTACGCCGAGCGGTTCGGCGGCGCGGTGTTGAACGCCACCATCGATCGCTACGCCTTCGCCTCCATCGCGGCCCGCGTGGACGATCGGCTGGTCTTCGACGCCGGCGACCTGGACCGCTCCGAGGTTCACGTGCCGGCACGACGATTGCCGCATTCGCGGCTCGACCTGCATCGCGGGGTGTACGAGCGGATGATGCGCCAGTTCCACGACGGAACGCCGCTCGCGCTGACGGTCGCCACGTCGGTGGACGCGCCGCTCGGCTCCGGCCTCGGCTCGTCCTCGGCGTTGGTCGTGGCACTCGTTCAGGCCTATGCGGCCTTCCTGGGGCGCACCCTTGCGCCGCGCGAGGCGGCCGTGCTCGCTTGCGATATCGAGCGGCACGACCTTGGGCTCGCCGGCGGCCGGCAGGACCAGTACGCGGCGGCCTATGGCGGGCTGAACATGATCCGCTTCCCGCCGCGCGGGGATGTGGTGGTGGACCGGCTGCGCGTCGGTCCGGCGGTCGTGCGGGAACTGGAAGCCTCCCTGGCGCTGTGCTTTTCGGGCGAAGCCCGCGCCTCGGGGCGCATCATCGCCGAACAGGCGAGCAACCTCGACGCCGATCACGCGGCACTGGCGGCGATGCATCGACTGAAGGACGCTGTGACGGACATGCGCGATGCGCTGCTGGACGGCGACCTCGCCGCCTTCGCCGCCGGACTGGATCGGTCATGGGAGGCGAAGAAGGCGACCGCGTCGGGCGTCGTCACACCGGCGACCGAAGCGCTGGAGGGGCTTGCCCGCGCCGCCGGAGCGACCGCGGTGAAGGTGTCGGGGGCCGGCGGCGGCGGGTTCGTGATGTGCGTGGTCCAGCCGGAGCGCCGCGCCCGCCTCATCAGCGCCTTGCAGGCGGCTGGACATCCGACCTATCCAGTGCACCTGACCGAGGCCGGCAGCGAGGCGTGGCTGCTGCATCGTTCCGCTCAGGTCTTCCCAGGCCCCGCCTCTCCTGGCCCAATCGATGAGCCATTCCGTGCCCCGGCTGCTGTTTCTCGCCCATCGCATCCCGTACCCGCCCAACAAGGGCGAGAAGCTGCGCGCGTATAACGTCATCGCCCATCTCGCCGAGCGGTTCGATATCAGGCTCGGCTGCCTGATCGATGATCCGGCCGACTGGGACGGGGTGGAGGCGTTGCGCCGGCTATGCGGCGAGGTCGCCGCCTTCGGGATCAGCCGTCGCCCGCAGCGCATCAAGGCGCTGCTGCGCGCCCGGCCGGGGCGGTCGATGATGCTCGACTACTATCGCCATCCGGGGCTGCGCGCCTGGGTGCGCGGCCAGTTGGCGCAGGGAATGGACGCGGCATTCGTCTACACGGCGGCGATGATGCCGTACGTGTCGCACGCGCCGATTCCGCTGATCCTCGACATGGTCGACGTCGATTCCGAGAAATGGGCGATGTACGCACGCCGCGAGCGCTTTCCCATGCGCGCGGTGTGGGCGCGGGAGGCGCGCAACCTGCTGGCGTTCGAGCGACGCGCGGCGACGGTGAGCGACGTGGCCTTGTTCGTTTCCTCGCAGGAGGCGGCCCGCTTCGCCGAGTTGGCGCCGGAGGCGGCGAGCAAGATCGATTTCTACGAGAACGGCGTCGATCTCGACGCTCTATCGCCGGCGCGGGGCTGGCCCGACCCGTTTCCCGAAGCGGGTCCGCGCATCGTCTTTGTCGGTCATATGGATTACTGGCCGAACGTCGACGCGGTCGCGTGGTTTGCCGAGGCGGTGATGCCGTTGCTGGCGAACCTGGCGTCGGCGCCGCATTTCTGGATCGTCGGCGCCAACCCATCCGAGGCCGTGAAGCGCCTCTCCGGCCTGCCCCGGGTGCACGTGACCGGCCGCGTCCCGGCGGTCGAGCCCTACGTCGCCCACGCCGATCTGTGTGTCGCGCCTCTGCGCATGGCGCGCGGCGTGCAGAACAAAATGCTGGAGGCGATGGCGATGGGGCGTCCCGTGGTCGCCTCGCCGCAAGCATTCGAGGGCGTGCGCGCGGCGCCCGGCGTGGAAGTGCTCGTGGCCGACGGCGCGGAGGCAACGGCGCGCGCGGTCATCGCGGTCCTGGACGGGCGGCACCCGACCCTGGGCGGGGCGGGGCGCGCCGCGATGGAGCGTGCCTATGCGTGGCCGATGACACTGGCGCGGTTGGACACGCATCTCGCTCGATGCGGAGTCTAGGCTAGACTGATGGCCAGGCCCGCCACATCTCCGGCCAGCAATTCATCCAGCGTGAACGGGCATTCCTCGGGCAGCGGACGCGCCGCGCCGGCATCGTCCGCCCCCGTGCCTGCCCGGCGCAGCGCCTTGGCGTGGAGATCGTCCAGGCCGATCCGCTGGCGCATGGACGGGGTGAACCGGCGTCCCGCGTCGTCGAGGAAAATTCCCGCCTCGTCGCGCCAATGCCCGGCGGCCTTGCTGGTGGGCCATGCGCGCAGCTTAAGCAGATGCACGAGCGCCTGTTGCAGCAGGCTCTGGCACGCCCGCAGCTCCGACAGCCCCACGTCGTGCACCTCCTCGATCACGTTGGGCCAATCCACTGCCGCGTTGAGGCGCTCGCCCGTCGCCAGCCGGCGCAGAAGCGCCGCTTGCTGTTCCGCCCAGGCCAGGGCGTCGCGCTCGTAGAGCCCGTCGGGCAAGGGCGCCTCCTAGACCTTCTCCACCTGGCTGTACTCGAGTTCCACCGGCGTGGACCGTCCGAAGATCGACACGCTGACCTTCACCCGGCCCTTCTCCTCGTCCACCTCCTCGACCGTGCCGTTGAAGCTGGTGAACGGGCCGTCGGCAACGCGGATCTGCTCGCCCACCTCATACAGCACCGCCGGGCGGGGATGCTCCACGCCTTCCTGGGTCTGCTTCATGATCCGCTCGGCCTCGGCCTCGGTGATCGGCGAGGGACGGTTGCGGGTGCCGAGGAAGCCGGTCACCTTCGGCGTGTTCTTGACCAGGTGCCAGGCATCGTCGGTCAGGTCCATCTTCACCAGCACGTAGCCCGGAAAGAACTTGCGCTCGGCATTGATCTTCTGGCCGCGCCGCAGCTCCACCACCTCCTCGGCCGGCACGAGGACGTCCTCGAACTGGTCGCCCAGACCCTTCTGGGCAGCCTGCTCCTTGATCTGCTGGGCGATCTTCTTCTCGAAACCCGAATAGACGTGAACCACGTACCAGCGCTTGGCCATCTTATCCTGTTCCCGTCAGCTGGCGGCGCCGAACATGGCGCGCACCGCGATACTCACGACCTCGTCGATCGAGAAAAAGAACGCCGCCATCACCGCCACCATGGCAACGACCAGCGCGGTGGTCACCAGCGTTTCCCTGCGTGACGGCCAGGTCACCCGGGCCATCTCGGCCCTGACCTCGCGGATGAATTGGGCCGGATGAACCGCCACCTACGCTCAACTCCTTGTAAAATGGCAGGGGTGGAGGGTCTCGAACCCCCAGCCTCCGGTTTTGGAGACCGGCGCTCTAGCCAATTGAGCTACACCCCTGTCGCACGCCGGCAGGCGTAAAGGGACCGGGGCGGCCCCGCTGTCAAGCGCCGTCGGTAAGGAAGGCGCGCAACGCGGGGTTATTGGCCAACTCCGCGCGCTCCGCCTCGGTCGGCAGCTGGGGGCGGTCGCGCTCGGCGTTGACCATGCACAGGAAGCCGAAGGCCTCGCCCTCGGTCGCGCGGAACTGGTGCCACGTCCAGGCGGGGATCGTGACGAGGTCGAACGGAGCGGCCGCTCGGACCTCCCCGCCCAGCAACACCTGTCCGCGCCCGCGCAGGATCATCACGGCATGGACATGTTCGTGACGCTCCAGGGTCGAATGCCCGCCTGGGGCCATCTCGAAATACCGCAACTCGCAACCGAGCGCGGGATGGCCGAACAGTTCCTGGCGCGAGATCGCCTTGAACGGCGCGGCGCCATCGTCCTTGTAGGGGCGAAGGTCGACCTGATCCCAACGAAAATCGCGCGAGGCGCGCAGGCAGGGGGACTCTGCCATTTACTGGAACAGCTTGACCATGATCGCGATCGTCAGGGCGATGTTGGCGCCAACCATCCACGTAAGCACCGACAGGCGCGTCTCCACCGACGCCAGCCGGCCCTCGTAGGCAGCAACCTCCTCAGCGGCCTCGCGCGCCTTGTCCTCCGGCGTCCCGCCGGATCGAAGAGCCTCGAACAACTTGCCCAACATGAGGGCCATCACGTCTTCCCCTGGTAACCGTGGCCGGCGACCGCGTGGACGAACGCGGCGGTCTCCTCGGTCAGCCGCTCGCGCGCCGCGAGCAGGCTGCCACCTACCAGCAACATCGTGTCGGGGCCGTAGAAATCAAGCAATTCGGGGACGCGCGCAAGCGTTATCCCGCCGGCCGGGACGGGCAGGCAGGGGCGCTGGCGGTGGACGGAAACGCGCGCGTTTTCGGCAAGGCTCCGGCAGGTCGCGGCGCTGTAGCCGAACCGTCCGCCGTGCGTCGGGAACACCACCGCGTCGGCGCCGATCAGCGGGAACAGCCGCCCGATCAGCAGGTCGGGCGCGATGCGGAGTCCGCCCATCGTCGGGTGGGCGATAAACGCCAGATCGGGGAAGTCGCGCCCGAGCGCGACCACGTTCGACCACCCGGCGAGCATCGGGGCCACCAGCACCGTGTCGATCCCCGCCTCCCGCGCGGCGCGGGCCTGGCGGCGGAGGTCGTCGAGGCTGCCCGAGAGGCTCGGAACGTAGCGCGTCCGATGGCCGACCCGCCGCACCGCCTCGGCGCAGGCGGCGACG
>JBAWFF010000516.1:0-3201 GCA_049591635.1 Acetobacteraceae bacterium
GCACCGGCCCGCGCAGCCGCCCGAGCAGGCCGGCGATGAACAGGGCGGCGGCGGCGCCATGCTCGACCTCCGGGCCGCCCCCGGCGACCTCGTGCAGTGCGCCGAGCGCCAACCCGCCGCCCGGCAGCGTCCGGTCGATGGCATCCACGCGCAACGTCAGGGTCCGCCGCCGCGGGTTGGGCGTGCCGCGCTCCATCCGGGCGATCCGAAGCCGGAGTTCCTGAAGGGTGGCTGTGGGCGGCATCGTAGGAACATATAAGGAACTTGGTGGAGAGGGAAGCCCTGGCTTAGAGTGCGACTCGGCGGCCGAAGGAGCCCCTCGATGAGCCAAGCCGAGCTGCACGCTGAGCAGGTCGCCTTCTGGGATGGACCGGGGGGCGAGCATTGGGTGGCCGAGCAGGCCCGCATGGAGCCGACGTTGGCGCCGGTGGGCGAGGCCGTGCTCGCCCACGCCGCCGCGCGGCTGGGCGAGAGCGTGCTTGATGTCGGCTGCGGCTACGGGGTCACGGCGCTCCGGCTGGCCGAAGCGGTCGGCCCGGCCGGACGGGTGATCGGCCTCGACGTGTCCGCGCCCATGCTGGAGCTTGCCCGCAAACGAGCTGGCGGGATCGGCAACGTCGAGTGGGTCAAGGACGATGCGACGACGCACGATTTCGCGCCGGCCTCGATCGACCTGGTGTTCTCCCGCTTCGGGGTGATGTTCTTCGGCGATCCGGTCGCGGCCTTCGCCAACCTGCGCCGCGCGCTGCGTCCGAGCGGACGCCTGGTGTTCGCCTGCTGGCGCGCGATCGAGGAGAACCCGTGGATCGCGGTCCCGGCGCGGGCGGTTGCCGCGCATGTGCCGATGCCGCCCCGCCCGGGGCCGGAGGACCCCGGGATGCTATCCTTCGCCGACCCGGCGCGCGTGACCCGTATCCTGACCGCCGCCGGGTTCGCGGCACCGCGCTTCACCAAATTCGACCTCAGGATGGTCATCGGCAGGGACGTCGATGACGCCACCCAGCAGGCGCTATCGATGCGCCCGGTGCGCCAGGCCCTGGACACGCAGCCCGAACCGGTCCGCGCCGCCGCCACCACGTCAGTCCGCGCCGCCCTCGCCCCGTACGCGGCCGGCAACACCGTCAGTCTGCCCGGCGCGGTCTGGCTGGTGGACGCGGTGTAGGGCCGAAAGCCCGATCGTAGTACCGCCGCATCGCGATGTCCCGCTTGACATGCCATGCGTCCCATGTCATCCATGCCTGTGATCCGGAGCTGGAAAAATACCGCGACACGGCGATTCGCCGAATCAGGTGGGACAAAGGGCCAGTTCTCCGGTTTGGACGAGGTCAAGGGGCTTTCCCGGCTGCAACAGCTTGATGCCGCAACGAGCCTGAACGTGTTTAAGGCATACCGAAGCGTCGGGTTGCATAAGCTGGGAGGAGACCGCGACGGATTTTTGGCCATCACGATCAACGGTCCCTGGAGGCTGGTTTTCAGATCCAAATCCGGCGATGCGTTCGACGTTGAGATCGTGGACTATCACTAGGGAAGACCCCATGCGCTTTCGCGAAATCCACCCCGGCGTGATCTTGAAGGAAGAGGCTGAGTCGCGCGGCCTCAGCGGCAACGCGCTCGCCCTCAAATTGCGCGTGCCGCCGCAGCGAATTCAGGAGATCATGGGGGGCAGACGCGCCATCACGCCGGACACCGCCCTCCGGCTCGGACGCTTCCTCGGGATCGAGCCGGAGCACTGGCTGGCGATGCAGTCGAACTACGATCTGGCGATGGCACGCAAGCAGAAGCAGGCCCTCATCGACGCGGAGGTCGACGCCGCCTGACCTCAGTATCGCCGCATCAAGGCCACCAGACGCCCCTGCACCTTGACCCGTTCGGCCGGAAATATCCGTGTCTCGTGACGCTGATTGGCGGGCTCCAGCGCCACCGAATTGCCGCGTCGGCGCAACCGCTTCAGCGTCACCTCGAGGTCATCGACCAGGGCGACGACCACCTGGCCGTTCTCCGCCGTCTCGCCCTTGCGGATGATGACGGTGTCGCCGTCGAGGATGCCGGCCTCGACCATCGAATCGCCGGCGACCTCCAGCGCGTAGTGCTCCCCGGGGCCGATCATCGCCAGCGGCACCTCGATCTGCGTGCTGTCGTTGGCAAGCGCCTCGATCGGCAGGCCGGCGGCGATGCGGCCGTACAACGGAAGCTGGACCGCCGCCGCCTCCGCCGCCGCACGGACACCGGGCAGCCTGGGGCTGAAATCACCGCGAATGACGTTGGGGGCGAAGCCACCCTCGGCGGCGGCGGCGACCTGTTCCCGATTTTGCTGGTCATCGGGCATCCGCACCACCTCCAACGCGCGGGCGCGGTGGTGGCGCCGACGCAGGAACCCACGCTCCTCCAGCGCGGAGATCAAGCGGTGGATGCCGGATTTGGACTTGAGCTGAAGCGCATCCTTCATCTCCTCGAACGAGGGTGAGAATCCGGTCTGCTTCAGATGGCGGTCGATGAACACGAGAAGTTCGTGCTGCTTGCGAGTCAGCATGACGATCCTGCCGCAGTGGAGCGCCGATTGTCCGATGGACCGAACAAACCGGCAACTGCGATCTGTTCTAGGAAGGTTCGCGTCGCCGCGTCAAGCGTTTGGTTTCATAGACCCAGCGTATCAAGGCGGATCACCGAAACAGCCGCCTCCATCTCCGCCGCCGGGGCATGCGGGGCGCGCAAGATCAGCGCATCCGCGAGCGCGAGCCGGCGCAGCATCCCGGAATCCTGCACCGGAAACGGCGTCGCGATCAGCCGCCCCTGTGCATCCACGGCGAGGCTCGCCCGCAGATGGTCGGCGCGGGAATCGTTCGCCGCGAGCGGCGCCCCGAGCCACGCGTCCGTGACCGGCGGCGCGGCGGCCGGCTGCCCCGACAGACGCGCCAGCGCCGGCAGCAGGAACAGGATCGCGCAGACCAGGGCGGAGACCGGATTGCCGGGAAGGCCGAGCACCGGGATCGGCCCCAGATTGCCGAACACCAGCGGCTTGCCCGGCCGCATCGCGATCTTCCAGAAATCGACCTTCAGACCCCGCTGCTCCAGCCCCGCCACGACGAGGTCGTGATCGCCCACGCTCGCCCCGCCGGTCGTCACCAGCATATCGACGCCCGCCACGGCGTCGGCCACGGCGGCGATCGCCGCGCGGTCGTCGCGCGCCACGGGCAGCACCAG
>JBAWFF010000517.1:0-2061 GCA_049591635.1 Acetobacteraceae bacterium
CCTCGGTTTCGTCGGTTTGCAGGACGCGATGAGGCCGGTGCCGCCGACGAGCTATCCGGGCACGCCGGATGCCGCCGTGATTCTGGCTGGCCTTGCCGATCAGATGGGGTACGCGTTCGAGAATAACGGAGTGTCGGTGATTCTGTCGCAACCCTATTTCCCCGGAACTGCCAGGACGCAGGCGCTGGCGTGCGCGAAGGCCGCGAATATCGAAATGTTCATCGACGACACGAGTCAGACGCTCGCGATATGGCCTAAAGGTGGAAACCGAGGCGGCGAGATTCCGCTGATCTCGAAGGACACCGGGATGGTGGGATATCCGGCGTATTCCGGCGGCCAGCAGATGCGCGTGACGACGCTCTACAATCCGTCGATCAGGTTTGGCGGGCAAGTGAAGGTCCAGAGCAGCATAACGCCGGCGGACGGCGAATGGACGGTGAACAAGATCACGCATCATCTGGAAAGCATGATGCCGGGCGGCGAGTGGTTCACGTACCTTGAAGGGTACCATCTTGGCCTCGCGCCGTCCCTGCCGAGCGATTGACATGGGCGGCCCGCCCACGATCATCGATTGCCTCGACAACGAGCGGATATTTGCTCCGTTCTTCCGTGGCCCGTCGTGGCAGCCCTGGCGCGCGTTTCTGGCGGCGTTGTTCGCGCTCCCGATGACCGATGCCGAGATGGCGATGTACCGCCACCATACCGAGCGTGCAACAGCGCCAACGGTTCCGTTTCGCGAGGCGGCGCTGGTGGTGGGCAGACGTGGCGGCAAGAGCCAGGCGCTCGCCTTGGTCGCGGCGTATCTAAGTTGCTTCCGGGACTACGAGCCGCACTTGTCGCCCGGCGAGCGCGCGACGGTCGCGGTCATTGCGTCCGACCGCAAGCAGGCACGATCGATCTTCCGATATACGTTGGGTTTGTTGGAAGCGGTGCCGCCGCTGGCGGCATTGATCCAGGACGCGACGGCCGATACGATCATCTTGCGCAACCGGGTCACGATCGAGATTGCGACGGCTAGCTTCAGGGTGACGCGCGGCTATTCGTTCGCGGCAGTGCTGGCGGACGAAACTGCATTCTGGCGCGATGAGAACAGCGCCAATCCCGATCAGGAGATTTTCAAGGCGTTGCGGCCTGGATTGGCGTCGATACCGGGCGCAATGCTGCTGAACGCCAGCTCGCCGTACCGCAAGACCGGCGTGCTTTATAATTCCTTCAAGCGTAACTTCGGCCGCGACGATGCCCGTGTCCTAGTCTGGCGCGGCACGACGCTAGAGATGAATGCCAGCCTAGACCCGGATGTTGTAGCCGAGGCATTCGAAGACGATCCGGTCAGCGCGGCGGCCGAATACGGCGCCGAATTTAGAAGCGACATCGGCGAATACATCAGCCGCGATGTCGTAGAGTCCTGCATCATCCCCGGCAGAACCGAGTTGCTGCCGGCTTCTACCGTTCGGAACTACGTCGCATTTGTCGATCCCTCGGGCGGGTCTGCGGACTCGATGACGCTGGCGATCGCGCATCTGGATCGCGGGAACGCGGTGCTGGATGCGGTGCGCGAGGTGAAGCCGCCGTTCTCGCCGGAGAGCGTGGTGACGGACTTCTCGGAACTGTTGAAGAGCTATCGGCTGCATCGCGTCACCGGAGATTTCTACGCCGGCGAGTGGCCGACCGAACGGTTTCATGTACACGGGATCAATTACGTTCGGTCTGAGAAGTCGAAGGGCGACATATACCGCGATTGCCTGCCGAGGCTAAATAGCGGCACTCTGGAACTACTTGACATTCCTCGCTTGACCGGGCAGCTTTGCAGCTTGGAGCGTCGCACGGCGCGCGGCGGGCGAGACTCGATCGATCATCCGCCGGGGCTGCACGACGACCTGGCGAACGCCGCGATGGGCGCATTGTTGCTGGCCGGGACCGCGCGACCGCCTATCAGTATCCACCCGGACGCTATTTCGATTTGGTCGAGGCCGGGAACGGAGGGTTGGCGCCGCAGGTACGGCAACGGATGACCAATCCATCGCCAACTGCCGAGCCGCCCCGCCTGGAGTTTACCCACCG
>JBAWFF010000518.1:0-3654 GCA_049591635.1 Acetobacteraceae bacterium
GCGAAGATCGAGGCGCCCGCACCCGCCGTCCCCGCACCGACACCGCCCGCACACACGCCGCCGGCAGCACGTGCGCAGGCGATCGAGGCGGCGGTGGCGCTGCTGGAGAAGAGCCACCGCCCGATGATCGTGGCCGGCCTTGGCGCCCACAAGGCCGGCGCGCGAGCCGCCATCGAGGCATTGGCCGAGAAGACCGGCGCGCTGCTGATGACCTCCGCCCGCGGCAAGGATCTGTTCCGCGACAGCCCCTACAATCTCGGCATCCTGGGATCGTTCTCCCATTCGCTCGGGCGGCGGATGATGGAGCAGGCCGATTGCGTCGTCGTGTTCGGCGCCGGCCTTAATTTCCTGACGATGAGCTTCGGCGCCTCGATCCCGGCGGTGCCGATCATCCAGGTGGACACGGCGCGCGACCATGTCGGGCGCTGGACGACAGTGGACGTGGCGGTGCTCGGCGACGCGCGCACGGTGGCCGAGCAGATCGCGACGGCGCTCCCGTCGCGTCCTGGCGGCAACAAGCCGTTCCACGCGCCGGAGGTGCTGGACACGCTGCGCCGTTTCGATCGGGCGAGCGACTTCCAGCCGGCGAACACCGCGCGCACGGTCGATCCTCGTTCGCTGGGGATCGAACTCGAGAAATTGCTGCCGCCCGACCGTGCCATCGTCTACGACGCCGGCAATTTCCTCAGCATCCTGCCATATCTTTCGGTGCCCGACCCGGGACACCTGAAGATGACCAGCGAGTTCGCTTCCATCGGCCTGGGCTTCGGCACCGCGCTCGGGGTGGCGAAGGCGCGCCCGGGGAAGCCCACGATCCTGGTGATCGGCGACGGCGGCTTCCTCATGACGCTGGGCGAGTTGGAGACGACCGTGCGCGAGGATTTGCCACTGGTCGTCATCGTGATGAACGATTGCGCATACGGCGCGGAACTGCATTTGCTGAAGATGCGCGACCTGCCGGTGGAAACGGCGGTGTTTCCCGACGTCGATTTCGCCCCGATCGCCGAGGGTTTCGGCTTCCAGACGGCGACCATCCGCTCACTCGAAGACCTGCGCGCCGCCGCGGCCCTGCTGAAGGACCCGCAGGGACCGGTGCTGCTGGATTGCAAGCTGAACGCGGCGGTCGCGGCGCCGTTCATGAGCGAGTTCGCGGAGTTCGAGGCGAAGCACGGCTGAGAGCGGCGGAGGTTCAGAGCTCCAGTCTGACGACTTCCCCAGGTCTCACGGCTCGGAGCCGGTCGGCCAGGCCAAGCGTCGCGAATGCGCGCTCCAGGTCCTCCCGACTTTCGGTGAAATGCGCCCAGCCGTCATTGTGAACCGCGACGATCCGGGCGGCGGCGAAAGCGTGCGCGGTCTCGATCGCGTCGTTGCTGTCCATTGTCAGACGGAGGACCCCTCGGGTCTTGGCCGAGCCGGCGAAGAGGACGACGAGGCGCGGCTGATAGCGGCGCGCAACCTCGGTGACATCATCGTACCAGACCGTGTCCCCGGTGACGTAGATCGCATCGCCCGGTTCGTTGACGCCGACGAGAAAGCCGATGACATCACCAGAGAGCGGCTCGATCCCAGCCGGGCCGTGGCGGGCTGGCGTGGCGGTCACTTCGAGTTTTCGCCCGTTTTCTCCGGTGATCTCGACTGTCTGCCACGGCGCGAGTCCCCGCGCGGTCCCGCCGAGGCGTTCGGCGCCGGCTTGCGTGGTAAGCACGACGGGCACCCCGCTCAGAAGGGCGCGTCCCGCGTGGTCGAGATTGTCCGCGTGCTGGTCATGGCTGAGCAGCACGGCGTCAATCCTTCCGATCTCTGCCAGGGTCCGTGCCGGACCCACTGTCTTTTCGAGGGTGACGTGCGGCAGCTGATACGTTCCCGGCGGGTCGAACGTGGGGTCGGTAAGAAGTCTCAGACCGCCGATCTCAATCAGCACGGTCGGCCCGCCGATCAGGGTGAGCGATACGGAAAACTGGCTCATTCGGTTATCCTCCCGGCAGGACGCCGGCCGCGCGCGCATTTGCCCCTGCAAGCACCATCCCCACCGCCGCCCCCAGACTCCCCCGCCACTCCGGCAGCCGCACCCCGAATACCGGCCCCAGCTTCGAGCAATCCAGCCGCGAATCCGGTGGCCGGCGCGCTGGGGTCGGCCAGTCCGCCGTGGTGATCGCCTCCACCTCGGGCGGCGTCATCCCATGCTTCGCTGCTTCCTCGAACACGGCGCAGGCGAGACCGTGCCACGTCGTCCACCCGCTTCCGGCGGCGTGGAAGACTCCCGCGAACTTATCGTCCCAGCCTTGGGCGCCCAGCCGCGCGGCGATCGTCAGGATAGCGGCGGCGAGGTCGGCGGCGTTCGTCGGGCAGCCCTTCTGGTCGGCCACCACGCGCAGCCGGCGCATCCGCTGCGCCGCGCCGAGCATGGTGCGCACGAAGTTCTTCCCGGTCGAGGCGTACACCCACGATGTGCGCAGCACGATCGCGCGTGCACCTGACTCCAGCACCGCCTGTTCGCCGGCGAGCTTGCTCGCGCCATAGACGCCCGTCGGCGAGGTGCGGTCGTCTTCGACATAGGGTGCACTCTTCAGCCCGTCGAACACGTAGTCGGTCGAAACATGGATCAGCGGAACCCCCGCCTCGGCGCACAGCCTCGCGAGCAACGCCGGGCCGTCGCGATTGGCGCGATACGCCGCCTCAGCATCGGTTTCCGCCGCATCGACCGCGGTATACGCGGCGGCGTTCACCACCAGGGACGGCGCCGCCGCGCGGAACGCGGCCTCGACCGTTTCGGGGCGGTCGAAGTCGAATTCGGGGCGGCCGACACGGCGTATGAGCCGACCCCCGCGTCCCTCAAGCGCCGTCGCAAGCTGGCCCGCCCCGCCCGTCACCAGGATGGTCACGGCGCGAAGTCGCGCAGGCGCGGAAGCAACAGGTCCTTCTCCGACAGCACAGCCCGATCCGCCGCCACCGGCCAGGGCAGTGCGAGGTCGGGGTCGTTCCAGATCACCCCGCGCTCGGCGGCGCGATCGTAATCGGCGGTCACCTTGTAGATCACCTCGGTGCCGGGTTCGAGCGTGACGTACCCGTGCAGGAACCCGCCGGGAATCCACAGCTGCGCCCCGGTCGCCGCGCTTAGTTCCGCCGCCGCGTGCCGCCCGTAGGTCGGCGAACCGGGTCGCACATCGACCGCGACATCCCAGATCGCCCCGCGCACGCAATGCACCAGCTTGCCCTGCACGCTCGGCGCGATCTGCATGTGCAGCCCGCGCAGCGTCCCGGCCTGGATCGACAGGGCGTGATTGTCCTGCACGAACGGCCCGGGAATGCCGAGTGACGTGTAACGCCGCTCGCTCCACGTCTCGGAGAAGAAGCCGCGCGCATCGGCGAAACGTGCCGGCGTCAGCAGTTTCACGTCGGGGATCGACAGGGTCTCGACGTTCATCCGTGCTTCCCGTCCGCCACGTCGCGCAACGCGCGGCCCAACTCCGTCTTGCCGAGCGCGGCGGCCTCGGTGCGCAGCGCGGCGGCGTCGATGAAGCCCATGCGGAACGCCACCTCCTCCGGGCAGCCGACCAGCAGCCCGGTGCGGGTCTGGATCGTCTGCACATAGGTCGCCGCCTGCAACAGGCTGTCGGGCGTGCCGGCGTCCAGCCACGCGCAGCCGCGCGTCAG
>JBAWFF010000519.1:0-3755 GCA_049591635.1 Acetobacteraceae bacterium
AAGAAGATCAACGTCTCCACCGTGCTGGCCGGCCAGAAGCTCGGCCTCAAGGAGGTCGACGACGGCATTTGGCTGATCAGCTTCATGCACTACGATCTCGGCTACATCGACCTGGAGCAGAAAACCCTGCAACCCATCGACAACCCGTTCGGCTCGAGGTTGTCACCCATGTCTCCGGGCCGGACCCGGCGCTTCAGTGGCGGAGGGAGTGGGACCCTATGATCCGGGACCGCAACTGACTGAAACCGTTGATCTTCTAGGGTCACAGCCCCATAGTAGTGGGGGCAAATGAGTGGGGGCAGTAGTGGGGGCGATGCGATTAGACAACGTCCCTTAGCGGGTCCCCGAAGGCATATGAAGGGCGCGCCGGACATGGTGGATATGCGGTGGTTAAGGCTACGCGGACGCGGCTACTACTGCGAGAAGGATGTCCCCCGCCGGCTCCGAACGGCGCTCGGCGGCAAGAAGTGCTTTGTCCGCTCCTTGCAAACCCGCGAGCACGCCGTTGCCCTTGTCCGCCGTCATGCCATGCTGGCCGAGTTCAATCGCATAATTGCCGAGGCGGAGCGGGGACACGTCACCCCGGGCACTACAGCGGCCAACACATGGCGGGGCATCTTCGACGGGATCGGTCGTGGCGACCCCGCTGTTGCCGCTCAATGGGGCGGCTATCAAAGTGGACATGACAACGATGGCGAGCGGGTAGAGTGGTTCGACGATACCCACGCCCGCGAAGCTTTCCGGGCCGAAGCGGAGGCGATCCGCGCCGAACACGGCGAGGGTGCGGCGGAGGAGTTTCGGGGCATCGCGTTAGGCCAGCGGACACCATTGCTGCACCACGCGGACGCGTGGCTTGCGGAAGGCGGGTCTAAAGGGCCACTTCGGGAGCGCACACAGCGCCAATATCGAGCCGACGTAGTGGCCTTCGCGGACTGGCTTCGCGGCGCTGGCATTGGCCCGTTCATCGAAGCCGTTAACCGGCCCATCGTGGGGAAGTTTGTTTCGGAAGCCTTGGATCGTGGTGCGGACCGGAAGACACTGAACCGAAAGATCAGCGCTGTATCGGCTTACTGGCGTTGGCTTGCCCGCCGGACGTCAGTCACAGACAACCCCTGGTCCGGCCAGTCCGTCGCTAAGGGCAGCGCAGGGCGTGGAAGTCGTTACAAGCGTCCCTTCACAGATACCGAAGTCGTGACGCTCCTAAGCGGCGATCCCGACGCGGAGCTTGCCGATGCCATGCGCATCGCGGCCCTGTCTGGGATGCGGATAGAAGAACTCTATCGGCTCACCGTGAAGGACTGTGCCGACGATTGGTTTAACGTCACCGATGCCAAGACGGCCGCCGGCATCCGCCGCGTCCCGATCCACCCCAAGCTTGCCGGCATCGTCGGGCGCCGGATCAAGGATCAGCCCGACACGGCCTTCCTCTTTCCCGAACGCGGCCCTGCAAAGCCTGGACGTGAGCGGTCTATGCCGGTGTCCAAGAGGTTCGGAACCTACCGCCGGGGTTTGGGGATAGATGACCGGGCCGAAGGACGACGCCAGTCCGCCGTTGATTTCCACTCATGGCGGCGCTGGTTCATCACCAAGGCTAGGGCCGGCTTCGACCATGCCACTGTCGCGGCAATCGTAGGCCATGAGGTCGGGAACATCACAGACGACACTTACAGTGGTGGCCCGGATGATCGCCGAAAGCGACGGTGCGTCGGGTCCGTGAAGCTCCCGGAAGGGGCATGAAAGACGTGTATTTAGGGACGCATAGTTACGACAGCGCTAAATACACGCAAACTCCGCCTCGCTCTAGGTGTTGCGCGGTGTTGTATCGTGTATCGCCACCTATTAAGTATAAATACACGATACACGGCTATCCCTAGCGGGGAGACAAGCTCCTCCCCGGTGCCCACCCGGCGGATACTGATGGCCCTAAAAGTCTGGGTTGTCCTCCCGATCAGGGTCCTTAAGAAATTCCCGCCAATCCCCTTCCGTGATCTTCCCGGCGTTGATCGCGCGCCGCTTCAGGACAGATACGCGGTTCCGATCCCAGCCTAGCACATCGCCGAGGGCCGTCTGAGTTCTATGCCGGCACTTCTTCACTTCCGCCAGCATCCGGCTAACATCGTCATCTTCCGTGGCCGTGGCGTTCCATTTCGGGTTACCCTCTGCGTCCTTAGCAAGCCTCACATCGCGGCCCTTAACGGCCTCGCATGGCTCCCTCCGGTATTTCGTCCATTCCAACTCAAAAGCCGCTCCGCCAACTGTCGCGTTTTCTTCAAGCGGCTTAAGCCCCAGCACCACTTCAAACGTCGTGGCCAGCTTAGAGCTTCCCCGATACGTGGCGCCCGTCTTGCCGCTGTGGTGGACCAGAATGCACCCGATCCGCGCTTGCTTAAGCCGCAAGAGAAATGCCAGCACGGGCGTCATTGCTGCCGCCTCGTTTTCATCAGATACGTCCGCCAACGTCGAAAAGTTATCGGCGATCAGAAGCTCTGCGCCGTGCTTTTCGGCGAGTTGCATGTATAGGTCTTGATCCGATGGCCTCCCGTCGCGTCCATCGCGCTTGGCCAAATCCGGGAATGGAACTTCGGCCGCCTGCCAATTCCGGGACAGGATGTAGAGGTTGCTCCTTGCGGCCTCCTTATCGACCCCTTCCACGGTATTTAGCAGCCACTCCATACGCTCCTTTAGGTCCTCAGCGGCCATTTCACCGTCAACAAAAATTACCTTGCGGGGCTTGGGCGAATGCCATCCGAGCACACTACCACCCCCCGCGACCATGATCGCTAGACTGAGTGCCAACAGGCTCTTTCCCGTCCCCGGGGCTGCCCAGAGCAGGGCGCTTTCGCCTGTCCGCAGCCACGGCCCTATAAGGTCCTCCCGTGGCGCAAACCGGTGATCTAGCAACTGCCCCAGAGTGATGATCTCTAATCCCCGTGCGCGCCGTCCGCGCTGGGGCATCGTTACAACCGTCATCTATCGTCCTACTGTGCGGGTCCCTGAAAGGGTCCCTTCCGGTTCCTGAACAGGCCTTGAACAAGCGCCTTGAACAGGCTCCCCGTCATCCTGCGTCTCATTCATTGCGGCGTTCCGGCCGCGTCCCGTTTTGAAGTCGTAATCCAGCAACTCGCCAAGTGTGAACACCACGGGTCCGCCGTCGTGTATCCATGCCATCTAGGTCTCTGTTCCTTTCAAGTGGGCTGACTGTGGCCCATGATCCGCCCGCGCATCCGGGGCTTCGTAAAGGCGGAATTTTGTCTCTGTTGCAAGCCCATCCCGGAACATTATTGCTCGTCGTGGCCATTTGTTGGAATAATCTTACTCCGCCATCGCTTCAAGCTGCACGATCAACCTCTGCGACGCCTCGCGAAGCAGCCCCCGCCGGGGCTTCCCCTGTGTGTATTCCAGTATCACCGTTGCGGCCGTAACCTTGTGTCGGGGCGCGGTCGAGGGATTGAGGACCATAGCGACAAGCGCTTCCATCGCGATCCGAGCTTCTCTGCAATCCGGGACAAAAACGTTCTCATGGTTCCATCGGGTAACAATCTTCTCCGATGCCTCATGGCTGTTCTGAAAGTGCTCCGCCAACTCCCGCCGCCGCCTCTTTCCGGCCCATCCATTCGGAACACCGCTCCTAGGCTGTGTGGACGGAATCCCTGCCATGCATTTCTGACGGATTCCCGAATCGGGTTTTGTTCGAATCACTGCATGACCGGCATCAGGGGGCCGGGCATGCTGACTGGAATGACGGAGCGCGATTG
>JBAWFF010000520.1:0-6089 GCA_049591635.1 Acetobacteraceae bacterium
CGCGACGGTCGCCCTGCGCGGGGCGGTGGCGGTGGCGGTCCTCGGCGCCTGCTACGCGCTCAGGCGCGCGCCGCCTGGATCGCCTGCCAGACCTTGAGGGGGGTCGCCGGCATGTCGATGTGGGTGACGCCGTATTCTGAAAGCGCATCCACCAGCGCATTCATCACCGACGGCAGCGCCCCCGCGCACCCCGCCTCCCCGCACCCCTTAGCGCCGAGCACGTTGGTCTTGCACAGCACCGGGTGGCTGCCGAACGACATCATCGGCACGTCGGAGGCGCGTGCCAGGGCGTAGTCCATGAAGGAGCCGCTCAGCGGCTGGCCCTGCTCGTCGTAGACCACCCGCTCGTAGAGTGCTTGGCCGATCCCCTGCACCACCCCGCCATGCGCCTGGCCCTCGACCAGCAGCGGGTTCACGATGGTGCCGAAATCATTGACCATCGCGTAGCGCACGACCTGGGTCACGCCGGTGTCCGGATCGACCTCCACCTCGGCGATGTGGCAGCCATTCGGGTAGGAGAAGGGCGGGCTCTTGGCGACGTGGCTCACCGAGAGGGTGCGGGGCGCGTCGGGAGGCAGGTCGGTGCCCTGCTTGAGCCGCTCCTCCAGGTCCATGATGGCGATTGTGCGATCGGTGCCGGCGATGCGGAAGCGCCCTCCGGCGGCGGTGACCTCGAACTCGATATCGCTTTCGGCCGCCTCCAGCACATGCGCGGCGAGCTTGCGGCCGTTCTCGATCACCAGGTCGGAGGCTTCCATGATCGCCGTCCCGCTCGCCATCAGCGACTTCGACCCGCCGGTGCCGCCGCCGGCCAGCAACTCGTCGCTGTCGCCTTGCAGGAGCCTGATCCGCTCGAAGGGGATGCCGAGCCGAGCGGCGAGGATCTGGGCGAACGGGGTCGCGTGGCCCTGGCCGTAGTCCAGCGTTCCGGTGATGATCGTCACCGTGCCGTCCGGCTCGAAGCGGATGCCGCCCATCTCCTGCCCTGGCGGACCGGTGACTTCGAGGTACTGGCCGATGCCGATGCCGCGCAACAGGCCGCGGGCGCGGCTTTCGGCGCGCCTTGCCGGGAAACCGTCCCAGTCCGCCGCGGCCAGCGCCTTGTTCAGCACGGAAGTGAAGTCGCCGCTGTCGTAAACCGTGCCGGCCGGCGTCGTGTAGGGGTAGGCGTCGTTGGCGATGTGGTTGCGCCGGCGGATCTCGGCGCGGTCGATCCCCATCTCGCGCGCCGCGTTGTCCATCAGGCGCTCGATGTAATAATTCCCCTCCGGCCGACCCGCGCCGCGATAGGCGCCGACCGGGCTGGTGTTGGTGAACATCACCTTCGAGGACACTTCCTGCAACGGCGTCGCATAGACGCCGATCGTGTTCTTCACGGCGTTGCCGGTCGGCGGCAGCAGGGTGCCGTTAGAGAGGTAGGAGCCGATATTGCCGTAGCCGGTGACGCGCAGAGCCAGGACACGCCCGTCCGCGTCGAGGGCGACCTCCTGTTCCATGTCGTGATCGCGTCCGTGACTGTCGGACAGGAAGCTTTCCGAGCGATCGTCGCGCCATTTCACCGGCCGGCCCAGCACGCGGGCGGCGTGCAGAATGGCGGGGTATTCGGGATAGACCGACGCCTTCATGCCGAAGCTGCCGCCGACATTCCCGGTCAGCACGCGGATCTTGTCCACCGGCGTCTTCAGCGGGCCGGACAGCAAGTTCCGCATCGGGAATGTGCCCTGGCAGCCCAGCCGCAGGGTCCACCTCCCCGACGCGGCGTCGTACTCGCCGATCGCGGAACGCGGTTCCATCGGGCAGACGACGATGCGGCTGTTGCGTACCTTCAGCCGCGTGACATGCGCCGCCTTCGCGAACGCCGCCGCGACGGCGTCGGCATCGCCGTGATGAAAGTCGAGGATGACGTTGCCGGCGGTGCCCTCATGAACCAATGGCGCGCCCGGGGCCGCGGCGGCCGCCGCGGTGGTGACGGCTGGGAGCGCTTCGATGTCGACGAGCACTGCCTCGGCGCCATCGCGCGCCTGCTTCGCGGTCTCCGCGACCACCACGGCGACCGGGTCGCCGACGAAGCGGACCTTGTCGGTGGTGAGCGGCGGCTGCACCGGCTTCGCCATATCCGAGCCGTCGCGATTCTTCGACGCCGCCCCCGAGGGCATCGGGCCGAAACCGGCGGCGAGCAGATCGGCGCCGGTGAAGACGCCGAGCACGCCCGGCAGCGCCTTCGCCTCCGTCGTGTCGATGGCGCGGATGCGGCCGTGGCCGTGGCCGCTGCGGACCATGACCGCGTAGGCCTGGCCGGGCTGGTTGAGGTCGTCGGTGTAGCGGCCCTGCCCGCGGAGAAGGGTCGGGTCCTCCTTACGCGGGACCGGCTGGCCGATCGCGAATTTCATCTCCGACAGCACAGAAATATCAAATGGCGCGTTCATCGCCTGCCCCGCTCTCATCGCATTGATCTGATGGGTCGCTAAATGGCTCCGGAATGCCGCCGCGGCAAGCAATCGCCCGCGATCAGCGCCCGCGGAAGGTCGGCTTGCGCTTCTCCCGATAGGCAAGCAGGCCCTCTTGCATGTCGGCGCTGGAGCGGACACGGGCGATCTCGCGGCTGGTCGCGACCAAGCGTTCGACCGGACCGGCCGGCATGATCTCGGCGACCAAACGCTTCAGCGTGCCCATCACCAGCGGCGCATGGCCCAGCATCTCCTCGGCCATCGCGACCGCCTCGGCCTCGTGACGGCCGTCGGCGACCACGCGGTTGACGAACCCGACCTCATAGGCGCGCCGCGCTGGGACCTTGCTGCCCAGCAGCATCATCTCCATCGCCAGATGATGCGGCATCCGCGTCACCAGCGAACTGATGATGCCGCCGGTGGTGCCGAGCTTGGCCTCGGGATAGTAGAATACGGTCCTTTCCGCGGCGACCAGCAGGTCGCACATCATTGCCAGCACGATCCCGCCGCCGACGCACCAGCCCGACGTCGCGGCGATGATCGGCTTGTCGGTGGTGAAGCCGACGCCGGGGATGCAACGCCACAGTTCCGGCAGGTCGGTCACGTCGGCACCGGCGGTGAACGCCCGTTCGCCCGCCGCGCTGACGACGGCGACCCGCTGGTCGGAGGCGTCGAACGCCTGAAACGCCGCCTGCAACTCCTCCGCCACCGCCTTGGAGATCGCGTTCAGCCGATCCGGGCGGTTGATCCGGATGATCGACACGGCCCCGCGCTGCTCGATTTGTACGACGTCCATGCTGCTTCCTCAATTGATCGGGCGGAGGGGCGCGGTCCGCCGACCGCGCCCCGGATCGTCAGGTCGCGACGCCCATGATGACCTCGCCGAAGCGCACCCACGCCTTGCCGTCCCATTTCGCGGGCTGCAAGCCGAGCAACGGATGGTAGTTGGTGGGGCTGGTGTTGATCTTGAGGCCGGGCAGCAGCGCCGGATCTTCGAGGTCGTGGATGCTGGTGACGTTCTTCATGACGTTCGTGCGGGAGAAGTCGCCTTTGCAAGCCTCCAGCACCTTCCACATCGTGTAACTGGCGCCGTATCCGGCGATATAGCCGGCGTCGGTGACGTCCCCGCCGGGCACGTATTTGGCCATGAACTTCTTGAAGCCCTGCATTCCGGCGTCGTTGTCCCAGGTCGGATCGGCCGGGTCCTTCAGGTAGAGCGTGCTGATGATGCCGATGCCGTTCTCGACGCCGGCCGGGCGCATCACGGCGCCAACCGAGATCGAGACGTTGGTCAGGAAGAACCTCGGTTTCCAAGCGAGGTCGTGTACCTTGCGGATCGCCTGGGCGGCGAACTTGGGGATCGCGGCGACCAGCAACGTGTCGGCGCCGGAACTCTTGAGGCTGGCGATCTGGCTGTCGATCGTCGGGTCGGTCGTCTCGTAGGTCAGCGACTTCACGACCGTCTTGTCCCAATCCTTCCCGAGTATGTCGCGCACTCCGGCCGGGTAATCCTTCCCGAAATCGTCATTTTGATAGAGCAGCCCGAGCTTCGCCTTCGGGTTCTCCTTCAGCATGTATTTGGTATAGATTTGCGCTTCGGTGCGGTAGCTGGGCTGCCAACCGATCGTCCAGGGATATTCCTTGTAATTGCCCCATTTGTCGGCGCCGGTGGCGACGAATAGCTGCGGCAGCTTGTGCTGGTTGCAATAACGCTCGATCGCCGAGTTGCACGGCGTGCCGAGCGTATGGAACAGAAAGTCCACCTTGTCCTGCTCGTTAAGGCGGCGCACGTCTTCCACGGTCTTGGGCGGGCTGTAGCTATCGTCGAGCGAGATGAAGTCGATCTGGCGGCCGCCGACGCCACCCTGGTCGTTGATCATCTTGAAGAAGCCGACATCAGCCTTGCCGACCGAGCTGTAGGCCGACGCGGGGCCGCTATATGGCATCGTGTTGCCGATCTTGAGCGGTCCGGCGTCGGCGGCGTCGGCGCGCCTGATGGCCGGCGTGGCAAGCAGCGCCGCGCCACTGGCTAATGTGGCTCTTCTGGTAAGCACCCGGGACCTCCGTTTCCTGTTCCGCCTCGGGTTGCAGCCCGAGGCGGCAGGAAGTCTGACCGCGCCGGGGCGGTCAGCGCAAGGTCAGGTCGTGTGATCGCTCGCCGGGCAGGCCGCCGCCGATTGCGACGTCGCGCCGGCGAATGCCAGCACCGAGCCGCCAAGGCCGGCGAGAATCAGGACGGCGAGAGCGATACGCTTGAACATCGGCTCCTCCTTGTCTGCTGCCACGGCGAACGATACCAGACGGTTTGCCTTCCGTCACTCAACTCGGCGCGACCGTCAGCTGGCGACGCCCTCGATCACCTCGCCGAAGCGGACCCATTTGGCGCCGTCCCATTTCTGCAACTGCATGGCGCGGATCGGGTGGTAGTTGGTCGGGCTGGTGGCGACCTTGATGCCCGGGAGCAGCACCGGCACGTCCAGGCTGTCGATCGCCGTCACCTGCTTCATGAGGTTGTCGCGGGCAAAGTTGCCTTTGCAGCCTTCAAGGACGTGGTGCATGACGCGCGAGGCCATGTAGCCGTAGACGTAGTTATTGTCGGTAGGGTCAGCTCCCGGCATCTGCTTGCTCATGAAGGCGCGCCACTCGTTCATGCCGGCGTCGTCCTTCCAGGTCGGGTCGGTCGAGTCCTTCAGGTAGCCGCTGGTGATGATCCCCTTGCCGGATTCCGCGCCGGCCGGGCGCATGACCGAGCCCGCCGAGATCGACACGTTGGTGAGGAAGAACAGCGGCTGCCAGGTGAGGTCGTGGACCTTGCGGATCGCCTGGGCCGCCTGCTTCGGCGCGGCGGCGCAGACCAGCGTGTCGCAGCCCGCCGCCTGCAAGCTGGAAACCTGCGAGTCGATCGTCGGGTCTGTGATCTCGTAGGATACCGTCTTGACGACGTATTTGTCCCAGTTCTTGCCGAGCGTGTCGCGCACGCCGTTCACGTAGTCCTTGCCGAAATCGTCGTTCTGATAGAGGATTCCGATCTTCGCGTCGGGTTTCGTCTGGAGGATGTACTTGGCGTAGATCTGCGCCTCGGTCCGGTAGCTGGGTTGCAGCCCGATGGTCCAGGGAGTCTCTTTGTAGTCGCCCCATTTGTCGGCCCCGGTCGCGACGAACAACTGCGGCAGCTTGTGCTGGTTGCAATAGCGCACGATCGCCGAGTTGCACGGCGTGCCGAGCGTCTGGAACAGGAAGTCCACCTTGTCCTGCTCGTTCAGCCGCCGCGCGTCCTCGAGGGTGCGCGGAGGGCTGTAGCCATCATCGAGCGAGATGAAGTTGATCTTGTGGCCGCCCACGCCGCCCTGGTCGTTGAGCATGGCGAAATAGGCCGCTTCCGTCTTGCCGATCGGCGCGTATGAGGATGCCGGGCCGGAATAGGGCATGGTGTTGCCGATCTTCAGCTCCGGCATATCCGCCGCGCCGGCGCGCCGCGCCGCGACGGCGGCCGTGGTCGCGGCGACGCCGCCCGCCATGAAGCCTCTTCTGCTTATCATTGGTCGTCTCCCTGTTGGCCCGTGCGTGCAATCGCCGGCAATGCCGTCTGCCCGAGGACCCAGCCCTCCCAGCGCCGGATCCACGGGTCGTCCGGCGCCGCAT
>JBAWFF010000521.1:0-8596 GCA_049591635.1 Acetobacteraceae bacterium
ACCCCAGAGTCCCCCCTCCCCTTGCGGGAGGGGTAGGGGAGGGGTCGTACTATGTACACGACTCGCGCCGCTCGAAGGCCGTTTTGTACAAGATTCCATTGTGCGACTGCGAAAGATGTACACGACCGCCGCAGGTGCGTGCCGATCCTGGTCGAGAGTGCCGACGCGTGCGTAGCCGTATGAGGCCATTTTGTTCCGAACGGGTCTAGACCCCGGGACGCTACTGTTCCAGAACGCCGGAAGCAACCCTGATGGCACGGAGAAAGTGTTCCATGCAGCCGTGCCCCAAGGGTCCACCCAAACGGGGCTATGACCGCTTGAGGTGGACAGCGGGCTAACTGCTGTCGGGCATTTGACCGACGCGAGCAGACTGCAGCGTTCGCTGACTACGAGAAAGCCGACTATCATCACCACGCCCGAACAAGGTTGAGCTTCGAATGTCTCATCAGCCTGTCGCGCTCAGCGAGCCCTTCGCACCCCACATCCCTGATTTCGAATGCCTCATGTCGGATCTGATGGCGGAGTGGCAGGTTCCGGGCCTCGCCGTAGCGGTGGTGCAAGACGCCGAGATCGCATTCACACGGCCGTTCGGACTCCGCGACGTCGAGGCAGCTCTTAGTGTAACAAGCGACACCCAGTTCCAACTTATGTCAGTCTCAAAGTCATTTACCGCAACAGGTTTAGCTCTTTTGGTGAACGAGCGGCGGATTGACTGGAATATGCCGGTGCGAGAATATCTCCCGGAGTTTAGATTGCATGATCCAGTCGCCAGTGACCGGGTGACCGTGCGCGATCTGCTTTGCCACCATTCTGGACTACCACGGCATGACTGGATTTGGCTGCCTGGTGACCTCTCAGCCCCGCAGATAATACCGAAACTGCGATATCTGAAGCTCAGTGCCGATATCCGCACCACGTTCCAGTACTCGAATATTGGCTATGTCGCAGCCAGTGTCCTTGCCGAGCGCGTAAGCGGTCAGAGCTGGCCCGAATTCATCCGAGCACGACTGACCGATCCGTTGCGAATGGAAGTTACATTCACGGCGGAGCACCTTGCCGCAACCGAGAATGCGGCCGCGCCCTATGTGGCGGACGGCGACACCCGCTCGCGTTCGGATTTTTGGCCTGTTCAGGCGATAGCGGCGGGTGGCATGAGCACGTCAATTGCAAGCTTTTCCAACTGGCTTCGTTTCCATCTTGGACAAGGCGAGTTTGAAGGACGACGGCTTCTTTCCGCGCATTTGATCCGGGAACTTCAGGAGCCGCGGGTGCATGTCGGTGCGTCTGAGTTTCCTGAATACAGCGATGTGCATTATGGCCTCGGCTTCCGCACTCACAGCTATCGCGGCGAGCGCGTTGTGTGGCACGGCGGCGGTTGGACCGGCACGAACGCGCTAATGATGCTGTTGCCCGATCGTGCCGTTGGTGTCGCGGTGCTCGCGAATCTCGGCATGGTCCCGCTTTTCGTACCGCATGCTCTCGCAAATTATGTCTTCGACCGGGTGTGCGGGAGAGAGCCATTGCCTTGGCTCGATCGCTTTCGTCAGCAGCGCCGGCATATCATGGCGCACGTCGAGGTGCACCGACGGGAATCGGAGGCGAATCGTCGCCAATCCGTCCAGCCGGTCCGCAATCTCGTGGAGTATGCCGGTGACTACGAACACCACGGCTATGGCCGCATCACGATCTCCCACACCGAGGGCGGGTTGCACTGGGCGTTTCGAGGAATGTCTGAACCGCTCATGCACCTGCACTACGACACTTTCGAACTGCCCGAGTTCCCGACGTCGCCTGGTGGACTGCTGCCCGGCCGCCTTCCAGTCTCGTTCTCTGCTCACCGTGATGGAAACATTGTCAGCCTGGCGGTTCCGTTTGAGCCCCTTGTCAGCGATATCGTCTTCAGCCGGATTATGCCGGGTGACAACACGCGCTCGGATGCTCGCCATTAGCGCAGCTGCCACTGAATGGCTGCTTACCGGCACGATCTCAGGCTGAGCGCTGACCGACTTGGGTCGGAAGCAGCGCCGTGCGCCGCGCGTTCAGCTGAGTGCAGCTTCATTGCTCGGCTGAACTGCAGTTTTGGTTCCGCTGCTACCGGACCCCCGTTTTGTACAATTTCAGGCGCCGATCGGGGGACTTGTGTACACGGAAACTGCCGCCAGGCGGACGGCCTCAGCCGCTCAGCAGGTGCAGCGAGAACAACCGGGCGGGATCGGTCCACATCCGGTCCGCCCGCCAGCCGGCGCCGGTGGCGATCGCGCGGAACGCCTCGGGCGTATGCTTGTAACTGTTCTCCGTATGGATGGTCTCGCCGGGGGCGAAGCGGATGGCGTGGCCGTCTATATGCGCCGTCTGGGCGCGCCGGCTGACGAGGTGCATCTCGATGCGGCTCTCCTCGGGGTTCCACACCGCGCGGTGGGCGAAGGAGCCGAGGTCGAAATCGGCGCCCGCCTCGCGGTTGAGGCGGGCGAGGACGTTGCGGTTGAACGCGGCGGTGACGCCGGCGGCGTCGTCGTAGGCGGGGACCAGCAGTGCCGCGTCTTTGCGAAGGTCGACGCCGACCAGCATCCGCGCGCCGGTCCCCAGCGTGCGCCGCGCCCGCGCCAGGAACAGCCGTGCCTGGGCGGGATCGAGGTTGCCGATGGTCGAGCCGGGGAAGAAACCCAGCCGCGCCAGACCGTCCAGTGCCGCGGGAAGCGCCACCGGGCGCAGGAAATCGCCGACCACGGGCCAGACCTTCAGAGTCGGCCGCGCGCGGGCGAGCCGCGCCGCCATCGCCAGGAGCGCCGTCTCGGCGACGTCGATCGGCACGTAGGCGGCGAAGGCGGGCCTGCCTGATGCTGCCGTCTGGTCCAACAGGATCGTCGCTTTCGTCTCGTCGCTCGCGCCATACTCGATCAGCGCCGCTTGCGGTCCCACGAGGAGCGGGGCGACCTCGGCGAGCAGCGCAAGCTCCGTGCGGGTCAGGTAGTACTCGGGCAGTTCCGTGATGCGGTAGAAGAGCCGGCACCCCTCGTCGTCGTAGAACAGCATGGCGGGAAGCGTCTTCGGGATGCCGAGGAGGCCTCGTAACGCGACACTCGCTAAGTCGGGGTCGATCCGCTCAGCGAGCGTCATACTGTCGTCGGGCATGGGTCCTCCGCCTGCCTAGAGATCGCGCGCCAGCCGCAGGCCGGTGAACTGCCAGCGTTTGTCGGGATGGAAGAAATTGCGGTAGGTCGGGCGAGTGTGCCCCGGCGGCGTGGCGAGGGAACCGCCGCGCAGGATCATCTGGCCGACCATGAACTTGCCGTTGTATTCCCCGACCGCGCCAGGAGCGGCGCGAAAGCCCGGGTAGGGGCGGTAGGCGCTCTCGGTCCACTGCCAGACGTGTCCGGTCTGCTCGCGCAGCGACGTCTGGCCGGAGGCGGTTTCCCATTCCGCCTCGGTGGGCAGGCGGGCGCCGGCCCAGCGGGCGTAGGCGTCGGCCTCGTACCAGCAGATGTGGCGCACCGGTGCGTCCGGTTCGAGCGGGGCCAGCCCGCCCGGCCCCATCTGCATCCAGGCGCCGTCCCGGTTCTCCCAGTAGAGGGGCGCGTCCCAACCCCACGCCCGCGCCTGCGCCCAGCCGTCCGACATCCAGAGCGACACGGTCCGGTAGCCGCCATCGGTGACGAAGTCCAACCAGTCGCGGTTGCGGACCAGCCGATCGGCTATCTCGAACGGCTCGAGGAGCGCTCGGTGACGCGGCGCCTCGTTGTCGAAGCAGAAGCCGCGCCCGTCATGGCCGATATGGGCGATGCCGCCCTCGAACGCGAGGAAGCGGGTCTGCCCCCTCACTCCGACCGGCTCGCGCCAATCGGGCAGGACGGCGGGCGAGAGCGGGTTCTGGGCGAAGGCGTGCAGCATGTCGGTCAGCAGCAGCTCCTGGTGCTGCTGCTCGTGCTGCAACCCGAGTTCGATGAGCGCGACCGCCGCCTCGGGCGGGTCACGCAACAGCGGCTCCATCGCCGCATCGACATGAGCGCGATAGGCGTCGACCCGGGCGCTCGAGGGCCGAGTCAGCAGGCCGCGAAAGGGCCGCGGGTGACGCGGGCCGACGGCTTCGTAGTACGAGTTGAACAGGTAGCGGAAGTCCGGATCGAAGCCGCGGTAGCCGGGCAGGTGCGGCCGCAGGACGAATTCCTCGAAGAACCAGGTCGTATGCGCGCGGTGCCATTTGGCCGGACTGGCATCCGGCATGGATTGCACGCATTGGTCTTCGGCACTCAGCGCGGCGGTCAGATGCTCGGTATGAGAGCGGATAACGTGGTAGGGGTCGAGGCCGCTGCCCGCGGCCTCACGAACCTGGACCCGGTCCATCTTGTTCTCCGTCCTGGTCGGGGCAATGTCGGGCGGCATCGCCGAGGTGCGAGACAAAAAGCGCGACAGCGCCCCAGTCTCACGGGATCGTTATCCTCCCGCCTGGTAGGCGGACAGGTTCTCCAGCGAGACTTTCGTGGCACCAGGCAGCACGATTCGGTCCGGCTCGATGTGCAGAGAGGCGAACGGGACCACCACCAGGCGGCTGCCGACGCCGAGGAATCCGCCGACCGAGAGCACGGCGCTGGTGACCTTGTGGTTCTGGTCCAGCAGGATGTCGCTGAGCGTGCCGATGGCCTGCTTCTGGTCGTTGACGACGGTCGCCCCGATCAGCACCGCGGCGCGAAGTTCCCCGGTCTTGGCGCGGAACTTGTCGGCGGGGGGCGGGTTCGGCTTGGCCGGCGCGTTTGCCTCCGCGGGGGCAGGAGCGGCTGGGGCAGGGGCGGCTGGCGTAGGGGTGGCCGGCGTAGGGGTGGCCGGCGTAGGGGTGGCCGGGGTCTGGGCAGCCGCGCCGCCGACGACCAGCAGCGTCGCCGTCCCAAACATAGCCGCGCGCAGGCGACGCCGCATTCCGTCCTCCCCGATCGATCCGGGAGGACGAGGCCACAGCGCTCGCGTTCCGGCAAGGGCGACCCGGAGGGGTTCCGTCACGCCGCCTCCTCCAGGCTGAACTGCTCGGCCTCCTCGTCGTAGCTGAACAACTCGGCGTAGCGTCCCCAGGCGATCGCGACGCGCATCGTCTCGTCGGCATATTCGGGCGACATGTGATCCTCCAGCTCCTCGCGAAAGCGCACGGCGGAGGCATGGTGGTTCCAGCGTTCGTCGAGCACCCGGCGGATCATGGCGACCAACGGGACGTTGGCGCGCAGGGCGTTGGCGAAAATCCGCTTGCGCGCCTCGGTGTCGGCGGTGGCGAAGGCACGCCCGAGATCGGTGAGCACGATGTCGCCTTCCGCCACCACCGCCAGGCGCAGCAATTGCAGGGATTCCCCCAGCGGAAACAGATCATCCACCTCAAGCTGGAGCGCGCCCGCGAGCGCCGGCAGGTCGGCCCTGCCGTTGTAGGGCGGCGCGGCCAGCGCCTCGATCATCCCCGCCATCAGATTGGTCCCGACCTGCGGCAGGACCATGTCGATGCTCGCCGCCGCCGCCGGCCCGGTCGGACGCGGCTTCACCGGGGCGCGGCGGGTCATCAGCCCGTATATGTCGTCGACCAGTTGGCGGAACGCCGGGTCGATGCGGTTGCGCGGGTGCGGGAAGGGGACCGGCAGATCGTTGGCGACCCGTCCCGGATTGGCGGAGAACACGAGGATGCGGTCACACATCAGCACCGCCTCCTCGATGTTGTGCGTGACCATCAGCACCGATTTCAACGGCAGCCGGCCCTCGGCCCACAGGTCGATGAGATCGGTCCGCAACGTCTCCGCCGTCAGCACGTCGAGCGCGCTGAACGGCTCGTCCATCAGCAGCAGGTCGGGATGCACGACCAGCGCGCGGGCCAGCCCGACGCGCTGGCGCATCCCGCCCGACAGCTCCTTCGGGTAGGCGCTCTCGAACCCACCGAGGCCAATGAGGTCGATGGCTTGCTCGGCGCGCGCCGACCGCTCGGCGCGGGAGACGCCACGCGCCTCCAGACCAAGCTCCACGTTCTCCTCGACCGTCAGCCAGGGAAACAGCGCGAAGCTCTGGAACACCATGGCGACCCCGGCGGGCGGCCCCTCGATCTGGTTGCCGTGCCACAGCACCTGCCCCGCGGTCGGGCGCAGCAGGCCGGCGACGATCCGCAGCAGGGTGGACTTGCCCGATCCCGAGCGGCCGAGGAGGGCGACCATCTCGCCTTCGCGCAGGGACAGATTCACGTCGTCGAGCACCACGAGTTCCGTGCTCGCTTCCTTGTGGTAGGCTTGGCGGCAGCCGCGCACTTCCATCAGCACCGGCCCCTCGGCGTTCATCGCGGGCTCCGTCATGTCAGGGTCAGGCGCCGGCTGGCATAGTCATAGAGCGGCCGCCACAGCAGCTTGTTGATGATCAGCACGAACGCCGACATCACCGCGACACCCAGTACCACTTGCGCCATCGCACCTCTCGCGGTCGCCTCCGCTATGTAGGATCCGAGGCCGTGCGCCCGCAGCGTCGTGTCGCCCCAGGTCGCGACCTCGGCGACGATGGACGCGTTCCATGATCCGCCGGAAGCGGTGATCGCGCCGGTGACGTAATAGGCCAAGATGCCGGGGATCATCACTCGTCGCCACCAGAGCGTCCCTCGCAGGGCGAAGCTCGACGCGACCTCCCGTAGGTCGCCCGGAAACGCGGCGGCTCCGGCGATCACGTTGAACAGGATGTACCATTGCGTCCCGAGCACCATCAGCGGGGTCAGCCAGATGTCCGGGTTGAGCCGGAAATGGACGATGAAGAGCACGAACGGCGGATAGAGCAGGTTCGCCGGGAACGCCGCCAGGAACTGCGCCACCGGCTGGGCTCGTCGCGCCCAGGCCGGACGAAGTCCCAGCCAGACACCGATCGGCACCCAGACCAGCGTCGCGACGGCCATCATGATCGCCACGCGGGCAAGCGTGAAGCCGCCGAGGATCACCGCCTGCAAAAGATTCCCCCAGGTGAGGAGGCCGGAGACGAGGCGCAGAAGGTGCCACGCGCCCCAGGCGAGCGCCGCCGCCAGGGCGACCAGCCAGAGCGCATCGGCGAGGCGGGACGGCGGCCGGCGGAACGCTTGCGGCTGACGTCGCGTGCGGGTCAGCCGCAGACCGCCCGCCCAGGTCATGGCGTCGCCCAGGACGGCCCCGGCCGCGCGCAGCAGGCGGGTTCGGCGCAGCAGGCGCAGCAGCCACGGATCGGGCGCCTCCACCGAAGCGGTCGTCTCGAAGCGGAACTTCGCCGACCAGGCGACCAGCGGGCGAAACAGCAGCTGATCGTAAAGCAGGATCACCACCAGCATCGCGCCGATCGCGTAGCCGACGGCGGCGATGTCTCGCTTCTCCAGGGCCACGGCGACGTAGGAGCCGATCCCGGGCAGGGTCCAGGTCTTGTCCCCGACCGTCACCGCCTCGCTCGCGACGACGAAGAACCATCCGCCCGACATGGACATCATGGTGTTCCAGACGAGGCCGGGGACCGCGAACGGCACCTCCAGCCGCCAGAACCGCTGCCACGCGCCGAGCTGGAAGCTCTGCGCCGCCTCCGCCAAGTCGGCCGGTACGGTACGGAGCGATTGGTACAGGCTGAACGCCATGTTCCAGGCCTGGCTGGTGAAGATCGCGAAGATCGCGGCGAGTTCGAGGCCGAGGACGCGGCCGGGGAACAGGCCGAGGAAGAACACCACGGTGAAGGTCAGGAACCCGAGGATCGGCACCGATTGCAGGACGTCGAGCAGCGGGATCAGCACGATGCCCGCGCGCCGGCTCTTCGCCGCCGCCGTGCCGTAGGTGAAGGTGAACAGGAGCGAGGCCGCGAGGGCGGCGAACATCCGCATCGTGGTGCGCGCCGCGTAGCCGGGCAGGTAGGCCGGATCGAGGCTGATCGACAAGGCACCAGGCGCGTTGATCGGGGCGAGCGTTCCGCCGGCGAAACGCGCCATCGCGGCGAGTCCGCCAAGGACAACCACAAGCGCGAATAGATCCCATTGATTGGGCAGGCGCCGTCGAGCGAGGAAGGCCGGGTTGACGGTGCTCGACATTGGCTGCGCCGCGATGGGAACGGTCCCTTAGCGGGCGAGGCGGCGAGTGTCACGCCCTTCAGTGCGTGACAGCTTCGGGTCAGGAGCCGCCGAGGCCCGTGCTGCCAAATCCCCGTGCGGCGCGCTCGGTCACTTCCAGCGCGCCGACCTCCCGCCATTGGACGCGGACGACCGGTGCCAGGACGGCCTGGGCGATCCGCATCCCGCGCTCGACGGTGAACGAGGCCGCGCCGGCGTTCATCACGATCACCTGGATCTCACCCCGATAATCCTCGTCGATGGTGCCCGGGCTGTTGGCGAGAACGATCCCGTGGCGCAGCGCGAGGCCGGAGCGTGGGCGCACTTGCAACTCGAACCCGGCGGGCAGCGCGATCGCGAGCCCGGTCGGGATGAGCGCGCGCTCGCCGGGCGCGATCACCACCGGCGTGTCGATGGCGGCGAGCAGGTCCATCCCGGCGGCGCCGGCGGTGGCATACGCGGGCAGCGGGAGATTCGCGCCGTGCGCCAGCCTGCGCACGGCGACTTCGATGCTCATCGAAGCATCAGGGCTTGGCGGGCTCGGGC
>JBAWFF010000522.1:0-11078 GCA_049591635.1 Acetobacteraceae bacterium
GGCGAGCTGGCGCACCGGCTTGCCGCCGTCGCGGCGCCAATAGAATGTCTCCGGGACGTGGCGAATCTCACCGAGGAGCGCTAGTTCTGCGAGCAGGGCGTGATCCCAGCCGGCGCGGTAGCGGATCGGCGAAAGCCGGTCCGCCGCCTCGCGGCGATAGACGCCCCAGAAGCTCGGCGAGGAGGTGTAGCGCCGCATGACGTGGCGTGCCCGCGCCACCGGATCGGCGCCGGTCGCGCTGAGCCGATGCTCGGCCGGGTAGGCGCCCCGTACGTCGTCGACGCCGACGAACACGAGGCCGGCGGCGTGGCACATGACGCAGGCCGGCTTATCGAGCAGGACGCGCATCATCCGCTCGATGAAGTCGGGAGCGATCAGGTCGTCACCCGATTTCGGCATCACGAAGTCGGCGTCGCCGTGCCAGAAGGCGCGCTGGAAGCCCGCGATCGCGCCGCCGTTGCGGCGGTTCCGCCTCAGATGCACGTGCGAGTGTCGCGCGGCGTACCCGGCCAGGACGTCGGTCGTGCCGTCGTTGGAGCCGTCGTCGATGAGGGTGAGCGACAGCGACTTCCAGGTCTGACGCAGGACGCTGTCGATCGCGCGAGCTACCGTTTCCGCGCCGTTGTAAACGAACAGGTTCACGTCGACGGTGGGCTGCTCCCGCATGAAGGACCTGCTCATGGACACGGTGCGATGATATGCGTGCTTGGTTGCTCGGCGGTTAATGGGCGGCGCACCAATCGCGCCAAGCGAAACGCAGCGCGGCGCCGAGGCCGAGGCCGAAGCGCCTCGCATCGCATAGCGGGCTCGCCTTGATGCGCGCGCGCAGGCCGCGGCGCAGCGCGGCGAGCTGGTCGAGGTCGCCCGCCTTCGCCACGGCGAGCGCGACATAGTCGGACGCGCTGGCGGCGACCCAATCCTCGAGGCCCACATTGCTGAGATGGCCCAACGAGTGGCGCGACGCAAAGGTCTCGCCGGGCAGCGTGACGGTCGGAATGCCCATCCACAACGCCTCGCACGTCGTCAGCCCGCCGGAATAGGGGAACGGATCGAGGGCGATGTCGATGCCGCCGTATTCGCCGAGGAAGACGCGGTGCGGGGAGGGGCCGCGCAACTCGAGCCGGTCGGCGGCGACGCCCAGGGCGGCGAACCCGTGGCGAACATGCGCCGCCGTATCGGCATCGGCGAGGGCGTGGCTTTTCACCACCAGACGGGCGCCCGGCAGCCGCCCGAGGATCGCGGCCCAGGCGGCGATCACGCACGGCGTGACCTTGGCGAAATTGGTGAAGCAGCCGAACGTGATGTGTCCGGTGTCCTGCGCGGGGAGCGATGTGACGTCGGGCGCGTAGGCCGGGGGGCTGTAACAGACATAACCATCCGGCAGGCGCAGAAGCCGTTCGCTGTACCCGTCGGCGAGGAATGCAGGCGTCTCCCAGTCGTCGGTGACGAACCAATCCATCTCGGCGACGCCAGTCGAGTGGTTCTGCATCCCGACCCATTTCACCTGCACCGGCGCCAGCCGGCGTGCGCAGGCCGAGAGCCGCCCGATGTCGCCATAGCCGCCGAGGTCGATCAGCACGTCGATCGCGAGGGAGCGGGCCGCTCCGGTCACGCCGTCGTCGTCGAGTGCGGCGATGGACTGCCATTCCGGGACGACGGCGCGGAACCGGCGCGACAAGGCGTCGTTCGGCAGCGTGTCGGCAAGGCCGATCAAGGCGAATCCGGTCGGGTCCAGGTTCTCGAACCCGGCGATGGTGAGCCAGCCGACGGGATGGGTCTTGAGCATCCCCGCAAGCAGGCCGATCCGCAGCCGGCGGTCGGGGTCCGGTGGATTTACGAACCGATGCGGAGATGCCTCGCGCGGCAGGGTCGCGGCGCACGCGCGCGACGCCGCGAGCAGGGCGGTCGCGCTGACCCCGGCCACGTAGGGAAGCGTGTTCACCACCGCGCGATGCGCGAGCGGATTGTCCGGGGCGAGCGTCGTCGCCTGGCGGGCGATGGCGAGCGCCTCCTCCTGCAAGCCGAGACAGAGCGTGGCGTTGGCGAGGTTGCACAACAGGGTCGCGTCGACGCCACACGCGTCGCGCACCCGGATCAACTCCGCTCGGGCCGCGGCGAAGCGGTGCATCCGCATGAGCACGACGCCGAGGTCATGGCGCAGGGTGTGATCGGTCGGGTCCAGCGCCAGGGCGCGGCGCATCGCCGCCTCGGCCGGCCGCAGTCGATCGTCGCGTGCGAAGACGCCTCCCAGCAACGCCCAGAGCCGGAAATCGCCCGGCTCGAGAGTGCAAGCGGCTTCCAGGAAATCGGCCGCTTCGGCGTGGCGGCCAAGCCTGTGCAACAGCAGCCCCGACGCGGCGAGCGGCGTCGGGTTCAACGGATTGTCGGCGGCGTCGTCGGCCAGTCGGGACAGTTCGGCTTCACCGACGCCCGCCCGATAGGCGACCTCGACGCGGCTCAACGCGTAGTCGAGCGAACCGGGCGCGAGGCGGTGCGCGCGCCCGAGCGCGCCGAGCGCGCGCAACGACGCGCCATCCTGAAAAAGCGCCGCGCCCAGGGCGTGCCATGCCTCGGCGTGGTCGGGCGCCAGGCCGGTGCAGCGCAGCAGCAACGCGACCGCGTCGTGTGGCCTCCCTTGCGCAAGCAACGCGGTGCCGCGCGTCAGCAGATCGTCGGCCGGAGACAGCTCGGCAACCGCCGTGCTCATGCGCCCGACAGCACGACCAGGAGGCCGGGCACCGGGGAGTCGGCCTCCCAGCGCTGGGTCTCCGGCGTCATTTCGCGTACCGCCAGACCCGCCGCCTCGGCGCACCGGCGGACATAGGCCGGGGCGTGCGAATAGCGGCCGAGCCGGTCGAGGTACCAGCCTTGCGCCGCCTGGGCGGCCTCCTCCGAGGTTTCGAGGCTGAACAGGAACAGGCCGCCGGCGGCAAGGCGGCGGCGAACCGCTTCCATGACGCCCTGCAGCGCGCCGAAGTAGCAGAACACGTCGGCGGCCAGCACCGCGCGCCAGAGCGTCGCGTCGGTGTCCAGCGCATTGAGGATGTCGTCCTCGCGAAGCTCGGCATAGAGCCCCTTGGCGGCCGCGGCGGCCAGCATTCTCGGCGACAGATCGACGCCGGTGATCGGACCGAACGCAAGATCGAGCAGCGCCACCGCGACCAGCCCTGTCCCGCACCCGAGATCGAGCACCGGGCCGAATTGCTGGCCGTCGGTGCTCGCGGCATGGCGCAGCAGCGCGGCGCGCATCAGGCCCGGTATGCGATAGCCGAGCGAAATCAGATGGGCCTCGAAGCGCGGGGCGTAGCCGTCGAAGACGGTGCGGACGTACGGCGCGGGCGCGCGATCGCCCTGGTTCAGCGTTCCCGAGGCGGCGACCAGGTGGCGCACATACGGATCCTCCGGGCCGAGCTTCAGCGCCTCGGCGTACGCATCGGCGGCTTCGTCATGGCGCCCGAGGCTGGACAGCGCGTGGCCCTTCAGGCCGAACAGACAGGCATCGACCGCGCCGGCGCGCCGCGCCGCCTCGGCCAGGTCCACGGCGTCGGCGAAGCGGTTCCGCCGCACGGCGAGCAGCACCGCTGCGTTTCGCAGGCCGATTTCGGTCGGCGCGAGCCCGATGCCGTCGGCCAGCGTGACGGCGGCGGCGTCATCTTCGCCACAGAGGAACTCGGCGTCCGACAGCGCCAAGCGGAACAGCGGGTTGGCGGGCTGCGCCGCCGTCGCCTCGGCGAGGCAGGCGCGCGCATCCTTGGCATTGCCGAAGCCGAGGAGCACGACCCCGAGGATGGCCTTCGCGTCGGCGTCGTGCGGCGCCAGGATCACGGCCTCGGCGGCGTCCTGGGCGGCGCCCACGGCATCGCCAAGCTGGCGTCGCACGTCGGCGCGGCATTTCCGCAGGCCGGCGTCGGCCGGCCATGACAGGATCGCGCCGTCGAGGCCCTCGCGCGCCTCCGGCAGGCGAGCCTGTTTCAGGGCGAGGACGCCGGTCAGCTCCGCCAGCCGCGCGCTGGGCGGGGAGAGGCGGCTGACGGCGGCGAGCAGTGGGCGCGCGGTACCGAAGCGGCCCGAATCGATGAATTCCGCCGTCCGCGTCAACAGGCGGTCGAGGTCGGGATCGGCGGCCATTCCATCCATCGGGAAGCTCCTTTTGAGCCGTGGCGTCGCGTGATCAGACCACCAGGCCTTGCGATTGCGCCGCGAGTGTCGAGAGGTCCGTCGCCGTGCTGCTGGTGCTGCTGGCGGCCTGGCCGGCGGCCAGCAAGTACTGCTGCGTGAATGTCTCGACGAAATGCGGATCCTTGAACCGCGAGATGTTCACTTGACTGCTGATCGCCCGCTCTTGCGCCTCGAGCGGCTGGAAGGCGATCTGCTCGGGGATGCCGAGGGCAGTGGTGACAACGGTGCGCAGGACGGGATCGCCGAGGATCTGGTCGACCGAGGTGATCCCGGACGCCTCCTGACGGAACGCCAGTGCGTTCGAAAGGCCGGGCGTGGTGGCGTCCAGCGAATTCCGCCAGGTCACTTCGGCATAGGCGTTGGCGATGGTCGAGATGACCGATGGCTGCTGGATGGTCGAGAGGCCCTTTGTCGCGAAGTCATAGGTCTGCGCGGCCGATTTCCAGGCGGTGTTGGAGAGCTGGTTGACCAGCGATTTCGGATCGCCCGGGTCCGAGGTCAGCGCCTTCTGCGCGAGCGCCGTGTACTGCGTCTGGTCTCCAAGGCCGTTCGCCGTGAGCAGCACCTGCAGGACGGCGGGATTTTGCAGCAATTGCTTAACGCTGGTGGCCGATTTGACCGCGGCGGTGAACTGGCTGATGGCGCGCGCCACCGCCGGCTGCTGCGCCGTCGTCTGGATGTCTTTCGTCTGGTTGGCCTCGGCCTGCGACAGCGCGGGCAACGGGTTCCCGCCCGACGCGGCGGATTGGGTGGCGCCGCCGTAAAGGATCTGGAGCAGACTTCCGGTGCTCGTCTGCGACGCCGCCGTGCCGAACAGCGTGGATATGTCGCCGAGGCTGAGGCTCATGCGTCTAGTCCTGGCTGCCCAGACCCGCGGCCATGTGCTCGTTGATCGAGATGAGGAAGCCGAAGTCCGGATTTTCGCCCTCCATCTCGCGGCGGACCGAGATCCCGACGGAGACGATCGAGGCGCGCAATTCGGGCGGCAGCGCATTGCCGGGGTCGCTCATGAGGTCGTGCACCGTCAACCAGAGACGCCGGTTGTCCGCCACCGCGCGCGCCCGCGTCATCTTGTCCGCGCCGCGCGCGGTGCGCAGCGCCGCGATCGCGTGGCGGAAAATATCGGCCTCCTGCTCGCGTATGCTGCGATGGGTCGCGGCCTGCTGATAGGCGTTGGTCGCGCGGATCATGGTCTGCATGGGTGCGGCTCGTTCCTGTTGAGTTGGGGGGATGCGGTCGAGCGGCCGAGGACGGCGTCTTCGTGTTGGATGATCCGTCGGGCAAGCTTGAGGGCCTGGTAGCAATCGTCCGTCTCGGCAGCCGCGAGCGCCCTGCCGAGCATGTCGCGCGCCAGTGCCGACGTCGTCGCCGCGTCGAATTCGCCGATCAGGGCGCGGGCGGACACCAGGCCGCCGGCACGCTCCTCCTCATTGCCGATATAGGCGGACTGCAACGCGAAATAGATGCGCCGCGCCGGGCTGTCCGCCTGGTCCGGCGCCATGATCTGCTTGCCGAACAGGAAGCGCGCCTTCGCGGTAAGCTCGATCCGCGACTTGGTGCGGAACCGGATGGGGGCGCCGTTGACGATCATGACCTCGCCCTGGCGCAGTTCGAGAACCAGAGTGGACATCGGCTTTTCCTGGACCGCCTCGTGCTCGGCGCCGTCTAAATCATGGGGAGGAACACGGGCGGGTCTTCGGCCCGCCCGGTGTCCGCTACTTGAACAGCCCGCTACTTGAACAGGCTCAGCAACGTCTGCGGCGCCTGGTTCGCCAAGCTGAGCGCCTGGGTGCCAAGCTGCTGACGGATCTGCAACGCTTGCAGCTGCGCCGACTCCTGGGCGAGGTTCGCATCGATCAGCGATCCGAGGCCCGTGTTGAGGGCGTCGATCTTGTCGCTGTTATAGCTGACCTGCGAGTCGACGTAGTTGGACGACGCGCCATAGCTGTTGAGCTGGTTGCCGATCGTGTTGAGCGCGCGCGCGAACGTTCCGGTCAGGAAGGTCTGCGCGGCGGTGGAGGTGAACGTGGTGACGTTCAGCGACGTGTAGAGGCTGTTTCCGCTGAACGTCGCGATGCCGTACGTCGTGCCGATCTGATCCTGCACCACCGCCGTGCGGCCGAACGTGACGCCGGCAGGCGCGCCGCCCACATTGCCGATCAGCGTCTTCCCGTTGTAGTTGGCACCGTTGAGCTGGGCCTTGAGCTCGCTCACGTCGGTGGCGTACTGCGCCTGATATTGGGTCCGCTGGTTTCCCTGCGTGTTGCCGTCGGCCAGCTTCACGAGGACCGTGTTCAGGTCGTTGATCGTATTGGACGCACTGTTCAGGCCGGTCAGGGTCGTCGTAAGCAATCCATTGACGTTGCCGAGTTGCTGGTTGGCGCTGGTCAGCGCGCCGACGGTGGCGCGGACGCCTTGGGCAACAGCGTACGCCGCGCCGTCGTCGGTGGCGTCGGCGACCCGGTAGCCCGTGGAGATCTGCTTTTCCGTCGCCGCGAGTTGGGAACTGGTGACGCCCAGCGATTGGAGCGCGATCTGCGCGCCTACGTTGGTATTGATCGAGAAGGTCATGGGTTTCTTACCTTTCGCCCACATAGTTGCGTTTAGCCCCGCTTTTTGCGGGCAGGCCCCCATTCTGGGGCGGTTGGGTTAACAGCCGGTGAAGCATCACGCGCCCAGCGGCAGGAGTTTCGCGAGCGACAGCCCGCTCACGCCGGCGATGACCTGATAGGACGCCTCCAGCTGCGTCTGGGTCTGCGTGATGTCCGACAGGGTCCGCGCCATATTGGCGTCCTGCGCCGTGCCGACCTGGGTGGTGAGCGCCGTCTGGGTATCGGCGAGGTTGGTCTGCGTCGCGGTCAGCGCGGCTTGCCGGTTGCCCAGCACGCCGGCGTCGCCGGCCATCGCGCTGATGGCGCCTTGCAGGCTGCTGGTCGTGTCGGCCACCAGCCCGGCGAACCCGGCGTCGTTCACCTGGGTGCTCGACAGCGAGCCGAGCGTGGCGAGGGAGCGCATCAGATCGCGCATGTAGGAGCCGGTCGTCGAACTCCCGGTCGAGGCGATGGCGGTGTTGGCGCTGGCGAGCAGGCCGATCGGCGTGCTCTGGCCCTCGCCCGTCTGAACGGTGGGGATCTGCGCCTGGAGCGTGCTCGCGGGCTGCGACATATATGCGGAGAATGGTGAGGTCCCGGCGGCGTTGGAACTGGCGATGCCGAGCGTCGCCGCGGCGGTGGCGGCGGCACCGGCACCCCCGAGACTGCCGACCGCCGTCGCGATCTGGGTATAGAAGCCGGAGGCGAGGACGCCGCTGGGATCGGGTACCGGCGCGTTCGCCGAATCGGCGCCGCCGAAGACATAGGTGCCGCCGTCCTGGGTATCGAGCAGCCCAGCGACCTCCTTCAGCGCGTCCTGGGCGGAGGTCGCGACGCTGTCCACCTCGGATGGATTGATTCCGTTGAGGTTGGGCATGTCGGCATAGAAATTCGCCGCGATCTGCTGGATTTGCGTCATCGTGGTCTGGGTCACGCCCATCTGGCCGGTGGCGGCGGAGATGTTGTTCTGCCAGGTCTGGAGGTTGGCGATCTCCGGGTTGAGATTGAGCGACGTCGAGGCGCCGGCGCCGAGGCCGGAATAGGTGTTCGACAGGAATCCCGTGCTTGCCTGTTCGGTCAGCTGACCGAGGCGCTGGCGCACGTTGGCGCTGTCGGCCACGAGCGTTTGCAGCAGCCCGTAGCCGCCCGGCGCGGGCACGCTCGCGATCCCGCTCATGGATTAACCATCGCGAGGAGGGCGCTGTACAGGCTCTGCACCGCACCGATGACCTTGGCGTTGGCGCCGTAGGCGTTCTGCAACGCGATCAGGTTCGACATCTGGGCATCCATGTCCACCCCGGTTTCCCCGTTCACCTGGCCTTGCAGGCTGGTCTGCACCGCCTGCTCGGTTGCGAGTTGGCTGCTGGCCCCGGCGCTGTCGGATGCCTGGGTACCGACCAGGCTGGTCGCGAATCCGGCCAGCGTGGCGGGCGGGGCGAACGGCGCGATCAGGGTTCCCGTCGGGCCGAGGCCGGTGGTGTGCCCCCCCACGACCGGAGCGTTGCCGAGAACGTTGTCGAGGACGTCGTTGATCACGGTCGCGAAGCCGGCGGTGCCGCCCGCGTTGACCGACGGAATGCCGTCGCGCACGGCGGCCGGGTTGGCGGCGACGGCCGGGTTCACCTGGATCTGGACGGCGAACCCGACATAGCCCGATTGCACCGGCGCGCCGCCGCCGGCGGGCACGGTGCCGGCGGTGTCGGTGAACAGCGGCAAGCCCTGTGCCGAGAAGCCGGCGGCGAGGTTCTGGGAGAACTCGTCGAGTTCGGCCTGATAGGTCGGCAACGTCGTGTCACGCAGCGTGATGTTGGCGCCGATCTGCCCGCCCTGAAGCCCGGCGGTCACGTCCACCCCGCCCAGGGTGATCGCCGGAATGCCGCCGCCGGGATAGGACGTCCCCGGCGCCACTGTGGCGCCGGTGGTGGCGAGCGGATTGGCCACGCCGCGGGTCGGCAAGGTGACGCCGCTCGTGGTGGTGAGCAGCACGTCGCCGTTCGCCTGCTGGAGCACGTTCACGCCGACCAGCTGCGAGAGGTTGGCGATGGCGGTGTCGCGCTGATTCTCCAGATCGGCGGTGCTCTGTCCCGCCGCCTTGCCCGCGATGATCTGGTTCGACAGGCCGCCGATGGTCCCGAGATCGGCGTTGATCGTGCCGACCTCGCTGACGATGGCGTTCTGCGCGTCCTGGCGCTGCGTCGTGTAAGCGTTGCCGAGCGTGTTGATGCCGCTTGCCAACGTGCCGGCGGAAGCCACGACGCTCGCCTGTTGCGTGGCGTTGCTCGGATCGTTCAGTAGCGTCGAGAACGCATCCTCGACGTTGCCGAGAAGGCTTGCCAGATCCTGACCTTGGCCCGGCGTCCCCTGCACCGCGTCGAGCGCGGTCAGCGCGGCCGAGGTCGTGGCGAGGCCGGCGGTGGTCGCGTTCTGCCCCAGGACCTCGGTTTGCAGCGCCTGATCCACGTCGCGTTGCGCCGGAGCCGAGCGGACGCCTATTCCGATGCCGCCCGCCGTGACGCTCTGCTCGGCGGCGGTCTCGCTCGCATAGCCGGGCGTGCTCGCGTTGGCGACGTTGTGCGAGACGAGGGCAAGCTCGGCATTGATCGCGGCGAGGCCGCTGCCGGCGATCGAGAGGGACGCGTCGAGGCTCATCGTCTCAGGTCTTCATGTTGATGGTGACCTGGAGCATCGTGTCGCCGGTCGTGATCATCTTGGCGTTGGCGCTGTAGGCCTCCTGCGCGACGATCAGCTTGCTGAACTCGCTCGCGATATCGACGTTGGAGCTTTCCACCGAGCCGGTGACGAGGCTTCCCGCGCCGTTGCTGTCCTGGTTCTGCGCGATCGGGTCGCCGGAATTGATCGTCGCCGTGAACGCCTGGCCATCCTGGCGTTGCAGCGCGTCTGGATTGGCGAACGTGATGACGGGAACTTGCGCGACCACCTGCGACTGGCCGTTGCTGTAATTGGCGACGACGTTGCCGGTGCTGGTCATGGCGAGGCTGGTGAAGCTGCCGGCCGGCACCCCGTTCTGGGTGATGTTGCTCGCGCTGTAGGCGGTTCCGGCGAACTGCGTCACGCCGGAGGACGAACCGAAATCGCCGAGGCCCAAGGTGACGGTTTGCGGCCCGGCGCCGAAATCGGCGGTGAATGTCAGGTTCGCCGGGGCGCCGGCGCTGAACGCCGAGGGGGTCACGCCGCTCGCGCCGGTGAACGAGCCGATCGTGCCCGCCGCGACGCCGCTGGTGCCGAATTGCACAGTCGCGCTGCCGATCGTGGTGCCGGCGACATCGGGCGAACTGAGGGTGGCGGTCCACGCGTTGGCTCCGGCGGGCGTCCAGCCGATCGTCAGGGCGTGCAGTGCTCCGGTGGCGTCGTAGAGGTCCACCTGCGAGGATGCCGGCGTCGCGCTTCCGGCCGGAATATTGGCCGACAGGCCGATGCTGGACGTGGCGATCGGATTGAACGGCGCCTCCGCGATCTGGATCGGCGAGAGGGTGGACTGGTTGGCGACGCCGGTGGCCGGGTCCACCGTCCAACCCTGCAAGTAGTTTCCCTGGCTGTTGACCAGATAACCGTTCTGGTCGAGCTGGAAGTCGCCGGCGCGGGTGTACGATGTCTCCGCCCCGAAGGTCGGCAGCGTGCTGCCCTTGACCACGCCGTTCGGCTGCGAAACGGCGAAAAAGCCATTGCCGGAGATGGCGAGGGCGAGCGGGTCCGAGCTCTGCGAGATCGTGCCCTGGACGTTGTTGGTATAGTCCGGCCGGGTGGCCACCGCTCCGGGTTCGTTCTGCTGCGCGGTACTCGTGGTGACGTAATCGATGAAGCTGGTATCGACCCCTTTGTAGCCGACGGTCTGGCTATTGGCGACATTGTCGCTGATGTTGCCGAACGCGGCGGATTGCGCGGTCAGTCCGCTGACGGCGGTGTCGAGGGCACTGAACAGGGACATGGCTCGCTCCGTCGCGGCCACGAAACGCCGCGCCCGGACTTCGCAGGAACCGTGCCAGCCTCCCGCTTCAAGGCGCGCGGGCCGACTGGGACCGTCGATTCCGCTCGAGCGGGCAGGAAGCGCCGGGCAGGATGTGCCCATTCGCCGCCGTGCCGGCGCGTCCCACGCAAGCCGGGCGAGTGGTCCGCGGGTTGCATTCGTCCCGCCCGTGATCGACAGCATCCCACAGGCGGCGACGTCCACGGCGCCCATCGTTCCGGTCGCCGCGCGCGCGCCGATGCCCGAGGCGACGGCATCCGCGAGCTTTTTGGATGCGCTCGCGGGCGTCCTCGCTGGCCCGGTGGCCGGCGCGCCCCTCGAAC
>JBAWFF010000523.1:0-7200 GCA_049591635.1 Acetobacteraceae bacterium
GTGGCCTGAAGGCCAAAAACCTTCATTGGGGGTCTCCGGAAGCTGTTGGTCTCGCAACCCCAGCCTCCGAGATCCCCAAGCTCTTTCAAGAGCCCTCGCGTCTCATATGTGTCTGAACCCGGACAGATCATTATACGCCGGCGGTAAGGGGCCGGGCCAGTCCGAAAGGGCTGGCCCTCCCCCTGGGCCGGCATCGCTGCGCTTGCCGCCGGTCTCGCGCGCCTATACCTACGCGCTGGCGCGGCACGGGCCGCCTTGACGGGAGTACGCACGAGATGGGCTACAGGGTCGCGGTCGTCGGCGCCACCGGGGCGGTCGGGCGCGAGATGCTGAAGACGCTCGCCGAGCGTCGCTTCCCTGTCGATGAAGTGGCGGCGATCGCCTCGGGTCGGTCTGCCGGCTCCGAAGTGTCGTTCGGCGACAAGCTCGTGCTGAAGGTGAAGTCGCTCGACAGCTTCGACTTCCATGGCTGGGACATCGCGCTGTTCAGCCCGGGTGCCGCGGTCTCGGCGATCCATGCGCCGCGCGCGGCCGCCGCCGGCTGCGTGGTGATCGACAACACCAGCCAGTTCCGCATGGAACCCGACGTGCCGCTCGTGGTGCCGGAGGTGAACCCGCACCACCTGGCGAAATTCGCCCGGCGCAATATCATCGCCAACCCGAATTGCAGCACCATCCAGATGGTGGTCGCGCTGAAGCCGCTGCACGATCGGTTCAAGATCAGGCGCGTGGTGGTCGCCACCTACCAGTCGGTTTCCGGCGCCGGAAAAGAGGGCATGGACGAGTTGTTCGCACACACCAAGTCGGTGTTCGTCCACGAGTCAGACAAGCCCGAGCAATTCACCAAGGAGATCGCCTTCAACTGCATCCCCCACATCGACAAGTTCATGGAGGACGGCTCGACCAAGGAGGAGTGGAAGATGGCGGTGGAGACCCGTAAGATACTCGACCCCGATATCCTGGTGCACGCCACCTGCGTCCGCGTGCCTGTGTTCATCGGCCACGGCGAGGCGGTCAACGTCGTCTTCGAGCGTCCAGTGACGGTCGGCGAGGCGCGCGCCGCGCTGCGCGAGGCGCCGGGCATCGAGGTTGTCGATCACCGCGAGGACGGCGGCTACATGACCCCGCTCGAATCCGCCGGCGAGGACGCGGTCTATGTCAGCCGCATCCGCAAGGACCCGACGGTGGAGCACGGCCTGTCGTTCTGGTGCGTGTCCGACAACCTCCGCAAAGGCGCGGCGCTGAACGCCGTGCAGATCGCCGAGACGCTGATTGCCCAAGGGATGCTGGCGAAACAGGCAGCCTGAACTGCATGGACGACCCGTTCGGCGAACTCGATGCGTTGCTGGAGGTCGGCCTCGGGGCGGATGGGTACGCGGCGATCGCGCGCGCCGAGGCGGCGCTGGTCGCGCGGACCGGCCGGATGGATCTGGCCGGCGCGTTCGCCGGCCGGCAAGTGGTCGCGCGGTTCTTCATCGGGGGCTTCGGCACGCCGATGCAGCGCGCCATATGGCTGCGCCGCACCGCCGCCGTCGCGATCTCCGAGCCGGACGTCGGGGCGCATCCCAAGCATCTGAGCACACGGGCGGAGCCGTCCGGCGACGGCTGGCGGCTGAGCGGGGAAAAGGCGTGGGCGAGCAACGGCCCGTTCGCGGCGGTCTTCGTCGTGCTGGCGATCATGGCCGTCGAGAACGGCCGCAAACGGTACGGCGCCTTCCTGGTCCCGCGCGATACGCCTGGGCTGACAATCCATCCGACGGAGACTCGCCATTGCGGGTTGTCCCTGCGCGACTGCGAGGTATCTCGCGCCGCGTTGCTCGGCGCGCCCGGCACCGCCTATGAGACGATGGGGTTGCCGTTCCGCGACGTGGAGGATGCGGTCGGATTGTCCGCGCTGGGCGGCGCCCTGCGATTCCTGGTCGGGCGCCTGGGTGGGGAGGCGCACGCGCTGGGTGGGCTGATCGCGCTGACCGCCGTGCTCGAAGCGGGGGCGGCCAGGATCGCGGCGGTGCTGGACGCGGGGCAGCTTGCCGAGCACGCCGCCGAGGCGATCGGGCTTCGCCTGCTGGCCACCGAGATCGGCGAGCGGGTGCGCCGCCATCGCGCCGCGTTCGGACCGAGCGATGATCCGGCGATGGAACGGGTGTTGGCCGATCTCGAGGTCGGGCAGACCGTCGCACGCGGGCCTCGGGCGGCGCGACAGGCCCGGCTCGCGCCAGCGGGCTAGGACGGTGCGGTCTCCGCGCCCAGGTATTTCCCGGCCGCCAGCAGGCCTTCCGCGTCATGCGGTCGGCCAAGGAAGAAGCCCTGACCATGCGAGATGCCGAGTTCCGTCACGAGACGGAGCTGCGCCCGCGTCTCGATCCCCTCGGCGGTGACCGGCAGTGCCATGTCCGCGGCGATCCGACCGATCGAGCGCACGATGGCCCGCGCCTTTCCGTCCGTCTCGAGCGCGGCGGTGAAGCGTCCGTCGATCTTGAAGCCGTCGAATTCGAACCGGGTCAGCGTGGCGAGCGAGGCGTAGCCGGTGCCGAAATCGTCGAGGATGATGCGAACGCCCCGCTGATGGAGGCTGGCGATGACGGAAAAGGAGTTTTCGTTCTCATCGAGCACCACGCGCTCTGTCAGTTCGACCTCGAGCCGGCCCGCCGCCAGGCCGCTAGCGAACAGAGCGCGGTCGATGAGCGACAGAAAATCCGGATCGCGGAATTGCAGCGCGGAGACGTTCACCGCCAGCCGCATGTCACCCGGCCAGCTTGCTGCCGCGCGGCAGGCACGATCCAGGACCGCCGCGCCGATTTCGGAGATCAAGCCTGACTCCTCGGCGATCGGAATGAAGACGGAGGGGCTGATCCACCCCCGGGCCGGGTGGTTCCAGCGGATCAATGCCTCGATCGTGGTGATCCGCATGGTCGCCAGATCGATGATCGGTTGATACTCGACCTGGAAATCGTCTGTCGCCACCGCGCTCTTGAGTTCCATGCGAAGCGCGGTGCGGTCGGTCTGGTCGGCGTCCATTCCCGGCCGATAGTACCGCCACGCTCCGCGGCCCTCCGCCTTGACCGCGTAGAGTGCGAGATCGGCGCTCCGCATCAGTTCGGCGGCGTCGGTGCCGTCTGCCGGCGCGACGGTGATGCCAACGCTCGCACTCGGGCGCAAAGTCACGTCACGGAACGCATAGGCCTCCTGCAAGGTCTGTATGATCCGGTTGGCGACGACGGAAGCTTCCGCGGCTTCCGATATCGGCAGGAGGATCGCGAATTCGTCGCCACCCAATCGGGCTGGGAAGCCATCGTCGCGCAGGATGCGCCGCAGCCGCTCGGCCACCGCGACGAGCAAGGCGTCGCCAGTCGGGTGGCCGTAGGTGTCGTTCACGTCCTTGAACCGGTCGAGATCGAGCAATAGGAGTGCGAACGACGGTCCGACGCTTCGCCCGCGCCGCGTCTGCTCCGCATCGGGGGAGACCGCGTTCAGGCAGAATGCCTCCAGTTCCGTGATGAAGCGGGAGCGGTTGGGCAGGCCCGTCAGGCTGTCGTGGTTGGCAAGGTATTGGATCTTGCTCTCTGATCGGCGGGCTTCGGTGATGTCGGAGCCGATGCCGCGATAGCCCTTGAAACGCGCGTTCATATCGTAAACCGGCTGTCCGGTGATCGACCACCATCTTGCGCCGTGATCCAGATCGAACCGGACCGCGACGTCGCGAAAGGCCTGTCTGCGCTCGCACATCTCCAAGACCGCCGAGAGACCGGAGATCCGGTCATCCGCGGCGACCAACTGAAGCGGTGCCTGGTGCAGGTCGGCGGGAATGGCCTTTAGGGCGACGGCAAAGCGGGGTGAGATGTTCTGGAACCGCAGGTCGCGGTCGGTCTCCCACAGCCAGTCGGTGGCATTCTCCTGGTAGTCGCGCAGGAACAGGCTGATGACCTCGTTCTGATGCTGCAGCCTGATCCGCGTCGCGGCACGTTCCAGGGAAGAACGGTTGAGCAGGACAGTGCTGACATAGACGAAAGACAAGTAGCCCGAGAAGCATAGGAGCAGGAACGGATCGCGCGGCTTCAGGATGACGCCGAGCGTCAGCATCGACGAAATACCGCAGGGGATAAGAAACGCGAGGGCGGCGGAAAACGGCACGGTAATGATGGGTGTCGATACCAGCCCGACCATGACCGCCGCGAGCAAGCTCCGCTGGGTAATGTCGGAGTCCAGGCCCAAGATATAGATGAGAAATCCCCAATCGATCCCGATCAGGATCAGAAGAAACGAGGCCGATCGAAGGAAGCGCGACGTATCGTCGGAGCGGTAGAGTGCCCGGACCCGAAGCAGCAACAGCCCATAGAGGACAGGAATCAGTCCGGCGGTGGCGATGCCGGGGCATCCAAGTCGGCCCCAGAAATCCGCCGTGATAAGGGCGATGCTGGTGGTTCCGAAGATTGAGTAGACATAGCAGGTCCGAGAGAGCAGCCAGGCCTGTTCGGCGGCGACCTCGCCGCTGTATTGCAGCACGCCCTCTGGGCGCAGCAGCCGGGATGCCTCGATCAACCAGGTCTTCAAGGATATCGCCAGGCGTTCAAGGCATTGACTCTCATTCGTCATTACCGGGTAGGCGGCCAACTCGGGATCGCGCTCGAACCGCCTGGGTTCCCGCTTGGGCGGGAATGACGGCATGGCGTCGAAATGTCGGACCTTCGGTATAGCCGATCAACGCCGGTCCTCGTCAGCGCCGCGCATGTGATAGGTCGGGATGAACATCGCGGTCTTTTTTCGATAGACGTCGTAGTCCCCGGATAGCCTGGAGAGACTGAACTTCTGTTCCTCACGCCGCGCGACGGCGACGTAGACGGTGGTCATGACGAGCGGTACCACCCAGCTCCAGACGCCACGCGTGGCGAGGCTCGTCCCGGTCCAGCAAAGGATATACGACATGTAGAAGGGATGCCGGAGATATCGGTACGGTCCAGCCTTGTATATGAAATTCGGCATGTCGTCGGCGAAGGCGATGGGCAGGCGACGCTCCCGGGTTGTCCCAACCGTCCAGCAGAACACTCCCAGGGCGACCGCCATCAAGGCCAACGCGTATGGCGCGCCTGGTCCGACGCCAGAGACGACGATCCGCACAACGAACCATATCGCGCCCACGAAGCTGAGTATGATCACCATCCGCATCCCCGCCGGCAACGGGCCGGATACGAGGAAGTGTTGGCGTGTCGCCCACATGAACGGGATAAAGCAGCCGAAGCCGAAAATGAGCACGAGCCACGAAAGCGGGTCGGAATTCATCGTCTCAGGCGCCTGGAAGGAGTGGCATTATAACCGACTTTCCCTCCATGAACCCCTCGAAACCGTCGGCCGGCCCGGCGAATGGGTTCATGATCGGAAACGCGGCGCACGCCTCGTCGTAATTCTCCCGCGGGCAGGCCAGCAACTGCATCGGGCACTTGAGCCCAGGGTACGGGCGCAGGCCGCTCGCGGTGTGGCATCCGATGCGGCGATAGAACGGGACATGGTTCTGGCGGACGCACGACATCAGGAGCGGGACGTCTTCCTGAAGGGCGAGATAGCCGGCCAAGCGTAGCAGGAGGAAGACCAGGCCCTGGTTGTTCTCCGCGGCTGGGCTTCGAACCAGGCGGGTGATCTCGGCGCCCTGCGCCCTGCCGCCGCGGCGGGGCAGGTCGGCGAGAAGGGCGCCCACCTCGGCGGGGAAGGTCGTGCCGGCGGGCGATGCGTCGAGGCTGTCCGAGGAAAGGAAGCACACCCGCACGGCGGCGACCGCCTTTTCCTGCTGGTAGACGACCATCGTGTGCGAACCGGGCAAGGAGTCGTAATGATCCGAAAACAGCCCGTCCGGCTGCGGGTCGATGTAACCGGAGGCGAGGTAGCTTCTGTGACGTAGATCATAGGCGTCCCTGCGCGTTCTCGTGTCGAGTGCTCGGCGGGCTACGTAGATCCGGTCGGCGTTGCGGCGCGCGACGTTGGCGCGAAGCTTGGCCGGAGGGGTGGGTGGGGTTGAAAGCTGTATCTGAGCACTCATGGAAGTTCACCCCTTGTTGAGGTAGCGGTGGAAGAACGTGACAGAAGTAGCGAGAAGATCAGCGGTCGTCTAAAGATGCTTGCGCAACGCACGGCGAAGGCCCAAAGACGCGTCCAAATTGCGGGGATTGCGGACGTACGGAGAGGAAGAAATGGCCGAATTTCGCTCTGTGCAGACAGTGTCGGACTTTAAGACCCTCGATGATGGTGATATCCTCGAGGGTTATCTCGATGGATTCCACGCGACCGGCACACCAGATTCCAGCCGCTCGCGGGGGTATTGGCACGGTTGGCGCAACGGCGTGATCGAGAGCGGTCAGTTGACGCCTGACGCGGCTTACAACCAGCTGGCGAGCGCGTTCGAAGCCTTGGCCTGATCTCTTGCCATCCGATCGTCGGTGGGCCCGCGTTGACATCGGCAGCCTCGGCGTTATAACCCGCCCCTACGCGGTGGCTGCGCCCTGCGCCTAGCCGCCGCTAATCCTTGGGAAGCATTCATGTTTGCAGTGATCCGCACCGGCGGAAAGCAGTATCGGGTCACGCCCAACGCGGTCCTGAAAGTGGAGAAGCTGGAAGCCGACGCGGCCTCCACCGTGACCTTCACCGACGTGCTCGCGGTGGGTGATGTGGACGGCCTGACGATCGGCGGTCCAGTGGTTGCTGGCGCGGCGGTGACCGCGACTGTCATCGCCCAGGACCGGCTCGACAAGGTCATCATCTTCAAGAAGCGCCGCCGGCAGAACAGCCGGCGCAAGGCCGGGCACCGCCAGCATGTGACGGTGTTGCGGGTGACCGGGATCGTGGGTGCCGACGGCGCCGCATTGCGTGCCGCCCCGCGGGCGACGGCCCAAGCCACTCCCGAGGGTGAGACGGCGGACGAATCCGGTGCCGCATCGACGGAAGGAGTAGCCTGAGATGGCACATAAGAAGGCCGGCGGTTCCTCCCGCAATGGGCGTGACACCGCGGGACGGCGGCTCGGGATCAAAAAGTATGGCGGTGAGGCCGTCGTCGCCGGCAACATCCTGGTTCGCCAGCGTGGCACCAGGTGGAAGCCCGGCCAGAACGTCGGCCTCGGCAAGGATCACACCATCTTCGCCCTCGTCGACGGCAAGGTGGAGTTCCAGCGCAAGTCCGAGGGCCGCGTCCATATCTCCGTCCGACCGCCGGTGGCC
>JBAWFF010000524.1:0-5955 GCA_049591635.1 Acetobacteraceae bacterium
TCGCTGCGGCGACGCTCGGCCGCCTGCGCGGCCTGCCGCGCCAAACCGTCAGCGTGGACATGTCCCATGCCGCGACCGAGTTCCACTCCGAGGCCTGGATGCGGGTGAACGGCGCCCCGCCCGCCGAGCCGTGGGACAAGATCGTCGGCACCTATCCCTGCGGCGACGGCCGGTTCGTCCGGCTGCACACCAACTTCCCGCATCATCGCGACGGCGTGCTCCGCCTGCTCGGCTGCGCGCATGACCGCGACGCGGTGCGGGCGGCACTGGCCGGCTGGACGGCGTTCGCCCTTGAGGACGCGGCGGCCGAGGCCGGGTTGTGCGTGACCGCCATGCGGAGCTTCGCGGAATGGGACGCCCATCCGCAAGGCCGGGCCGTGCGGGCCGAGCCCCTGATCGGCTTCGAGCGTCTCGGCGACGCGCCCCCCGAGCCGCTCGGCCCGGCCGACCGGCCACTCAGCGGCGTCCGCGTCCTTGACCTCACCCGGGTCATCGCCGGTCCGGTCTGCGGACGCACCCTGGCCGCGCACGGCGCGGACGTGCTGCTGATCACCGGGCCGCACCTCTACAACGTGCCGCCGCTGGTCATCGACAGCGGGCGCGGCAAGCGATCGGCCCAGCTCGACCTGCGCGAGCCCGCCGCGCGGGAGACCCTGCGGGGCCTGCTGGCGCAAGCGGACGTGTTCGTGCAGGGCTACCGTCCGGGCGCCATCGCCGGCCGCGGCTTCGCCCCGGCCGAGGCCGCCGCCCTCCGGCCGGGGATCGTCTATGTCTCGCTCTGCGCCTACGGCTATTCCGGGCCGTGGGAGGACCGGCGCGGCTTCGACAGCCTGGTGCAGACCGCGAGCGGCTTCAACGCCGCCGAGGCCGAGGCGGCCGGACAGAACACGCCAAAACCCCTGCCGGTGCAGGCCTTGGACCACGCCTCGGGCCATCTGCTCGCCCTCGGGGCGATGGCCGGTCTCTATCGGCGCGCGACCGAGGGCGGCAGCTGGCACGTCCGCGTCTCCCTCGCGCGGACCGGCCACTGGTTCCGAGGTCTGGGCCGGGTTCCCCGGGGGTTGGCGTACCCGAAGCCGACCCGGGCCGACATCGCCGGCTTCCTGGAGGAGAGCGAGTCGGGCTTCGGCCGCCTGTCCTGCGTCCGCCATGCCGCGAAGTTGTCGGCCACGCCCGCGCGCTGGGACCGCCCCAGCGTGAAGCCGGGAACGGACGAGCCGCGCTGGGATCCCGCCGTGCGTCCCTAGCTGTAGGCACTTGCAATCATCGGCGCTCGTGCTCGCAAACGGAGCGGATTTCTGCTCGGACTCGCTGACAATGGGCCAGCATCGTGCTCAGATTATCTGCCACTGTGCTCGCCATCATCGGGTCGTGCTCGCCAACGGAGGCTTGTGCTCACAATCCGTGCCAGCGGGATTTTCGAGCGTCCGAGAGGCGGTTGACGGTTCTCGATAGCCAAGCGATTTGGAATGGCCTTCAAGGAGAATGCACGGGGCGTCTGCGTCCTCGCCGATGATTGCGAGCGGCTACACCCAGGGTCGGGGAGCCTTTAGGGGCGGGAAGAACGATCCGCCCGAAGCCGACTGTCCGGGTTTCTCCGTCGCCGGGGGCCTTACTCGGGGTATCTCTCCTCCTCGGGTTGGCTCTCCTCGGTCTGCGGAACCTCCTGGTGGAACAGGACCATGGCAAGGATGTTGCCGGGCTCGGATGTTGCGTCGCTGCGCAGGACCGCCACCTCGCCGGCGACCCCGCTCGTGTACTCCGCAACGACCTCGCCAAAGGCATTGCGCTGAATGGCCACTTTCTGGCCGGGCTCGACCATGTCGTTCAGCTTGACCAGAGCCTCCACGAACCCACCCTGGGTCGCCAAGACCGGGAAGGCGCTGTTGCCGATGAAAAGCCCCGAATCCTTGCCCGTGCGCCCCATGGCGCCCTGGATCACGCCGTGCAGCTTGAGGACGTTCATCGTGCCCTCGACGAAGAGCGCGATCATCTCACGGTCGAAGATGCGCGCCCTGCCAATCTCCGGGGTGAACGCCGGGATGCCTGCGGCTATCAATTCTCTGGCCAACACGCCGGGATAGGTTGGATCATCCCAGACATGGTCGATGGGGTAGAGCTCCATCATCGTCTTGACCTCGGGCCGGTTCATCTCGCCGATGTTCATTGCAGTAATGTCCAGTCCGGTCGTCCCGGTATGGAAGTCGATTGCGATATCGGCATTCGGCTTGAAGAGTCGGTTGAAGAGAATCCCGGCCTGGCGGCTCGTTGCACTGGCGCCGGTCTCATTCCCGGGCCATTCGCGGTTCATGTCGATGAGGCCGACGCCGCGGCCCGAATTTGACCACCGGCGCGACATGCCTTCGAGTGCCAGGCGCGACACGTCCGTGACCGCCATGACCGTTCCCGACATCTCCGCCGAATGGAGTTGGCTCGTCACGGTCTGGACCGTGTGGACCGAGCTCATTTCGTCACCATGCACACCGCTGGTGAGGAGTATGCGCTTGCCCGGCCGGGCTCCCTTGACGACGATGACGGAGACATACCAGTGCTGACCCGCCGGCATCTGGACGCCCTGAAAGTAGAAGAGATGCCGTCCAGGCTCGAGGTCACTGACGTCGAGTGCACTGATGACCTTTTTCCCCTGGATCACGTCGCCGGTATAGACCGTTCCCTGAGAGGCACGACGCGTAGCAGTGTCGGCAGCCGTCGTCGCTGCAGCCTGGGCGTCGGCAATCGTGGCGGTTGCCACGAGGGCGGCCGAAGCGCCGGCCGCCGCAAGCGAAGAGACCATGAAGTCTCGGCGATCGAGGCCGCCCGTGGATTTATTCGGCATCGAAAGTCTCCTTGTCCACACCTGTAGCTGCTCGCAATCATCGACACTTGTGCTCGCAAACAGCCCGAATCCTGCTCGGATTGGCTGACAATGGGGTGACGTTCGTGGTCCGGCGCAGATCGACCAGCGCCTCGCCCGGCGGGCGTTTCGAGCGGTTAGCCATGCACGGCAGCGTCCGCGGCATCTTTGCCGGCGCCGCCCTTGCCGAGGTGGCGGTAGAGGGTAGCGACCGACACGCCCATGCGCTTGGCCACGTCGCGCACCGGCAGCTTGCCCTCCTTCATCAGAGCGCGCGCCGCGGTGACGTCGGCCGCCTTGAATGCTGAGGGACGCCCACCCTTGCGGCCGCGGCGGCGTGCCTCGGCAAGACCGGCCGCGGTTCGTTCGCGGATGAGGGCACGCTCGAACTGCGCGATCGCTCCGAATACGTGGAACACGAGCATGCCCCCGGGCGTCGTCGTGTCGATGCTCTCGGTCAGCGACACCAGACCGATCCCGCGTTCTTCGAGTTCCTCCGCCGTGGTGATCAGCTTCTTCAGCGAGCGAGCAAGCCGGTCGAGTTTCCATACCACCAGCACGTCGCCCTGGCGCAGCACGTCCCGCAGAACGCGGGCCAGCTCAGGCCGATCTGCCTTCGCGCCGGACGCCTTTTCGGTAAGCACCTTTTCACAACCGGCATGGCGGAGCGCCTCCAGTTGGAGCGCGGGTGACTGGTCGGCCGTGCTGACCCTGGCGTAGCCGACCCGCATGGCTGCCCCGTGTTCTCAAAAGCCGTCAAACCCGTAGCCTTTCAGAACGAGGCAATCAAGAACAATTTTGAGAAGAAGACCGTGGCTCAAAGCGCGGTTCCGGCTTCACACGCCGGAGGCTCTTCGCAAACGTTGGCTTTCGAGAGACTGAGGCTACCACTCACCGGCAATCCGGATCATTGGCACGGATTGTGAGCACAGGTCTCCGGTGGCGAGTGCGAGCCGATGATGGCGAGCACAGAGGCAGATAATGTGAGCACGAACGCCGCCTCCTGGTCAGCCAATCCGAGCAGGATTCGGCGCTGTTTGCGAGCGCGAGTGTCGATGATTGCGAGCGGCTACACCTAGCGGCGGGTGAAGAAGGACACCCTCGGCATCGACACCACCCGCACCGGCATCGCCCGATAGGCGGCCAGCGAGCGCCCGACTGGCGCGCTGCCGCCCATTGTCATGGACCTCACCCCCGGGTGGAATCCCCCGACGCCGCCCGCCGCCCCGAACGGCGTCCCCAGGGGCGTGTCCAGGCTCGCCGACCAGGCGCGGGCGATCGCGGTTGGCGAGGCCGCCCCCGCGCGCCGCTGTTCCTCCGGCAAGGCGGCCAGCACCTTCCGCTGATACTCCGCGCCCAACACCGGGGTCGCCGAATGGTACATTCCGGCCGCCTTGCTCCAGTCGCCCGTCTGGTCGTGCAATTCGTTCAGGAACCGGGCCGCGTAGGCGGCGTTGGCGGCCGGATCGAACGCCGCTTCCAGGCTCGGGAACGCATTGGGATGCTGCTGGAGGTTGACCTGCATGCACCCGACGTCGATGGACCGGATGCCCTGGGCCTGGAATTGGCGTACCGCGGCGACCGCCGCCGCCTTCGTCGGATAGAAATACCCGGTTCCCTCGACGTCGGCGGACCAGGGCCACGGCTCGGTCTCTCCGCTCACGGGATCACGCCGCCCGCTCTCGACTCGGGCGATGGCGCCGAGCAAGCCGGGCGGCACGCCGCCCGCCCGCTCCGCCGCCGCGACCGCGCCGCGGCATTCCGAATCAGCCAGCGGGGTCGCCGTCATCGCCACGGCAGGCCGCAGGAGGAGCAAGGAAGCCAGGAGGGACAGCAATCCAAGGCGGCGCATCAGGGGAGCGTAGCGGGCAGCGATGAATGGACCGTTACTCCGTCCGCTCTCTCGGCAATGCTGCGATGCAAAAAAACGCTTGCGGTCCGACCGTACCGCTCCTATGTGTGCAGTGCAGCAACGCGGTTCGCCGCCTTGTCTGCTTCTTGGACGTTTCCTCCCTAAACTTGGCGGTGCCGCAAGGCACCGCCATTTTTTTCACCCGGCCGGCGCCTTGTTAACCACCGTGCCGGCGGGCAAATTGCGCCGCCACGCCGCGGATGCCCCAGATGAGCGCGATCGAGCCGATCCCCTACCCCGACGCCAAGCTCCGCCGCATCCTCGGCTCGGTACGCGTCATCGCGCTGGTCGGCGCGTCCTCGAACTGGAACCGCCCGAGCTACTTCGTCATGAAGTACCTCCAGGGGAAGGGCTACCGCGTCATCCCGGTCAATCCGCGCCTCGCCGGGCAGACCCTGCTCGGCGAACGTGCCTACGCCTCGGTGCGCGACATCCCCGAGCCTGTCGACATGGTCGACATCTTCCGCGCCTCCGACCGGGTCGACCCGATCGTCGACGACGCCATCGCCATCGGCGCGCGCGTCGTCTGGATGCAGTTGGGCATCCGCAACGACGAAGCCGGCGCGCGGGCCGAGGCCGCCGGGCTCGAGGTGGTGATGAACCGCTGCCCAAAGATCGAGTTCGGCCGATTGGGCGGCGAGCTGTCCTGGAGCGGCGTCGATTCCGGTATCATCCGCAATCAGGCAGCGAAGGCGCCGACCGACGCCAAACCGCGCCCGGAGCCGGAGCGGAATGTCACCTACGGCTTCGACACCCGCGCGATCCACGCCGGCGCCGCGCCCGATCCCACCACCGGGGCGCGTTCGACGCCGATCTTCCAGACCGCGGCTTACGTGTTCGACGACGCCGATCACGCCGCCTCGCTCTTCAACCTGCACAATTTCGGCTACATCTACGGCCGCATCACCAACCCCACCGTCTCGGTGCTCGAGGAGCGCGTCGCCAGCCTCGAAGGCGGACGCGCCGCGCTCGCCTGCGCATCGGGCCACGCCGCGCAGTTCCTCGTCTTCGTGACCATGCTCGAGCCGGGCGATGAGTTCCTCGCCTCACGCAACCTCTACGGCGGCTCGCTCACCCAGTTCGGGCTGTCGTTCAAGAAGCTCGGTTGGACCTGCCACTTCGTCGATCCAAGCGATCCCGAGGATTTCCGCCGCGCGCTGACGCCGCGCTGCAAGGCGATCTTCGTCGA
>JBAWFF010000525.1:0-5492 GCA_049591635.1 Acetobacteraceae bacterium
TCTCGATCGCCGGCAATCTGGCGACGCAATTCCCGCAAGCCGTCGGCTGGGCGATGGCGTCCGCCATCAAGCACGACGACCGGATCGCGGCGGGCTGGATCGGCGAGGGCGCGACGGCCGAGGGCGACTTCCACCACGCGCTGACCTTCGCCAGCGTGTATCAGGCACCGGTCGTCCTCAACATCGTCAACAACCAGTACGCGATTTCGTCCTTCCAGGGCATCGCGGGGGGCGAGCACACGACCTTCGCGGCGCGCGCCATCGGCTACGGCCTGCCGGGCCTGCGCGTGGACGGCAACGACTTCCTGGCGGTGTATGCGGTGACGCGCTGGGCGGCCGAGCGGGCACGATCGAATCTCGGGCCGACGGTGATCGAGCTGTTCTCTTACCGCGCGTCCTCGCACTCCACGAGCGACGATCCGAGCAAATACCGCGCCGCCGATGAAGCCAGCCATTGGCCGCTCGGCGATCCGATCGCGCGGTTGCAAGCGCATCTGACGGCGCTCGGGGAGTGGTCGGACGAGCGGCACCGCCAAATGGCCGCCGAGGTGGACGCCGAGGTGCTCGCGGCGCAACGCGAGGCCGAGACCCACGGCACGCTGGGCTCCGGCGAGCACCACAGCCCGGCGACGATGTTCGACGACGTCTTCAAGGAGATGCCCTGGCACCTACGCCGCCAGCGCCAGGAACTGGGGTTCTGAGATGGCGCGGATGAACATGGTGCAGGCCCTGAATTCGGCGATGGACGTCGCGATGGCGCGCGACGAGAACGTGATCGTCTTCGGCGAGGATGTCGGCTATTTCGGCGGCGTGTTCCGCTGCACCGAGGGGCTGCAACGCAAGTACGGGCCGGAGCGCGCGTTCGACACGCCGATCGCCGAATCCGGCATCCTGGCGACCGCCGTCGGGATGGGCGTCTACGGCCTGCGTCCCGTCGTGGAGATCCAGTTCGCCGACTACATCTATCCCGCCACCGACCAACTCGTCTCGACCGCGGCGCGGCTGCGCTATCGCTCGGCGGGGGAGTTCACCGCGCCGATCACGGTGCGCTCGCCGTGCGGGGGCGGGATCTTCGGCGGGCAGACGCATAGCCAGAGTCCCGAGGCGATCTTCACCCATGTCTGCGGGCTGAAGACGGTGATTCCCTCGAACCCGTACGACGCCAAGGGCTTGCTGATCAGCGCGATCGAAGACGACGACCCGGTGATCTTTCTGGAACCCAAGCGCCTCTACAACGGTCCGTTCGACGGCCATCACGATCGGCCGGTGACGCCGTGGGCCGAGCATGACGCGGGCGAGGTGCCGGACGGGCACTACACGGTGCCGCTCGGCAAGGCGGCGATCGCGCGTGACGGCGCGGGCGTGACGGTCCTGACGTATGGGACGATGGTGCACGTCGCGATGGCGGCAACCCAGGAGAGCGGGGTGGACGCCGAGATCATCGACCTGCGCACGCTGGTTCCGGTCGATATCGACGCGATCGTGGCCTCGGTGACCAAGACAGGGCGGTGCGTGATCGTCCACGAGGCGACCCGCACCAGCGGCTTCGGCGCCGAATTGTCGGCGCTGGTACAGGAGAGCTGCTTCTACAGCCTGGAAGCGCCGATCATTCGCGTGACCGGCTGGGATACGCCGTATCCGCATTCGCTGGAGTGGGACTATTTCCCCGGCCCGAAGCGCGTCGCCGAGGCGCTGCGCCGCGCGATGGAACGATGAGATGGGGCGTTTTGTGTTCAAGCTGCCCGATGTCGGGGAAGGCATCGCCGAGGCGGAGATCGTCGCCTGGCACGTCGCGGTCGGCGCCGCCGTCGCCGAGGACGATCCGCTGGTCGATGTGATGACCGACAAGGCGACGGTGGAGATCCCCTCGCCCCGCGCCGGCCGGGTGCTCGCGGTCACCGGCGAACCCGGCGAGAAGGTGCGCATCGGGGCGGAGCTTGTGGTGCTGGAAGTCGAGGGGGGTGGCGGGGCCACGGCGACCCCTCCCCCTAACCCCCTCCCGCAAGGGGAGGGGGGACTGCCCATCGGAGAGTCCCCCCTCCCCTTGCGGGAGGGGATTAGGGGGAGGGGGCCGGCGGCGCAGAAGCCCCTGGCCTCCCCCGCCGTGCGGCAACGCGCCTACGAACGCGGCGTCGCGCTGCAATCCATCCCCGGAACCGGCCCGGGCGGGCGCATCCTCCAGGCCGACATCGATGCGTATCTTACCTCGGGGAGCCGCGCGCCGGTAAACGCCAAGCGGGACGGGATCGAGGAGATCAAGGTCATCGGCCTGCGCCGCGTGATCGCCGAGCGAATGCAGCAATCCAAACGCCGCATCCCGCATTACGCCTATGTCGAGGAACTCGACGTGACCGCGCTGGAGGACCTTCGTGCCCATCTCAACACCCGCCACGCGAGGGATCGGGCGCGCCTGACCCTGCTGCCGTTTCTGATCGCCGCGCTGGTTCGCGCCGTGCGGAGCTTCCCGCAGGTCAACGCGCTGTTCGACGACGACGCCGGCATCGTGCGCCGCCACGCCGCGCTGCATGTCGGCATCGCTACCCAGACGGAAAACGGGCTGATGGTACCGGTGCTGCGCCACGCCGAGACGCTGGACCTTTGGCGGTTGGCTTCCGAGATCGCACGCTTGGCGACGGCGACACGAGACGGCAAGGCGGCGCGCGACGAACTGAGTGGCTCCACCATCACCATCACCAGCCTCGGCGCACTCGGCGGCATCGTGAGCACGCCCGTCATCAACTATCCGGAGGTCGCGATCATCGGCGTGAATCGCATCGTCGAGCGCCCGGTCGTGCGTGATGGCCAGATCGTCGTCCGCAAGATGATGAACCTGTCGAGTTCGTTCGATCATCGCGTGGTGGACGGCTGGGACGCGGCGCGGTTCATCCAGGCGCTGAAGGGCCTGCTCGAACAGCCGGCGACGCTGTTCATCGAATGAGGCAGTCGTGATCCACGCCAAAATCCTCGTGGTGGGCGCCGGCCCGGGCGGCTACGTCGCCGCGATCCGAGCGGGGCAGCTGGGACTGGACACCGTCCTCGTCGAGGCGGACCGGCTCGGCGGTACCTGCCTGATCAGGGGCTGCATCCCATCCAAGGCGCTGATCCACGCGGCCGGGGCGTTCGACGACATGCGCCACGCGGTCGGTGACGACGCGCTCGGCATCACGCTGCGAGAGCCACCGTCGATCGACTTTCCGAAGACGATCGGCTGGAAGGATGGGATCGTCGATCGGCTGAGCGGCGGCGTCGGCGGCTTGCTGCATCGGGCGAAGGTGCGCGTGCTGACAGGGTGGGCGACATTCTCCGACGCCAAGACATGCACGGTGCGGGGCGGCGACGGCGAGGAGACGATCCGCGCCGAGCACGTCATCCTGGCGACCGGCTCGGAATCCGCGTCCTTGCCCGGATTGGAATTCGGCGGTCCGGTGATCTCGTCCGCCGAGGCGCTGTCGCTAAACCGGGTGCCGGAACGGCTGCTCGTGGTCGGGGCGGGGTATATCGGCCTCGAACTTGGCACGGCTTTCCGCAAGCTGGGCTCGGAGGTCATTGTGGTGGAAACGCGCGAGCGCATCCTGCCGAACTGGGACGAGGCGCTGACCAATCCCGTCCGCCGGTGGCTGGAGCGCGCGGGCGTGACGTTGCATCTTGGCGCGAGTCTCGAAATGGTCGAACGCACGCAGGCCGACACGGTGCTCGTGACGGTCGGCCGCAAACCGCGAACGCAAGGCTGGGGGCTGGAAGCGATGGGCGTCGACATGGATGGGCGGTTCGTGCGCGTCGACGACCACTGTCGCACGTCGATGCGCGACGTCTGGGCGATCGGCGATCTGGTCGGCGAGCCGATGCTCGCGCACAAGGCATCCGCGCAAGGCGAGATGGTGGCGGAGCTGATCGCGGGCGCCAAGCGGCGCTTCGATCCCGTCGCCATCCCGGCTGTCTGCTTCACCGACCCGGAGATCGTCAGCGTCGGGCTGAGCCCGGCCGAGGCTGGGGAAAACGCGATCGTCGGCCAATTCCCGTTCTCCGCCAGCGGCCGCGCGCTGAGCATGGAGGCGGGAACCGACGGGGGATTCGTCCGCGTGGTCGCGCGCGGCGACGATCATCGCCTGCTCGGCGTGCAGGCGGTCGGCGCGCATGTGTCCGAATTGGTCGGGGAGTTCACGCTGGCGCTCGAGATGGGCGGATTGCTGGAGGACGTGGCGGGGACGATCCACGCTCACCCGACGCTGACCGAGGCATTCCACGAGGCCGCTTTGCGCGCCCTCGGGCACGCGATCCACATCTGATGGAATGGCTCGAAGCGGACAACCAGGGCGGCTTCGCGTCGGGCACGACCGCGCTCGCGCGAACCCGCCGCTATCATGCGCTGCTGCTGACCGCGACGACCCCGCCGACCGGGCGCGTCGTGCTGGTGAACGGCATCGAGGCCTGGGTCGACATGCCATCCGGGCGCTTCTTTCTTAGCGCGCAGCACTACGCGCCCGACACGATGTACCCCGACGGCGCCGACCGGATCGCCACGTTCTCCCATGATCCCTGGCCCGCCTGGACCTTCCGCCTGCCCGACGGCACCACGCTGCGACAGGAGATCGTGGTCGATCCCGATGCCGGGGAGACGCTGCTCCGCTGGCAGGGCGGCCCGTGCCGCTTGTCGGTGCGCCCGCTGCTGTCCGGGCGGGACTACCATTCACTGCATCGAGAGAATGCCGCATTCGCGTTCGCGGCCACGGTGCGCGCCGGCAACGTGGCCTGGCGGCCCTATCCGGGGCTGCCGGCGATCGCGGCCCTGACCAACGGCGCGTACACGCACGGACCCCAGTGGTACCGAAATTTCCTCTACACGGCGGAGCGCGATCGGGGTCTCGATTGCATCGAGGATCTGGCCTCTCCTGGCACCTTCACTTTCGATCTGGCGGCGGGCGACGCGGTGATGATCCTGCGCGCCGGCGATGGGTTGTCGGTGCGGGCGGCGTCGCGCGCGGCACGGGTGGTGGACGTCGAACGGGCGCGCCGTACAGGCCCAGCCTTGACCCGCGCGGCGGATGCCTATTTCGCCGATCGCGACGCCGGGCGGACGCTGATCGCGGGCTTCCCCTGGTTCACCGATTGGGGCCGCGACACGTTCATCGCGATGCGCGGCCTGGCGCTCGGCACCGGGCGGGTAGCCGAGGCTGAAGCGATCTTGTCGCAATGGGCCGACACCGTCAGCGAGGGGATGCTGCCTAACCGCTTCCCCGATGCCTCCGGCGCGCCGGAGTATAATGCCGTCGATGCCTCGTTGTGGTTCGTCGTCGCGGTGCATGATCTGCTGGCCGCCGGCGCCACCAAACAACGCGACCGGTTGACGGCGGCGGTCGAGGCGATTCTGACCGGCTATCAGGCCGGCACGCGGTTCGGCATCGGCGCCGACGCCGACGGATTGCTGCGCGCGGGCGTGCCCGGGGTGCAGCTCACCTGGATGGACGCCAAGGTCGGCGATCACGTCATCACTC
>JBAWFF010000526.1:0-7251 GCA_049591635.1 Acetobacteraceae bacterium
GGGAAGCGGTGCGGGGACTCGACGCCGCCACGGGATGGCGGAGCGTGCTGCTCGCCACCGGGAAGCACGATCTGCGCGGCGCGGCGCGGCCGTCGCACGGGCGGGGGGCGGTGGGGCTGAAGTCGTATCTCGTTTTGGCGCCGGATCAGGCGCGCGCGCTGGGCGGCACGGTGGAGCTGGTGCTGCTGGCCGATGGCTACGCCGGACTGCAAATGGTGGAGGCCGGGCGCGCCGCCCTGTGCGTCATGCGCCACCGGGCCGGCGACCCGAGCCGGCTGCTGGCCGATCTGTCCGCCGCCTCGCCGCATCTGCGGCGTCGATTGGACGGCGCGAGACCCGAAACGGACCGCGCGTTGGCGGTGGCGGGCGTGCCGTACGGGCATCTGCACGACCCGTCGCCGAGCGATCCGTCGTGGTTGTTCCGCCTGGGCGATCAAGCGGCGGTGATCCCGTCCCTCACCGGCGAGGGAATCGCCATCGCGCTCGGCAGCGGCGCGCTGGCGGCGCGCTGCGTCATGGAAGGCGTGGATTCAGCAGTTTACCACCAGCGATTGCGGGCGCGGCTCCGCCGGCCCATGTGGGTGGCGGTCGGCGTCCATCACCTCGCCTGTATGGTGCAAGCGCAGCCGTGGTTGTTGCGCGCCTGCCAAGTATGGCCCGCGATCATCGGCTTCACCGCGACCCGCACGAGGTGCTAGGGCAGCCCGATGCTGCCCGCCACCCGGATCGACCGCTATGTGTTCGGCCAACTTCTGTTCGCGCTGCTCGCCGTCACCGGCGGCCTGACCGCGCTCATCTGGCTGACCCAGTCGCTGCGCTTCGTCGAGCTGGTGGTCGATCACGGGCTGTCGCTGGGCGTTTTCCTGGAACTCACCGGGCTGCTGGTGCCGGGCTTCGTCGCCGTGGTGCTGCCGATCACCGGCTTCGTCGTCGTGCAGTTCGTCTATCAGCGCCTCGCGGGCGATCGGGAGCTGACGGTGATGCGCGCGGCCGGGCTATCGCCCATCGCGCTCGCTCGCCCGGCGATCGTGCTGGGGCTGCTCGCCGTGCTGGCGGGCTACGCGCTCAACGTGTGGATCGTGCCGGCCAGCATGGGCGCGTTCCGCGACTTCCAGTGGGAGATCCGCAACGAGATCGCCGCCTTCCTGCTCCAGGAGGGCGTGTTCACCGAGATCTCGCCGGGATTGACGGTCTACGTCCGCGCGCGCGACCGCGACGGCGCGCTACGCGGGGTGATGCTCGACGACGCGCGCCACCCGCCCGAGCATTCGACGGTCCTGGCCGAGCGTGGGCGGCTGGTGCAGACGCCAGCCGGGCCGCAGGTGGTGCTGGAGGACGGCAGCCGCCAGGAGATCGACCCGAAGACCGGGCGGCTGAACATCCTGACGTTCAAGCAGAATGTGATCGACCTCGCCGACAACAGCCATCCCGGTGCACGGGTCCCCGACATGACCGAGGTGTCGCTGGGCGCGTTGCTGGACCCGCACCCGGCCAATCCCAAGGATGCGCCGCGCTGGATCGCGGAGGCCCATAAGCGCCTCTCGGCGCCGCTGACGGCGCTGTCCTACATCATGGTCGCCCTGTGCGCGGTGCTCACCGGGGCGTTCCGCCGCCACGGCGGGCTGCTGCGCCCACTCGCCTCGGTGGGCACGATGGTCGGCCTGGTCGCGCTTCAACTGGTGGTCGGCGACATGGCGGCGAGGAACAATGCGCTGCTGGGGCTGATCTGGGCCCAGGCCGTACTGCCGGGGGTGGTGGCCGCCTGGCTGCTGTTCGGCCCGATGTTGCGCGCACGCGCGGGGCCGGGGCGGTCCGCGACCGGGCACGTCGCGCGTGGCGTGCACGGATGACCGCGGCCATTACGCTATCGGTCTATATCGTCCGTCAGTTCCTGGCCGCCGTTCTCGCCATGCTGGCGGCACTGACCGCGCTGGTGTCGCTGTTCGACTTCATCGAACTGCTGCGCCGCTCGGTCGGCAAGGCCGATGCCACGTTCGCCCTGGTGACCGAGATCGCCGCCTTGCGGCTGCCCTATATCGCCATGGAGATACTGCCCTTCGCCGTGCTGGTGGGCGGCATCGTCTGCTTCTGGCGCCTGACACGATCCTCGGAGCTGATCGTCGCCCGCGCGGCGGGCGTCTCGGCATGGCAGTTCCTGGCGGCGCCGGTGACCTGCGCGCTGCTCCTGGGCGCGGTGGCGACGACGGCGATCAGTCCGCTGTCGTCGGTGATGTTCGCCCGTGCCGAGGCGCTGCAACAAGCGCATCTCTCGGTGGGCAGCGGCCCGCTCGACCTCGAGAACGGCCAGCTTTGGCTGCGCCAGTCCGATCGCGGGCTGGAGGCGCATGGCGTCGCCATCCTGCACGCCAGCATGGTCGCCCTGCACGGCAAGACGCTGACCGCGAAAGGGGTCAGCGTGTTCCGCCTGAATGCGTCCGATCAGATGCTGAGCCGGATCGAAACCGGCAATGCCGTGCTTTCGGGCGGAACCTGGACGCTGCGCGACTCGGTGACGTTGCGCCCCGATCATCCGCCCGCCGCCACCGGCACGGTGGAATTGCCGACCGATCTCACGGTGGAGCGCGTGCAGGAGAGTTTCGCCTCGCCTGATACGCTTTCGGTATGGGAACTGCCTGGCTTCATTTCCCTGCTGCGGCGCTCCGGCTTCTCCTCGGTGCGCCACCGGCTGCACTTTCAGGCCCTGCTCGCGCTGCCGTTGCTGGCGGCGACAATGGCCCTGGTCGCCGCCGGCTTCTCGATGCGACCGGCGCGGCGCGGCGGGGTCGCGCGCATGATCGCGGGCGGAGTGACCGCCGGGTTCGCGCTGTTCCTGATCTCCAAGCTCGCGGAGACCTTCGGGCAAAGCGGCGCGTTGCCGGTCATGCTGGCGGCCTGGGCGCCGAGCGCCGCCGGGCTGATGCTGGCCCTGGCGCTGCTGCTGCACATGGAAGACGGCTGAGGATGGGACGCCATTTCCACCGTGGCGGCGCATCGCTGGCGCTGGGCGCGGCCCTTCTGGCGATGCCGGCGGCGCAAGCGCAATTGAGTTCGCTGGGTGGCGCTTCGCTGCCGATCAGCCGCACCGCCCCGGTGACCTTCAGCGCCGACCAGGTCCAGTACGAGCGCGACAAGTCGCTGGTGATCGCCAAGGGCCATGTCGAGGCGTGGCAGAACGGCGTGGTGCTCCGCGCCGACGAGGTCACGTTCAACCGCCAGACCGGCGAGGCCGTGGCGCGCGGCCACATCACGCTGATCCAGCCCGACGGGCAGGTGATGTTCGCCGATTACGCCGACCTCGACCGCGGGTTTCACAACGGCACGTTCGGCGATCCGCGCGCGCTACTGCCCCAAAACGGGCGTCTCGCGGGCAATGGCGGGGTACGCACCAACGGGCTGATCGACGAGCTTTCGAAAGCGGTCTATTCCACTTGCAACCTGTGCGCCAAGAACCCGACGGCGCCGCCGTTGTGGCAGATCCGGGCACGCACGGCGGTCGACGACGAGGAGCATCAACGGATCGAATATACCGATGCCGAATTGCAGATGTTCGGGATTCCGGTGGCCTATTTCCCGTACTTCTTCCATGCCTCGCCATCCGCCAAGCGCGAGAGCGGGCTGCTGGTCCCCACCTTCGGCGTCAGCTCCCACATCGGCGCCTTCTTCGCCCAGCCTTACTATTGGGTGATCGACCCGCAATCGGACGCTACCTTCACGCCGATGATCACGTCGAAAGCCGGCGTGGAGCTGTCGCTTGGATACCGTCGGCGATTCAACGACGGCTTCATCAGCCTCCAGGCCTCGACGGCGTACACGCAGGGGAACCCGGAGGGCACGGTCGACTTGCGCGGGCAGTTCAACCTGAATGATACGTGGCGCAGCGGCTTTTCGGTGGAGCGCACCAGTTCGGCGACCTACGTGACCAACTTCAAGCTCGGCAACATCGTCGGCGGCGATCCCTCCGTCCTGCCGAGCACGCTCTACACCGAGGGCTTCGGCGAAGGGGCCTTCGCCCGGATCGAGACCCGGATCTATCAGTCGGTGAACACCGCCATCGCGCAGAACAGGATTCCGTTCGTATTGCCCCGCGCCCAGTACAGCTATTTCGGTCAGCCCGACGCATGGGGCGGACGGCTGTCGATCGACACCTCGGCCTACAACGTGCTGCGCCAGACCGGAACGAGTGATCAGCGCGCGGCGTTGACCGTGAACTGGGACCGCCCGTTCACCGGCGTGCTGGGCGACATGTGGACGATCCGCCTGCACGCCGACGCCGCCTCCTACGCCGCCAGCAATTTCAATGAGCAACCCAATTTCGGCACCCGTGCCAACGTCAACGACGCGCGCGCCCAGCCGGCCGCGGCACTCGATTTCCGCTGGCCCTTCACGCGTGCTTCCGGCGCCTGGGGCACCCAGCTCATCGAGCCGATGGCCCAGATCCTCGTCTCGCCCACGGTGGGCGACAGCCAGTTGAACCGCTATCCGAATGAAGACAGCCTGGACATCTTCGGCTTCTCGGATGCGAATCTGTTCAGCTTCAATCGCCTCGGCGGGATCGACCGCCTGGAGGGTGGCGATAGGGCCGACGTCGCGCTGCATGGCGCCTGGTACCTGAACGGGACGGCGCTCGACGGGATGATCGGCCAGTCCTATCGGACCACCAAGGATAGCTGGCTGCCCGCGGTGACCGGCCTGCGCGATCAGGTGTCCGACGTGGTGGCGCGCTCGACGTTCAGCCCGGCTAGCTGGCTCGACCTGACCTACCGCACCCGGCTGGACCCCAGCACGCTCACCGCGCGGTACAAGGAGGCGGTGGCGACCGCCGGGGTGTCGGCGTTCAACGTGACGGCGGGATACATCCAGACGCCTTACGATCCGTACTATTTCTATGACCAGGCCGCGCCCCCGCCGCCCAGCTCGCCGTATTTCACGCCTCGCAACGAGGTGACATTCGGCGCCGCGGCTCGCTGGGGGCGCTACCGGGTGAACGGCTATGTGCGCCGCGACCTCGCGCGCGGCCAAATGGTTGCAGCCGGCGCCGACGCCATCTACGAAGACGAGTGCTTCATCGCCGACCTTCGATTCTCCCGGCGGTTCACCGACCTCAACGGCGACAACGGCTCCACGACGGTGCTTTTGCAGTTTACTTTCAAGACCATCGGTCAGTTCGGCTTCAAGGCCCTGTGAGATGAGATGCCCTGCATGATCGCTTCCACCCGGCTTGCCGTATGCGCCCTCGCCCTGCTGACCGCCGGGCCGGGCTTGGCTTGGGGGGCGCCGTTGCGCACGCCGCGCACCGTGGCGGCGGAGCAGAACGGGTCGGCCGGCGCGGTGCAGATCGTCGCCGTGGTCAACGGCGCGGTGATCACCAACGGGGACGTGGGCAACCGCACCCGCCTGTTCGCCGCCACGTCCGGGCTAGGCTCGCAGCCCGAGATGCTGGCCCGTCTGCGCCCCCAGATCACCCGCCAGCTCATCGACGAGAAGCTGCGGATGCAGGACGTCGAGTCCCACCATATCGTGGTGTCGGACAAGCAGATCGCCGACGCGATCCGGGAGATCGAAAGCCGCAATGGGATGCCGGCGGGCGCGTTGCGGGCGAAGCTGTCCGGCGACGGCGTCAGCTTCACCACGCTGGTCGATCAGGTAAGGACAGAGATCGGCTGGACGACGCTGTTGCGCGACATGCTGGGCAGCCGGCTGAAGGTGAGCGATGCCGACGTGGCCGAGCGCACACGCGCGCTGACCCAGGACATCGGCCGGCCCGAATACCACGCCGCCGAGATCTTCATCCCGGTGGAGAACCCGGCGCGTGAGGCCGATGCGCAACGCTTCGCCGACACCGTGATCAAGCAGCTTCGCGCCGGCGCGCCGTTCCCGGTGGTGGCGGCGCAATTCAGCCAGAGCCAATCGGCACTGCAAGGCGGCGATCTCGGCTGGGTGCAGCCGAGCCAGCTCGATGCGGGGGTGGCCCAGATCGTCCAGCAGATGCCGGAGGGCGCGATCAGCGAGCCTGTCGCCGTGCCGGGCGGGATCGCGATCGTGCATTTGATCGACAAGCGCCTGATCGGGCGCGACATAACGACCGTGCTGACGATGCGCCAGGTGTTCCTGCCCTTCAGCACGCCGCTGGTCCCATCCGCTCCCACGGCGCAGCAGATCGCGACGCTGAAGAAGGCCCAGGGGATCAGCGCCCGGGTGCGTAGCTGCGCGGACATGGAGCAGGTCGCGAAGGAGGACCCGTCGCCACGGCCAGTCGATCCGGGCGCGGTCCGACTGGATTCGGTCAATCCGCCGCAATTTCGCGCCCTTCTGGCGAGCCTGCCGCTCAATCAGGCGACCAAGCCCCTGGTCGCCCAGGACGGCATCGCGGTGATGGTCGTCTGCTCCCGCGATGAGAGGAACATGGACGAGATCACCAAGCAGCAGGTCCAGGAGCAGATCCTGCAGACCCGGGTCGAGCTGCTGTCGCGGCAGATGCAGCAGGATCTGCGCCGCAAGGCGCGGATCCTGACGCGCGACGAGCAAGGCGGTCTGCGGGTCGCGTCGCAGAATTGACGCTGCCCAGGCTGCGCGAGGTCATCGCGCGGCACGGACTGGATGCGCGCCGAAAACTCGGCCAGCACTTCCTGCTCGACGGGAACCTGACCGCGCGGATCGCGCGTACCGCTGGCGATCTGACGGGGCGGCATGTCATCGAGGTAGGCCCCGGGCCGGGCGGCCTCACGCGCGCGCTGCTCGACGGGGCATGCGCGACGGTGACGGCGATCGAGATCGACCCGCGCGCCGCCGCCGCCGCGCGCGAGCTGGAAGCGGCGTTTCCCGGCCGGCTGAGGGTGATCGAGGCGGATGCGCTCGCGCTCGACTTGGCCGCGCTGGTGCCGGCGCCGCGCCGGATCGTCGCCAACCTGCCGTACAACGTGGCGACGCCCCTGCTGATCGCGTGGCTGCGTCGCGCGTCCGCGTTCGAGGGCATGACGCTGATGTTTCAGCAGGAGGTCGCCGAGCGCATCTGCGCGGCACCGGGGACCGCCGCGTACGGCCGGCTGTCGGTGCTGACGCAGTGGCTCTGCGCCGCCGACATCGCGCTTCGCCTGCCGCCCGGGGCGTTCGTCCCGCCGCCCAAGGTGTTCTCCGCCGTGGTGCGCCTTGTCCCGTTCGCCTCGCAGCCGCCGCCGGCGGATTTCGCGCGCATGGAGCGGCTGACGGCGGCGGCGTTCGGCCAGCGCCGCAAGATGCTGCGCGGGGCATTGC
>JBAWFF010000527.1:0-4584 GCA_049591635.1 Acetobacteraceae bacterium
GTAGATCAGCATGTTGCGGCAGGTGATCAGGTCCATCCGCGAGAACGGCGGATCGCGCAGCACGTCCTGGCGGGCGAACACGATAAGATCGCGCAGTTCCTTCCTGACCCGATAGGCGCCGTCGAGCTTCTCGAAAAACCGCCGTGTTCGCTCAGGCGGCAGCAATTCGACGCTGGACCCTGGATACACGCCGTCGCGCGCGGTGTTCAGGTTGACGTCCTGTGGGTCGGAGGCGAAGATTTTCAGGTCGAAATGCTTGTCTTCCGCCTCGGCCCGTTCGACCAGCATCATCGCCACCGAATAGGCTTCCTCGCCGGTGGCGCAGGCCGGCACCCAGACACGGATCGCCGCTCCCGTGTCGCGTTCGGCGACGAGTGGCGTGATGACCGCCTCGTCGAAGGCCGACCACGCGTCGTCGTCGCGAAAGAAGCCGGTGACGCTGATCAGCATGTCGCGGACGAGCGCACGGATTTCCTCGGCGTCGGACCGCAGCAACTCGATATAGGCCCCGAGTTCGGCGATATTCCCCAGGCTCATGCGGCGGTTGATCCGGCGCAGCAGCATGGCCGGCCGGTAGGGACGGAAGTCCTGACCGGCGTTGGCCCGCAGCACGTCGAGGACCAGATCGAGGCCTCCGCCCGCGGCGGGAATCGCGTCCGGCGCGGCGACATAGCCGTGTTGGACGTAGCGCAGGATCGTCGCGCCCATCTCGCCGGGGTTCTGGACGTGGTCGGCGAGGCTGGCGCTGATCGCGCTGCGCGGCATCCCGTCGAAGCGCGCCGTCGCGGGATCCTGGATCAGGATCAGCCCGCCCGCCGCCTTGATCTCCTTCAGCCCCTGCGTGCCGTTGGTTCCGGTCCCCGACAAGACGACGGCGATGGCGCGCTCCCGCCGCTGCTCGGCGAGCGAGCGGAACAGCACGTCGACCGGATGGCGATGCCCACGCGGCTGCGGCGGCTCAATCAGGCGCAGCACGTCGCCCTCGAGCGTCAGGTCGAAGTTGGGCGCGATGACGTAGACGTGGTCCGGCGCGACCCGCATCCCGTCGTCGATCTCGACGACCGGCATGGCGGTGTGCAGCGCGAGGATCGCGGAAAGCTGGCTCTCCCTGGTCGGGTCGAGGTGCAGCACGACGACGAACACCAGTCCGGCGTCGGGTGGCATCGCATCGAACAAGTGACTGAGCGCTTCAATGCCGCCCGCCGAGGCGCCGATGCCCACGACCGGAGGAAGCCGGGCGGCGTCATCCGCCGTCGCCTCGTCCCGCCTGGGCTGCTCCAGTTCCTTGCTCGTGTTGTCCGGCAACACGGCCCGTTCCTTCCGATACCGCAATGCAAGGGCGATATGTCACCAGAATTGAGTGCGCCAGCATGTATTTGGCCTAAACCATCGTCAACGGCACACTTTGGTGACCGGGCGCCACTCCCGCCGCCGCATGTCCGCGGTATGGGGAGTGGCGCCACCCTTGCACCCACCCCCGCATCTCGCTATTTAACGTCCGTACTCATTCTCCGCAGTGCAACGGGGGGGTGGCCTGCGGGCCGCCTTTTTTGTTTTTGACACCTCATCGAGCGACAGAGACCACCCTGGAAGCCAGAATCGGCGCCGCCATCGGCCCCACCCTTGAAGACATGGGGTTCGAGTTGGTGCGCGTCGCCGTCATGGGCCGGGATCGCCCGACGGTGCAGGTGATGGCCGACCGCGCCGACGGGGCGCAGATCGCGGTGGCCGATTGCGAGGCGATCAGCCGGGCCGTGGGCGCCGTGCTCGACGTGGAAGACCCGCTGCCCACCGCCTGGACGCTCGAGGTCAGCTCGGCCGGGATCGACCGCCCGCTGACCCGGGTGAAGGACTGGAACCGCTTCGCCGGCCATCTGGCGCGTGCCGAGACGATCGAGCCGATCGACGGGCGCAAGCGGTTCTCCGGCACCGTGCTGGGCGCCGACGACGACGCAGCACGGCTGCGCCTCGACGACACGACCGAGGTCACGCTGCCGCTGCGATTGCTGCGCCGGGCCAAGCTGGTGCTGACCGACGCGCTGATCGCGGCGACCGCCGCCAACAAGGCGGCGAACTGAGGAGCAAGACGCCATGATGGACACCGCGATTGCCCGCCCCGAGTTGCTGCTGGTCGCCGACGCCGTCGCGCGGGAGAAGAACATCGACCGCGATGAGGTGATCGAGGCGATGGAGCAGGCCATCCAGAAGGCCGGCCGCGCGAAATACGGCCACGAGAAGGACATTCGCGCCACCATCGACCGCAAGACCGGCGACGTCCGCCTGTCGCGCTGGACCGAGGCGGTGGAGACGATGGAGAACGAGGAGACCCAGATCCCCGTCCACATCGCGCGCAAGTTTAAGCCGGAAATCAACGTCGGCGAGTTCATCGTCGATCCGCTGCCGCCGATCGATTTCGGCCGCATCGCCGCGCAGACCGCCAAGCAGGTGATCGTCCAGCGGGTGCGCGAGTACGAGCGCAAGAAGCAGTACGACGAGTTCAAGGACCGCGTCGGCGAGATCATCAACGGCGTCGTCAAGCGCACCGAGTACGGCAACCTGATGGTCGAACTCGGCCGCGCCGAGGCGCTGTTGCGTCGCGACGAGCTGATCCAGCGCGAGAGCTTCCGCAACGGCGACCGCGTGCGCGCCTACATCTACGACGTGCGGGAAGAACAGCGCGGCCCGCAGATATTCCTGTCGCGCACCCATCCCGGCTTCCTCGCCAAGCTGTTCGCCCAGGAGGTGCCGGAGATCTACGACGGCATCATCGAGATCAAGGCGGTCGCCCGCGATCCCGGCTCGCGCGCCAAGATGGCGGTCATCAGCCGTGACAGCTCGATCGACCCGGTGGGCGCCTGCGTCGGGATGCGCGGCTCGCGCGTGCAGGCCGTGGTGGCCGAATTGCAGGGCGAGAAGATCGACATCATCCCCTGGTCGCCCAATCCGGCCACCTTCGTCGTCAACGCGCTCGCCCCCGCCGAGGTCAGCAAGGTGGTGATGGACGAGGAAGCCGGGCGGGTTGAAGTGGTGGTGCCCGATGATCAACTCAGCCTCGCGATCGGGCGGCGCGGCCAGAACGTCCGGCTGGGCTCGCAACTCACCCGCTGGGACATCGACATCTTGACCGAGGCCGAGGAGAGCGAGCGCCGGCAGGAGGAGTACCGCCGACGCACCGGGCAGTTCGTCGATGCGCTTGACGTCGACGACATGATCGCGGGCCTGCTGGTGACCGAAGGCTTCAACTCCGTCGAGGAGTTGGCCTTTACCCCGCCCGATGAAGTCGCCGACATCGAGGGCTTCGACGAGAATATCGCCGCCGAACTGATCCGTCGCGCCGAGGCGTGGATCGCGCGGCGCGACACCGAGTTGAACGATCGCCGCGTGGAGTTGGGCGTCACCGACGAGATCGCCGCGATCGAGGCACTGACGCCGGCGATGCTCGTGGCGCTCGGCGAGAAAGAGGTCAAAACGCTCGACGATCTGGCCGACCTCGCCTCCGACGAGCTGATCGAGATCGTCGGTGCCGAGGCGATGGACGAGGAAACGGCGAACGCGGTGATCATGGCGGCTCGGGCGCATTGGTTCGACGAGGACGGGACGCCGGCGACGGAGCAGGAGGCGGATCACGACTGAGACCCGGCCCGCCACCAGCAGCCCCTCCCCCCAACCCCCTCCCGCAAGGGGAGGGGGAGTAGTACGTCCCGACCACCTTTCTTCTCCCCTCCCCTTGCGGGAGGGGTTGGGGGAGGGGTCGCAAGAATGCGAATCCGATCCCGAATCCGGCCCGCTGCGTCGCTGTATCGTCACTCGCGCGCATGGGTCGAAGGAGAGCATGATCCGCTTCGTCGTCGGTCCGGAACATACGCTGGTGCCGGACCTGACGGCCCGGCTTCCGGGGCGGGGAATGTGGTTGAGCGCGCGGGCCGATGTGCTAGAAACCGCCGTCGCTCGAAAGGCGTTCGCGCGGGCGGCTCGCGGACCCGTCCGGGTACCGCCCGACCTGCCGGCCTTGCTTCAGGCCGGTCTGCGAGGACGCATTACCGACCTCCTGGGCCTCGCCAGGCGCGCCGGGCAGGCGATTGCCGGGTTTGAGAAGGGACGCGACTGGGTCAGGGCCAAACGTGCGGCCCTGGTCGTACAGGCGAGCGACGGCAGCGCCGAGGAGCGGGGCCGCTTTCTGTCGGGCGCCCCCGAGCTTCCGGTTCGTACGCCCTTGACGGCGGCGGCGCTGGGCGCCGTCTTCGGGCGGGAGCGGGTGGTGCATGTCGCCATCGCGCCCGGCAATCTGGCCACCACGTTGGCCAACGAGTGTGAGCGGTTGGCGGGGCTCTCCCCCTCAGCCGAAATCGAACAGGCGGGTAAATGAGCGAAAGTAACGATCAGGACACGAGCAAGGGCCGGCTGTCGCTGCGTCCCGCCGGACGGCTGGAATTGGGTCGCACCGTCGACGCCGGCTCCGTGCGGCAGAGTTTCAGCCACGGACGTTCCAAGGTGGTCCAGGTGGAGGTGCGCAAGAAGCGCGCCCCCGGCGCTCCGCCGGCTCCGGGAAGCCCCTCCGGCGGTGCCGTCGCGCCCGCTGCGCGC
>JBAWFF010000528.1:0-3631 GCA_049591635.1 Acetobacteraceae bacterium
AACAGCGGCTCGGCGCCCTGCACGATCAGGTCGTTCACGCACATGGCAACGAGATCGATGCCGACGGTGTCGTGGATCCCGGTGGCGATCGCGAGCTTCAGCTTGGTGCCGACCCCGTCGGTCGTCGCCACCAGGACCGGATCGGCGAAGCCGGCGGCCTTCAGGTCGAACAGCGCCCCGAAACCGCCCAGGCCGCCGAGGGTTCCGGATCGGGCGGTAGCGCGGGCAAGCGGCTTGATGGCCTCGACCAGCGCCTCCCCAGCGTCGATGTCGACTCCGGCGCCACGATAGTTCAGGCCATTCCCACTGGTCATGATGGCCTCCGATATGCGAAGCGGTGTCGGTGAAGCCGGTAACAACCATAGGCCGTAGCAGGGTGCAACGGCGCGGAGTGCATTGATGCCGGATGGCGCGCCGAACCTGAGCAGGGGCTCGGCCGGGCTGCTCACGCTGCCCAATCTCATCACGCTCGCGCGTCTCTGCGCCGTCCCGCTCGCGTTCTGGCTGGTGATCGACCACGCCATGGCCGCCGCGTTCGGCCTGTTCGTCGCCGCGGGCATATCCGATGCGGTCGACGGCTGGCTCGCCCGGCGCGCCGGCGTCACCCGCCTCGGCGCCATGCTGGACCCGGTGGCGGACAAGGCGCTGCTCGTCACCATGTATGTGACGCTCGCGGCCGTGCACGCGTTGCCGAGTTGGCTGGCGACCCTTGTGGTGTTCCGCGATCTGGTGATCGTGGGCGGGATCGTCGTGCTTTCCCAGCTTGGCCAGCCGGTCGCGATCCGGCCGCTGTTTGTTTCCAAGGTCAACACGATGCTGCAAATCGTCCTGGTCGCCTTCACGCTGTTCCTGGCCGGTTTCGCCTTGTCCGGTCCAGCGGCCGATGCCGCCTCGCTCGTGCTAATCTGGATCGTTGCCGCGACAACTCTCGTTTCGGGGGTCGCCTATGTCTGGCGCGTGGCGCACGGGCGCTAGGGGGCCGCTCTTCCGGCGCCCGCCGATCGCCGAGCATGAGGCCGGCGAGGCGGCGCGCGTGTTGGAGCCGGGGCCGGAGGCGCCTGTTCCGCCGCCACCGCCTCGGCCCCCGGTCCCCATCCAGCCGCTACAGGCGACGCGCGGCCAGCGCATCGCCCTCGTGGTCGGCCTCCTTGTCGTGATCGCGCTGGTACTGGAGCTGTTCGGCGGCGTGCTCGCGCCGTTCGTTGCCGCCGCCGTCATCGCCTACGCGCTCGACCCCGCGACCAATCGCCTGACCCGGACGGGAATAGGCCGGGGGGTCGCCGCGTTAATCATGGTGCTGGCGCTGCTCGCCGCGTTCCTGCTGTTCGCACTCCTGCTCTATCCGTTGCTGGTCTCACAGGTCGGGTTGTTCTTGGGCCGCTTTCCGCAATACGTGCATCACCTGCAAGCCTGGGCGGCGCAACTCGTCACCCACGCGCAAGAGAATTTCGGCCACGACGTGGTCAACGACAAACTGCGCGACCTGGTGAGCAGCCAGGCGGGATCGATGCTGACCTTCGCGGTCGGCGCCGTCACCGGCCTGATCGGCAGCGGCTTCGCGCTGTTCAACGTGCTGACGCTCGCGGTGGTGACGCCCGTGGTCGCGTTCTACATCCTGCGCGACTGGCCCCGCGCGGTGGGCAAGATCAACTCCTGGCTGCCGCGCCGCTACGCCGGCTTGATCCGGGCGCAAGCACGCGAGGTGGACCGCATCCTGTCGGCCTGGGTGCGCGGGCAGGCGCTGTGCTGCGTGATCCTGGCGTTCTACTACGCATTCGCGTTGACGCTGGCGGGGCTCGATCTCGGCCTTATCGTCGGCACGGCGGCTGGGCTGCTGTCGTTCATCCCCTACGTCGGCTCGATCACCGGCGGCGTCACCGCGATCGCGCTGGCGCTGGCGCAGTTTCCGACCTGGCGGGGCGTCATCGTCGTCGGCTGCGTGCTGATCGTGGGTCAGATCCTGGAGGGCTACGTGATCTACCCGCGCTTCCTCGGCGACCGGGTGGAGCTGCCCGCCGTGTGGGTGATATTCGCCCTGTTCGCCGGCGGTGCCGCGTTCGGCTTCCTTGGCGTGATGCTGGCGGTGCCCGTCGCGGCGACGATCGGCGTCCTGTGCCGGTTCTGGCTGCGCCGGTATCTGCGCAGCCCGCTCTACCTCGACCCGCCCCCCACCCCCTGACATGGAGGCTACGTTGCGTCTCGAGAGTCCCTGGCAACCCTATGCGCTCAGCCTGCTGCGTTTCGTCGTCGGGCTTTGTTTTCTGCAACATGGGCTGTCGAAGCTCGTCGGCTTTCCGGTGGTGGCGTCCTTGCCTGCCCATCTGCCCCCGGTGGAAGTGATCGCCGGCTTCATCGAGACCATCGGCGGCGTGTTGGTGGTCCTCGGGCTGCTGACCCGTCCGGCTGCGTTCATCATGTCGGGCGAAATGGCCGTTGGCTACTTCATGATCCATAACCCGAGGTCGTTTTTCCCGCTCCTCAACGGCGGCGAGGCGGCAGTCCTCTTCTGCTTTGTCTTCCTCTACCTCGCGACCGCGGGCGGCGGCCCCATCAGCCTGGATCGGTTGATCGCCTCGCGCCGTGCCGCACCCGCGCGATTCTGATCGCATGTGACCGAGAAGCGCCAACTCGGGCTGCCGTTCGCGCACCGCGCGGAATTCGCGCACGCGACCTTTCTGGAGACGCCGTCCAATGCAGCGGCCGTCGCTTGGCTCTCGCGCACCGAGGAGTGGCCCGGTGGACGGCTTGCCCTGTGGGGCGAAGCGGGTTGCGGGAAGACGCACTTGCTGCACCGATGGGCCGCGCGGGGCGGCGGGCGTGTCGTCTTGGCGTCATTGCTCGAGTTCGAGGCCCCGACCGGCCCGCTCGCGCTCGACGACGCCGAGGCGGGGACGGGCGACGAAGTGCGGCTGCTGCATCTGCTGAATGCCGCCGCCGAGGCTGGCCACCCACTATTGCTGGGCGCGCGCGCACCGCCCGCGCGATGGCATGTCACGCTCCCCGATCTGGCGAGCCGCTTGCGCGCCACGCCTTCCGTCGAGATCGGCGGCGCGGATGACGAGCTTCTGGGAACGCTGCTGACATGCCTGCTGGCCGAGCGTCAGATCGCGGTTCCGCCATCCGTGCAGTCCTGGCTGCTGCTGCGCCTGCCGCGCACGCCGGCGGCGGTGCGTGAGGCGGCGGCACGGCTCGACCACGCCACGCTGGCCGCCGGTGGAGCGGTCACGCGATCGATCGCGGCCGCGGTGCTGGAGGATATGGCCGATCCGACGACGTAGGATGGGGCTCTATTAGTAGTGCCAGCCGCCGCCGTACCACCTGCGCCCGTGCCAGCCGCCGCCTCCGACGATGACGGTCGGCGCGATATAGCCCGGATAGCCAGGGTAGCCGACCGCATAGGGATACGCCGGGTAGGGGCCGTAGGCCGGTCCGGCGCCATAGGTGAAGCCCGGTGGCGGCGAGCGCACCGAGTTTCCTCGCGAGTACATGCACTGGGTGTAGGCGATGTTGTACTGCTGCTGCAGCGAATACTGGCTGGCCGCGCCTTGATTGGCACCGACGGCGGTGCCGCCGACCAAGCCAGTGCCGGCGCCGATCGCCGCGCCGGCGCCGGCATTGCCCGCGACGGCGC
>JBAWFF010000529.1:0-7113 GCA_049591635.1 Acetobacteraceae bacterium
ATCCTGCGCGACGTCGGCGCGCCTCTCGGGCTCGATGCGATCGGCGCGGCGGCGGCGATCCTGCGCGTCGCCAATGCGCGCATGGCGGGCGCGCTGCGGCTGGTCTCCATCGAGCGCGGGCATGACCCGAAGCGGTTCGCGTTGATGGCGTTCGGCGGCGGTGGCGGTTTGCACGCCGGCGCGCTGATCCGCGAGGTGGGGCTGTCGCGCGCATTGATCCCGCGCTTTCCGGGCGTGACGTCGGCGCTGGGCTGCGTGATCGCCGACATGCGTCATGACCGGGTGCGGACGCTGAACACCGCGCTCGACAGCCTCGACGTGACGGCGTTGCGCGCGGAGATGGACGCGGCGGCATCGGCGCTGTCGGCGATGCTCGATCACGGCGGCGTCGCGTTCACCGGGCGCGCGGTGAGCCACGAGTTGGACATGAGCTATGCCGGGCAGACGCACACGGTCGCCGTGAAGCTGGCGCTGGCGCCGGATGGAACCGGAGCGCTGGACGCCGACGCGATCCTCGCCGCGTTCGAGGCGACATACCGGGGCGCGTATGGGCGGGTGCTGCCGGGCGTCGCGGTCCGCATCCTGAATCTGCGCAGCACGGTCACCGGGGCGCGCCCGAAATTCGACCTCGCGGCACTGGCGCCGGGGCCGGAGGCGAGCCTTGAACGCGCGCACAGGGGCACGCGGCTGGTGCGGTTCGACCTGTGGCGGGAAACCGCCCTGTACGATCGTCTGGAGCTGCCGGTCGGGGCGATGATCGAGGGGCCGGCGGTGCTCGATCAGCCGGATGGGACGATCGTCGTTGAACCGGGGAGCTGGGCGCGGGTGGATCGGGTCGGAAATCTCGTGTTGGGCGTTGGGGCGGACGCGGCCTGATGACCCTCTCCCACCCCTCCCTTGCGGGCCACCGGATTCGCACATCATCCACTCTTCGCGGCCAAGCGCGACTCCCCCTCCCCTTGCGGGAGGGGGCCGGGGGGAGGGGTCGCAGCGCCCCGGCTGCTGCACGCGCGTTCGCACCGATCGGCCCGTTCATCGCGGATTTCTTCTGTCCGTCGGCGCGCCTCGTCATCGAGGTTGACGGCATCACCCACGACGATCCGCGCGCCGATGCGCGCCGAGACGCCCGGATGCGGCGACAGGGATTGCGCGTGCTGCGCGTCTGGGACGATGACGTGATCCGGAACCGCGACGGCGTGCTGCAAATAGTCCGGGCGATCGCGTTGCGACCCCTCCCCCCGGCCCCCTCCCGCAAGGGGAGGGGGAGTCGTACTCGGCGTGTCGATGTGGGAATGCGCTAGCCCCTTGCGGGAGGGATGCAAGGAGTCGCCTACACTCTCGGCTTCCATCCTTCGATGATCGCGGCGGCCACGTAGCCCTCGACGCCGCGCCCGGGTGCCCAGGTCGCGATCATCTCCCGACTTTCCGGCTTCACGGTGACGCGGATATCGGCGAAGCCGGCGTCGGCGAGCCAGGTTTCGATCTGGCGCGCGGGCGCGGCGCCCACCACGCAGCCGCAGATGAGCGCGCGGTCCTCCGCCAGATCGGGCGGCAGCGGGGCGGTGTTCACGACGTCGGAGATCGCCAGCCGCCCGCCCGGCTTCAACACGCGGAACGCCTCGCGGAACACCCGTGCCTTGTCGGGCACCAGGTTGATGACGCAGTTCGACAGGATCACGTCGGCGGTGCCGTCGGCGATCGGCAGATGCTCGAGTTCGCCGAGGCGGAACTCGACATTCGCGGCCGCGAGTTTGGCGGCGTTCTCGCGGGCCTTGGCGAGCATCTCGTGCGTCATGTCGACGCCGATCACGCGGCCCGTGGGACCGACTTGCCTCGCCGCGAGCAGGCAATCGAAGCCGGCGCCGCTGCCGAGATCGACGACGACCTCGCCGGCCTGCATGGAAGCGATCGCTTGCGGATTTCCGCAGCCGAGACCGAGATTGGCGCCCTCCGGCACGGCGGCGAGTTCGTCGGGCGAGTAGCCCATGCGCCGTGACTTGCCGTCGGCGGCGGGGGCGGAGGATGGGTCGCAACAGCTCGGCCCGCGGCAATCCGACGCCGCCGCGGCGATGCCGCCATAGCGGGCCCGCACCATGTCCTTCACTTCGGTCGCATCCATCACGTTCTCCTCTTTCTCTCAGGGTGACTCGCCGAGCGTCACGCGCTTCGCCTTTTCGGGCGCGATGCGACGGGCTTGGACGGAAACTCGCAACCCGGCGCGCTTGTGGCACCGCGGCCACAGCAGTTCTCGGTCAGGAATCCAACGAGGCCGTTCATCGCCGAGAAATCGGCCGCGTAGATCAGCTGCCGTCCGAGCCGCCTCTGCGTGACGAGGCCAGCGCGGTGAAGGTGCTGCACGTGGAAGGTCAGCGACGACGCCACGATGTCGAGGCGCTCGGCGATGACGCCGGCGGAGAGACCATCCGGTCCACGCTCGACCAGCATCCGAAACAGCGCAAGGCGCGTGTCGTGCGCGAGCGCCGCGAGCGCTTGGACGGCTTGTGCGTTCTTCATCGGCCCAATCGACCATTCGATAATAATTGGATTATCGGAGACAGCGCGGCATGTCAATGAGGGGTGGCGCAGGCGCGCGAGATCGAGCACCGCGGTGACCACCGCTCGGCGGGACACGACCAATGACGGGATGCCGCGCGAGGCGGTCGGCCGATGGTCCCGGGTCGTTTCAAGGCCCCCGCGATGTGCGCACGGAATGCTGCATGTGCGAAGGTGATGTGCCCACGAAATGCTGCGGGTGCGAACAGGTTGTGGTCACAAAATGCTGCAGATGCGAAGGCGTCGTGCCCACACATCCGGTGCCGGGGGCGCCGAGGTGGCCACATTACCGGGGCTCCTTAAGGGGTCCGCGCAGCCTACCCCCAGCGCGCCGCCGCCGCGTCGTCGCTGTCGCTTGCGTCAACCCATGTCTCGGCGCCGTCGGCAAGCGTCTCCTTCTTCCAGAACGGCGCCTTCGTCTTGAGCCAGTCGATCAGGAACGCGGTCGCCTCGAGCGCCGGCTCGCGGTGGGCGGCGGCGGCGAGGACCAGCACGATCGGCTCGCCGGGAAGCAGGCGCCCGACCCGGTGGATCAGGGTGCAGCCGAGGAGGTGCCAGCGCGACGTGGCCTCGGCGGCGATCCTGGCCAGCGCCGGCTCTGTCATGGCCGGATAGTGCTCCAGGGTCAGGGCGGCGATCGGATCGGCATTGCTCGCCCGGACCACGCCGACGAAGCAGCCGATGCCGCCGATGCCGGGGCGCCCCTCGGTCAGCCGGGCGATCTCGGCGCCGGTGTCGAACGCCTCGGTCTGGACCCGGATCGTGCTCATCCGCCGGTCAATCATCCGCCAGTCACCGGGGGGAAGAACGCGATCTCGTCGCCCGGAGCGACCGCCGCGCCGGGGCCGGCGAAATCCTGGTTGACGGCACAGCGCACGGCCAGGCGGTTCTCGAAGGCCGCCGCGTGGGCGGGGTCGCGGGCGATCAAGTGCTCGATCAGGGCCCCCACGGTGCGGACCCCGGCGGGCAACTCGATCCTCTCCTCGCCGTTGCCGACGCGTTCGCGCAGCCAGGCGAAATAGAGGACGGTGACGTGGGTGTCGGACATGCCGACAGATATAGGACGCCTATTTCGGCGCGGGAATCGTCTGCACCTGTCCGTTCCCGAGGATGACCGTGCTGGTGCCGTTGCCGTTCGGCACCACGATCCCGGTCATCCCGTTGGGCAGGGTTACGGATCTGAACGCGCCGGTGCCCCCGGTGGTCACACCGGGGCCTTGCGGTGTCTGCACCACCCCGCCGGGCTGGACCGGCCCACTGGGCGCGACCCCGACACCCGGCAGCGGGGGCACGTTGGGCACCACCGGATGGAGTGGCGGCGGAGCGCCCAGGCCGCCCCGCGGCGCGGGTATGGCGGGCGATTCCGGCTGGCCCGGCAGAGTCTGGAGCGGCGCCAGCTGGCCCTGGCTTTCCTGGCGCTGCAAATCGGCGAGGGTCGGCGTCTGCTTGATCGCCGTGGGCCAGAGATTGCCCGTGTCGGGCACCAGCGGGGCGACCGTGATCTGCTGACCCAGCGCGCGACGCATGTTCTCGGTGTCGCCTCCCGGCGCGTATGGGTCGGTTCCGGCGACAAACGGCACCCGGTCCCACGCATTGAAAGCGCAGCCGGATAACGTCAGCGTGCAGAGGCCAAGCAGGGCGAGACGCCACATCAATTGGGCCTTCAGAGGAGGGATCGGAGGCGGGCGGGGCGCACTTTGCCCAGGAAGGACGAATCGCTCAAGCGAACATCGTCCGACGCTCCCCGAGCCGCGTCCGAATCCAGCCGGCGACCGCCCGCGGATCGTCGAGCCGCAGCCGCGGGACGGCGCAGCCGGGAAGCGGCGCATCGGACGCCACCGCGATGATGGCCGGATCGCCAGGCCACAGCGGGGGCTTGCCGAGCGAGGGGCGGTGGATTTCCAGCTTCGGATACGGATGGGTTTTGAAGCCCTCCACCAGCACGAGATCCACCGCTTCCAGCCGGCCTAGCAGTTCGGACAGCGACGGCTCGGCGCCCTCGACCTCATGCAGCACGGCCCAACGGGTGGACGAGGCGACCAGTACCTCGTGTGCCCCCGCCGCGCGGTGGCGGAAGCTGTCCTTGCCGGGGTGGTCCATGTCGAAACCCGAATGGGCGTGCTTGACGGTCGAGACGCGCAGGCCGCCGGCGCGCAGGAGCGGCAGCAAGGCGACCAGAAGGGTGGTCTTGCCGCTCCCCGACGAGCCAACCAGCCCGAGGACGTTAGCGGGGCCGGTCATCTCCCCCTCCTGGCTCAAAGGAGGGGTTGGCATGGCGCAGGCCGGCGGTCAGATAATCCCAGCCGGTGACGAGGGTGAGGGCGGCGGCCACCCAGAGCATCGCCGCCCCGATCGCGTTCACCGGGATGAACCCGAGATGGAGCAGCCTCGCCGTGCTATCGCCGGCCAGCAGGGTGCCGAGGGCACCCATCTGCATCCCCGTCTTCCATTTCGCGAGCTTGGTGACCGGCAAGCCGACCCTGATGGCGGCAAGATATTCGCGCAGGCCGCTGACCAAGATTTCCCGCAGCAGGATCAGGATCGCGGGATAGAGGGTTCCGAAGGGGAACCGGCCTTCGCCCGCCAGCATTATCAGCGCCGCGCCGACGAGCAGCTTGTCGGCGATCGGATCGAGCATTCGCCCGAAGCTCGATTGCTGGCGCCGGGCGCGGGCGATGCGCCCATCGAGGTAGTCGGTGATGGCGGCGGCCGAGAACACCACGCAGGCGGCGAGGTTGGCGACCGGCAGGCGCAACGCGATCAGCACCACGAGCACCGGAACAGCGGCGATTCGCGACAAGGTCAGCAGGTTGGGAAGGTCGGTCGGCATCGAGACCAGCATATCGGGCCGAAACGCGGGGCAGGCAATGCGCAACATCGGGGTTACAATGCCCACCCATATGCGCCCGATGCTCGTTCCCCGCCGGCTTTCCAGCCTAGCCGCCGCGCTTGCGCTCGGCCTCGCGGGATGCAGCGTCGGCGCGGACTACAAGCGTCCCGCCCTCGAAATCCCGGCCGCGTTCCGCGCCACGCCGATCTCGGCGCGCGCCGCGTGGCCTACCCAGGACTGGTGGCGCGGCTTCCGATCGCCCGAACTCGACCGGCTGATCGCGGCGGCCGAGACCGGCAATTTCGATATCGCCGCCGCCATCGCACGCGTGCGCCAGGCCGATGCGGCGGTGCGGGTCGCGGGCGCCACCCTGTTGCCGACGCTGAACGCGACCGTCGGGGCCTCCATGACGCAGGAGGGGCTGGAGAGCCGGAATTTGAGCGCCGGCGTCGGCCGGGCCGGGTCCGGGGCGGTCACGCTACACAACTACAGCGGCGGCCTGAACGTCGCCTACCAGACGGATTTCTGGGGGCAATTCCGATCCCAGACCAACGCCGCGATCGCCTCCGCCGTGTTCAGCCGGTTCGATCAGCAGACGGTGGCGCTGACCGTGCTGACGGACGTGGCGCAGACCTGGTTCACCGCGCTGGAGCTGGCCGATGAGCTGGCGGTGGCGCGCCAGAACCTCGCCGAGGCCACGCAGTCCCTGGCGGTGATCAATGGGCGGTTGGCCGCCGGCGTGGCGACGGCGCTCGATCGGGACCAGCAGGCCTCCCTGGTGGCCGCCCAAAAGGCCGTCATCCCGGGGTTGCAGAGCCAGCTCGAGCAGGAGGTGATCGGTCTCGGCATCCTGACCGGGCGCCCGCCCGAGGCCATCGCGGTCCGGCCGGGCACTCTGACCGCGCTTTCGCTTCCCCTGGTCTCGCCGGGGCTGCCGTCGGCCTTGCTGGCGCGGCGCCCCGACGTCGCCTCGGCCGAGGCGCAGTTGCTCGCCGCGAACTACAACATCAAGGCCGCGCAAGCCGCGTTCTTTCCCGAGATCACGCTGACCGGCGAGCGGGGCTACGCAAACAGCTCCCTCGCCAGTCTGTTCACGCCGGGCGGGCTCATTGCCACCCTTGCGGGGAGCCTGACGCAGCCGATCTTCGACGCCGGCGCGCTGCGCGGCCAGTTGGAGCAGTCGAAGGGCCGCTATGCGGAGCTGCTGGCCGATTACCGCAAGGCCGTGGTGCAGGCGTTCACCGACGTGGACAACGCGCTGACCGCGTGGCGCTACGCCAGCGAGCAAGAGGCGTTGCAGAGCCAGGCAGTGGCGATCGCCCGCCAGGCCCTGGCGGCGGCGAACGCGCAAATCGCGGCCGGCACGGCGGACGTAACCACCTTGCTCACCACCGAGACGGCGCTGTTCAGCGCCGAGAACACGCTGGTCCAGATCCGCCTTGCCCGCTTTCTCGCCCTACTTGATCTCTACAAGGCGCTCGGCGGCGGGTGGGTAACGCCGCCGGGATCGATCGAGAGCAATTTCCCCGGCCTCGATCCGGGCATTCTGAAAGGCGGGGTTGCCCTCCCCCTGCCGGGGATTATCGAATGACTTGCCGCCGGCAGACTTGTATCACCCGTTATCGAAGCGACCGGACGGAGGCCGCCTGACGCATGGACATCGGCTCGCGCGACAACCTCACGCTCGCGCCGCCGCCGCGCACCCGGCGGAGCCGCGTGCTGACCTGGCT
>JBAWFF010000530.1:0-8307 GCA_049591635.1 Acetobacteraceae bacterium
CGACCCACCTGCCCTTGCCGCTGGCCGAGGTGGCCGAACTGCGGCTGCGGGGGACAGCCGCGCCGGGGCGTGCTATATGCCCGCCATGAACATCGCGCTGCGCCGGCCGCGGATGACCCGCGAGGAGTTCTTCGACTGGGCCGAGGCGCAGGACCGGCGCTATGAGTTCGACGGCTTCGAGCCGGTCGCGATGACCGGCGGCACCGTCAATCACGGTCTGATCTGTCACAATATCTACGCCGCGTTGCGCCCCCGTTTGCGGGGCGGCGGCTGCCGTCCGCTCGGCCCGGATGTCGGCGTCGCCACCGTCGGCGACACCGTCCGCTACCCCGACGCCCTCATCACCTGCACCAAGACGCCAGGAACCGAACATCTCGTTGCCGGCGTCGTCGTCGTCTTCGAGGTCATCAGCCCGGGCGACTCCCGGGTCGATCGGATTATCAAGGTCCAGGAATATCGCGCCGTCGCGTCGATCCACACCTACGTCATCGTCGAGCAGGACGGCATTGGCCTCACCGTGCTGCGCCGCCAGCAGGACGATACCTGGATGGCCGAGACCCTCACCGCCGACGATACGCTCCACCTTCACGCGCCCGACATCGCGATTCCGGTCGCCGAACTCTACGAGGGCGTCGACGGTGTGACCCCCTCCTGATCCGCCTCGGCCTCGCCATCCTTGGGCGGGAACTCCGGCTGTCCCTGCGCCACGGCACGGACACGCTGGCGGCACTGCTGTTCTTCCTTGTCGCCGCCGCGCTGTTCCCGCTGGCGATCGGGCCGGGACCGGAGACGCTGGGGCGGATCGCACCGGGCATCGTCTGGGTCTGCGCGCTGCTCGCGTCCCTGCTGCCGCTCGATCGGCTGTTCGGCGCCGACTTTGAGGACGGCTCCCTCGATCAGCTTCTGCTGAGCGGCCTGCCGCCGGCCGGGATCGCGCTCGCCAAGGCTGGCGCGCACTGGCTGGTCACCGGTCTGCCGCTGCTTCTCGCGGCGGCGCCGATCGCGATCATGCTTCGGTTGCCCGAGGCGGCGTTGCCGGCGCTCCTCGCCGCCCTGCTCCCGGGAACGCTGGTGTTGTCGTTGCTCGGCGCAACGGGGGCGGCAGTCGTGCTGGGGGCACGGCGGGGCGGGGTGCTGCTGCCGCTGCTGGTGTTGCCGCTCGCCGTCCCGGTCCTGATCTTCGGCGCCGCCGCGCCGGACGCCGCCGCCGCCGATCTCAGCATCCGGCCCCATCTGCTGTTGCTGGCGGCGTTGCTGGCGGCGGCATTGCCGCTGTGCCCGCTGGCCGCCGGCGCCGCCCTGCGCGCTGCGGCGGAATAGCGACTATCCGAGAAAAATAAGACGTCCGGCCTCGCGATTCCGTGTTCTTGCTTGCGGACCGGCACGGGGTTCCGGCTACTTTGCGTCGGTGAAGGGACGCCTATGAAAACCGACGAGTGGTGGCGCGGCGCGGTAGTCTATCAGATCTACCCCCGCAGCTTCTTCGACAGCAACGCCGACGGTGTCGGCGATCTGCCCGGAGTGACGGAAAAACTGGACTACGTGGCCAGCCTCGGCGTCGACGCCATCTGGCTCTGCCCGTTCTTCACCTCGCCGCAGCGGGATTTCGGCTACGACGTGTCCGACCATTTGGCGGTCGATCCGCTGTTCGGCACGTTGGCCGATTTCGACGTCTTGCTGAAGCGTGCGCACGCGCTCGGCCTGCGGGTGCTGATCGACCAGGTCTGGAGCCATACGTCGGACCGCCACCCCTGGTTCCTCGAAAGCCGTGCCAGCCGGACCAATCTGCTCGCCGACTGGTACGTCTGGTCCGACCCGGCGCCGGACGGCACGCCGCCGAACAACTGGCTTTCGGTGTTCGGCGGCCCGGCGTGGGCGTGGGAGCCGCGCCGGCGGCAGTACTACCTGCACCATTTCCTGTCCCAGCAGCCGGCGCTGAACCTGCACAACGGCGCGGTGATGGAAGCGCTGCTCGCGGGCGGGGAGTTCTGGCTGCAACGCGGCGTCGACGGCTTCCGCCTCGATGCGATCGACTTCCTGTTGCACGATCCGGAATTGCGCTCCAATCCGGCGCAGCCCGGGCTCACCGAGGTCCCCGCCAAGCTGTTCGGAATGCAGCTTCACCAGCATGACATGCTCAACGCGCCGGCGATGGAGCTGCTGACCCGGGTACGCGGATTGATGAACCGCTACCCGGGCACCGTCACGCTGGGAGAGGTCTCCAGCCAGCCGGGTGCGTTCGAGCGCATCGTCGCCTACACGGCGCGCGACGAGCGGCTGCACATGGCCTACACGATGCGGCCCCTGCGCGGCGGCTTCGACTGGGCGGCGGTGCGGGCGATGGTTAACGAAATGGCCGACGCGGGCCGCACGGGCTGGGGGTGCTGGTCGTTTTCCAACCATGACGTCGAACGCGCGGTGAGCCGCTGGAATCCGCGCCGTGACCAGGGGATCGCACCCGACCCCGCCTTCGCGCGGCTGCTGATGGCGCTGCTGCTGTCGCTGCGGGGCAGCATGTGCCTCTATCAGGGCGAGGAACTGGGGTTGACGGAGGCGGAGCTGACGCTCGATCAGCTGCGCGACCCGTTCGGCATCGCCTACTGGCCGGAGTTCCGCGGACGCGACGGCAGCCGTACGCCGATTCCCTGGCAAGCCAATACGCGCCACGCGGGCTTCACGGCGGGGAACGAGGCCCCGTGGCTGCCGATGCCGGCCGCGCACCACGCGCTCGCGGTGGATCGTGCCGAGGCGGACCCGCACTCCCTGCTGCATGCCTTCCGCCACTTCCTGGCGTGGCGTCGCGGCCAGCCCGCGCTGTTGCGCGGCACGCTGGAGCCGCTGGACCTGCCGACGCCGCTGGTCGGCTTCATCCGCGGCCACGAAGCGCGGCAAATCCTGGCGGTATTCAACCTATCCGACGAGGCGCGCGCGCTGGATTGCTCCCGTTGGCCCGGGTTGCGGGTGCTGGCCGAGAGCGGCTTTCGCCAGCCGGCGGCGCGGAACGAGACGCTGCCGCTCGGCCCATACGGCGTAGTGTTCGCCGAACTGGCGTCGACTCACATCAGGAACACACCCTTGCCGGTCGTCTGAGTGTCGAACAGCCGATACGCCTCATCGGCCTGATCGAGCCGCCAGCTGTGGGTAAACAGCCGATCGACCTCGACCTTCCGGTCGGCGATGAAGCGGGCGCATTCGGCCTGGCCGATCACCGAGAACGTCCATGAGCCGATCATCGTGAGCTGCTTGCGCAGCACGTCCGGGCTCACGTCGATCGTCACGTCGTTGCGTTCGCCCACGAAGCACATCGTGCCCCACACCTTCACCGCGCGGATCGCCGAGATGCGGCCCTCCGGCTGGCTGGAGGTATCGAGCGACAGGTCGGCCCCATAGCCGTGCGTCAGGTCCTTGACCGCGCCGACTGGGTCGTTGGAACGCGGGTTCACCACTTCGTCGGCACCGAATTCCTTCGCCCGCTCCAGCCGCTCGGGGCTCACATCAAGCGCGATGACGCGCGCGCCCATCGCCTTGGCGAGTTGCGTCGCCGACAGCCCGACCGGGCCCTGGCCGAAGATCGCGATCGTATCGTTGCCGGCGAGGTTCATCCGCCGCAGCGCGCCCCAGGCGGTGCCGGTGCCGCAGGCGACGGCGGCGCCGGTCTGGAACGATAGCTCCTCGGGCAGCGGGACCAGCGTGTTGGCGGGGACCACCAAGTAGCGCGCGTGCCCGCCGTTGGCGTTGTTGCCGTAGACCTTGACCGGCACTTCCTGACAGAGCTGCGACCAACCGGAGCGGCAGTGGTTGCACAGGGTGCAGCCCTGGTAGTGATGCACCATCACACGCGCCCCGATCGGCGCCTCGCGCTCGCTCACGCCCGGCCCGCGCGCCGCGACGATGCCGCACGGTTCGTGGCCGCCGATAACGGGATTCGGGTTGGACGGCAGCCCGCCGACGCTGGCGCCCTTGTCGCCCTTCGGACGGCGGTACTGGTGCAGGTCGCTGCCGCACATGCCCGACGCCTTCATCTCGATCACCACCTCGCCCGAGCCGGGCGTGGGATCGGGAAAGTCCATCAATTCGAGTTCGCGCCCACCCGTGAACACCACGCCGCGCATGTGTCGCCTCCCGGTTCGTGTAGAGGGCAGAGCCTACGGCGTTTCCGCCGTTCGGAACAGCAGCGGGAAGGCGCTGTGGACGTGCGGCGCGGTGACGGCGGGGGCGCCGAGATGCAGCAGCGAGCGATTCAGCTCGGCAAGCCGCGTCACGCCGGCGAGCGCCATCGCGACCGCGACCTCTTGTTCCAGGATCTCCAGCATCCGGCGCACGCCCGCCTGCCCCTCGGCGGCGAGCGCGTAGCAATAGAGCCGCCCAACGGCGACCGCATCCGCGCCCAGCGCGATCGCCTTCACGACATCGGTGCCCCGGCAGATGCCGCCGTCGATCACCACGCGGGCGCGTCCGCGCACCGCGTCGAGCACTTCCGGCAAAACGTCCATCGCGCCGCGTCCGTGATCGAGCTGCCGACCGCCGTGGTTGGAAACATAGATCACATCGACGCCGTGCTCGCAGGCGATCGCGGCATCCTCTGCGGTGGCGATGCCCTTCAGGATCAGCGGGATCGGATGGCGCGCCTTGAAGTGGGCGACGTTGCGCCAGGAAAATCCGGCCTGGAACGCGTGACCCGTCGCCGCCGTACGCCACGGCTTGACGAAACGCCCGGCGATATCGCGTTCGCGGCGCGAGTAAGCGGCGGTATCGACGGTGATGGCGAAGGCGTCGTAGCCGACCTCGGTCGCCCGCGCGGCGACGTCGTCCACCCACGAGTCATCGCCCCGCACGTAAAGCTGGAAGACCTTCGGCCCGGAGGTCGCCGCCGCCGTCTCCTCCAGCCCCGGCTTGGTGACGGAACTCACGATGATCGGGACGCCGAACGCCGACGCGCCGCGCCCTGCCTCCGCCGCGCCGTCCGGATGGAACGATTCGAGCGAGCCGACGGGCGCCAGCATCACTGGGAGGCGCATCCTCATGCCGAGAAAAACCGTCGTGCAATCCACGCTCGATACGTCGCGACAGACCCGGGGACGCAGCGCGATCTGATCGAGCGCGAGGCGGTTGCGCCGCATCGTCGTCTCGGTCTCGGCGGCGCCGACGAGATAGCCCCAGATATGGTCGCTAAGCTTGGCGCGCGCGGCCGGGATGAACTCGTGCAGCGTCTGATAGTCGCCGGCGAGTTCCGTCAGATGCGGTGCCTCGGCCACCACCGTCAGCGTCCGGTGAAGCCGAGGAACCCGGCCCGCGGGACGGGTGCGCCGCCATCCCCGGAGAACAATGTCGGCAGGCTCGGCTGCCCCGCCTGCGCTGTCTGCGTCAGCTTGCCGCGCTGCCGGGTGGTACGCTGGACGACCCGGGTCGCGGAAGGATGCCCCGTCTTGGCGGTCTGCACCGGGCCGGTCTGCGAGGGGGCCGCGCCGCGCATCGACAGCAACAGGAACGAAATGTCGTTGCGGCCGAGATCGATCGACAGATCGAGGGGGGTCAAGCCAAGCTGGTTGGGGGTGGAGAGGTCGGCGCCACGGTTGAGCGCATCGCGGACGGTCGCCATGTCGCCGCGATTGATCGCGTCGAACAACTCGTCCGTCGGGCTCATCAAGGTGGGCACCTGGGTGGGCGGGGCGATCGCCTGCTGCTTCGGCGCCGCGCCGGGCAACGCCACGGGCGGGGCGCGGGGGGCTTGAAGACTCTTGTCGAGCTGCTCCTTGCTGAAGCTGGGCGCCTGGCCCTGCGTACTTTGGAGCGAGCCCGCTGGTCCGATTCCCTGCGCGTGGGCCCACCCGGCGCCGCCGCAAAGCAGGCTGACGGTCGTTAGCGCGCGCGCGACATTTCCACCGAAAACCGAAGGCGTCATGGAGGAATATCCTGTCCTAGCCCGGATTCAGCAGCGCGAATCCAGCATCGAGATATAGCACATAGCAAGTCCACAAGAGCGAGGGAACCATCAGCCAGGCGGCGCCGCGATGGAGCGCGCCAAAGCGGTGGATCACGGCGAGCAGAAGGCCGAACACGACGAGACCCAAGCCGATCGCGAGCGCGATGTTGTGGATGCCGAGGAATGCCGCCGCCCGGGCCGCCCCGGCGGCGAGTTGCCATCCCCACAGGCGCAGCGCCGTGCCGGCACCGGTCCGGCGCCACACCAGCCATCCGGCGCCTCCGCAACTCATTTGAAGGGTGACCCAGATCGGCCCGAGGGCCGCATCGGGGATGGCACCCGGCGGCGGATGCAGCGACAGCAACCAGACCCGCGCCGCGCCCGAGAGGAGGGCCCTCTCGGAGATCGCCACCAGCAGCGCGAGACCGATGAATCCCACGAGCGCGATCGCCGACGACACCGGCTGCGATGCCCCTGGCGCGGAGCCAAACTCGTTCGGATCATCTATCTGGAAGACACGAACTCCCTCAAGAACGAATAACCGCCGTCGCCCCGCCCGGTTCTCTTACGTGCCCTCCCGCCGCCAAGCCAGAAGCAGCAATCCCAGCAGCAATGGCAGCGCCACCCAGGCCGGGAGCAGCGGGAAGGAGGTCACGCCGGTCACAACATAATCGTGCCGACGCTGCAATCCCATCCAGCCGTCGCCCGAGGCGGTGCGATCGGGCTCGGTTCGCCGCAACTCGGGCACACTCGCCGCCGCCGCGGTTCCCAGCCAGTGCACACCGCCGCCCGAGGCGTGGGCGAGCGGGCCGAGGCGGGTCGCGGTCGCGCGCAAGTCCTCGATCTCCAACGGATTGGCCGCGCCGGCGGCGGCCTCCACGGTACGTGTGCCGTCGCTGACCTGCCATACGCCGGGCTGGACGGCCGCCATGTCCGCCACCGCGCGCCCCGGCGCGGATCGTGTCAGCGCTTGCGTGCTCTTCCGCCCATCGGGTGCCGTGATGGACACCGGGCCCGGCGGCGCCGGATTGGTGGAGCGGCGCTCGATCATCAGTCTCCCGTCGGCGATGCGCGCGGTCAGCGCCTCGGCCTCGAGGTCCGGCTCCTTCATCAGCCAGTGCGCGACACGGCGTAGCAATTCCCCCTGCGGGCCACCGCCGTCGTGGCCGCGTGACCACAGCCAGATCTGATCGGACAGCAGCATCGCCACCCTTCCCTTGCCCTCCTCGTCCAGGACCAGGAGCGGCGTGCCGTCGGGCGCGGCCATCAGCGTCTGGCCGCGCACATCGGCCGGCTCGATCCGCCGATACCACGGTCCCCAGGTGGGCGCGGCCGTCCCGCCGAGCGTATTCGCGCCGGCCAGCCCCTCGGTGACGGGGTGACGCTCGCCGAGCGCGGTCAGAAGCGGGCGGAACGCGCCGTCCACCACCGCGCCCGCGGGCGCGGGCACGGCGGGAAGCACGGCGGCGAGTGGCGTGCTCGCCAAGGTCGCGGCACCGGCGAACTCCGGGCCGACCGACAGCAGAAGCGCGCCGCCCTGGCGAACGTAGCTGGCGATGTTGGCGAGGTACGGGAGCGGCAGCAGGCCGCGATTCTGGAAGCGATCGAGGATTATGAGGTCAAACTGGTCGATCTTGTCCTGAAACAGCTCGCGCACCGGGAAGGCGATCAGCGACAACTCGTTCAGCGGCGTCAGGTCGTCTTTCTCCGGCGGGCGAAGGATCGTGAAGTGCACGAGATCGACGGACGGGTCCGATTTCAGCAGGCGCCGCCAGGTCCGTTCGCCGGGATGCGGCTCACCGGAGATGAGCAGTACGCGCAAGCGGTCGCGGACCCCATTGATCTGCACGACGGCGGTGTTGTTGATCGTCGATATCTCTCCCGGCAAATCATTGACAGAGAGCTGCACGATGATCGGGCCCGCCCGCGGCACCGGGACCGTAATGGTACTCGGCGCTCCGACCGGCACCGATTCGGTCTCCGCCGGCTCGTTGTCGCGCTTAACCGTCAGCCGCGCGGTGGCGGCCGGATGCGCGACGCCGAGATCGTCGACTTCCACGCGCAGCGTCACCGGCTTGCCGACGATCCCGTAACCCGGCGCCTCCAGGACGCGCAGCGTGCGATCCGTCTGCTCGCCCTTGGCGGGCAGCAGCACGTTCAGCGGCTCCCCGCCCGGCGTGGCGGCGGGGATATCGTGCACCTGGCCGTCGGTGATCGCGAGGGTGCCCGCGAAGCGCGCGCGCGGGATGTCGGCCAGCGCGCGCTCCACGGCGGCGAACAAGCGGGTGCCGGCGCCACCCGCCTCGGGCACCACCACGGTGCGAAGCTGGAGATCGGGCATCCGCGCGGCCTGCGCCTCGATCGCCCGCCGCGCGGTCTCGGCG
>JBAWFF010000531.1:0-8608 GCA_049591635.1 Acetobacteraceae bacterium
CGCCACCGCCGCTCGCGCCGCCTTCGCCGCCGCCGCTGCCCGGCTGACCGGCTCGCGCACCGAAATCGCCACGAAACTCGCCCGCGCCATCGCCCGGGAACTGCCGCCGCTGCGGCTCGACAAGGCCCGCTTCGAGGTCGCCGTCACGCCGGTGGAGGAGACCGGCTGGGGCCCCAACGGCGCCGATACCGTGCGCTTCCTGGTCGCGACCAACCCCGGCCAGACGCCGGGTCCGCTCGCCCGCGTCGCCTCGGGCGGGGAGCTTTCGCGGCTGATGCTGGCGCTGAAGGTGGTACTGACCAGTGGTTCAGCCGTGCCGACGCTGGTGTTCGACGAGGTCGATTCCGGGGTCGGGGGCGCCACCGCCGCCGCGGTGGGGGAGCGGCTGGCCCGCGTCGCCGCCCAGGTACAAGTGCTGGTCGTCACTCACAGCCCGCAAGTCGCGGCGCGTGGAGCGGCGCATCTGCTGGTCGCCAAGGCGGTCTCGCGAGGTCGTGCCAGTACCGGCGTCGAGACGCTTGCCAGCCCGGCGCGGCGTGAGGAGATCGCGCGGATGCTTGCCGGAGAGACGATCACCGAAGCGGCCCGCGCCGCCGCCGACGACCTGCTGGCGACCCCGGCGTGAGCTAATCCTGACGAACCGCGCCTTGACGCCCCGGCGCGCCTCCTATCGGATGCCTCTCGGGCATGGTCAAAAAGCCGACAGCAAGTCCGGATGTCGATCCCGGTGAGGTGGCCGGGAAAACCCTCCGGGAAGTCGACCAGTACGCAAAAGACAAGGGCTTGATCGCGAGCGGTCCCGACCCGATGAATGGACGAGGTGCCTACGTCGATCCCGTTACGGGCGAGCAGAGAATACTCTGCCATCCCGCCGGCCATGATCGCGGGCACCTGCATGTCAACGACGCCAGTGGTCGGAGGCTTGACCGAAATGGACGACCCGTCGCCCCGGAATCGCCTGACGCCCACCTCCCGCTCGGGGGCTCCGATGGAACTTGAGGATGCGCATCGTCTTCACGACGCGACGCTTTTGGCCATCGAAGTGAATTGGGCCAGCAGGTCGGCGCGGATCACGTTCCGGCAGCATCCCAATAGAAAGGTCCATCTCACCGCTTCAGGCGCTCGGTCGGTGGTTGTTCCGCATGACGCGCCCTGGGGTCCCAGCGTCTCGGTGAACGAGGTCCGGCAAGCCGGCACGCCCGCCGGGGATGGCAGCCTCGAGATCGAGATGCAAAGCGGCGACGTGATCCGGGTCGACGCCGAAGGCTTCACCTGGAGCTGACCGCCCACGTGCCGGTTGGACCCCTCATGGAACCCGCCGCCGAACTTGCCCGTCTGGCAGCCGAGATCGCGCGGCACGATCGACTGTACCACGAGCAGGACGCGCCCGAGATCACCGACGCGGAATACGATGCCTTGCGCCGCCGGCACGCCGCGATCGAGGCGGAATTTCCCGCTCTCGCGCGGCCTGACTCTCCGACCCGGAAGGTCGGCGGCGCGCCGTCCGCGGGCTTCGCCAAGCTGCGCCACCGCGTGGCGATGCTCTCGCTCGACAATGCGTTCGACGCCGCCGAGTTCACCGAGTTCTGGGTGCGTGCACGCCGCTTCCTTGGCCTCGCCCCGGATGCCGCGCTTGATCTGGTGGGCGAGCCGAAGATCGACGGGCTCTCGATCAATCTCACCTACGCCGACGGCCGCCTCGTCCACGGTGCCACGCGTGGCGACGGCACCGAGGGCGAGGATGTCACCGCCAACCTCCGCACCATCACCGCCGTCCCGCAACGCCTGCGCGGCAAGGCCCCGGCGCTCATCGAGGTGCGCGGCGAGGTCTTCATGACCAAGCCCGACTTCCTGGCGCTCAACGCCACCTTGGAGGAAGCCGGCCAGCGCCCGCTCGCCAACCCTCGCAGCGGCGCCGCCGGGTCGCTGCGCCAACTCGACCCATCGGTGACGGCCGGACGGCGCCTTGGCCTGTTCGCCTATGCGATGGGCGAGGCGAGCGTAGCGGTCGCCGATACCCATTGGGCGTATCTCGACCGCTTGCGCGACTGGGGCTTCACGGTGAACCCGCTGTCGCGGCGCCTGCCCGATCCCGCGGCGGCGGCCGGATTCCAAGCTGAAATGGCGGACGCCCGGGCGGGGCTCGAATACGATATCGACGGCGTCGTGTACAAGATCGACCGCCTCGCCTTGCAGCGCCGCCTGGGCTTCGCCGGCCGGGCGCCCCGCTGGGCCGTCGCTTGGAAGTTCCCCGCCGAACAGACCACGACTCGCCTCGCCGCCATCCGCGTCCAGGTCGGTCGCACCGGCGCGCTGACTCCGGTCGCCGACCTCGACCCGGTGAACGTCGGCGGCGTGCTGGTCGCCCGCGCCACCCTCCACAACGAGGACGAGATCACGCGCAAGGACGTCCGCGTCGGCGACACCGTTTTGATCCAGCGCGCCGGGGACGTGATTCCGCAGGTGCTGGCGGTCCGCCTCGACCGCCGGCCCCAAGACGCCACTCCCTACGTCTTCCCCGACACCTGCCCCGCCTGCGGCAGTGCCGCCGTCCGCCCGCCCGGCGAGGTGGTGCGCCGCTGCACGGGCGGCCTGATCTGCCCCGCCCAGCGCGTCGAGCGCCTCGTCCATTTCGTCTCCCGCCCCGCCTTCGACATCGAGGGACTAGGGGAGAAGACGATCCGTGAATTCTACGACCTCGGCTGGCTCTCCGGTCCCGCCGACATCTTCCGCCTTCCGGCCCGCGAGACCGAGATCGCCGCGCGCGAAGGCTGGGGGGCGACGTCGGCAGGCAACCTCTCCCTCGCGATCGAGGCCCGCCGGGCCATCCCGCTTGCCCGCTTCATCTACGCCCTCGGCATTCGCCGGATCGGCGAGCGCAACGCCCGCCTGCTCGCCCACCACTATGGTGGCTTCGCCGTCTGGCGGGAGCGGATGCTGGCGGCCACGACAATCGGTTCCGAGGAGCGGAGCGAACTTGGCGCGATCGTCGGCATCGGCCCGACGATCGCCGAGGAATTGGCGGAGTTCTTCGCCGAGCCCCGCAACGTCGCGGCGCTGGGCGAACTGGCCGCCGTGCTGACCATCCAGGATGCCAACGTCCCGGACGCGACGGACAGCCCGCTCGGGGGAAAGACGATCGTCTTCACCGGCTCGATGGCCACGCTCACCCGACCCGAGGCAAAAGCACGGGCCGAGGCGCTGGGCGCCAAAGTCACTGACACGGTCTCCAAGAGGACGGATTTCGTCGTTATCGGCGCCGACGCCGGCTCCAAGGCACGCCGCGCGGCCGAGCTGGGCGTGCGGACGCTGACCGAGGACGAGTGGCGGGAGATGGCGGGGCTGGCGGAATAGAACCGCCCGCGCAAGAATGCGGCGGAAACAATCGGGTCATCGAACCATGCGATCGAAAATGGCGGCCGGCCTTCTCATGCTCGCATCGGCGACGGCCGCCTCCGCCGCCTCTCCGGTCGAACGCGGTGAGTATCTCGTGCGAAGCGTCGGCATGTGCGCCGACTGCCATACGCCGAGGGACTCGCACGGTGCGCTGATAGAGTCCGCGTGGCTGCATGGTGCGCCGGTCGATTTCAGGCCGCTCCATCCGATGCCGTTCGCCGTGCAGGCGCCGCGGATCGCCGGGATGCCGGCCGGCTACACCGCGGCCTCGCTCGCGCGGTTTCTCGAAACCGGCCAAAAGGTCGACGGCTCGGCGCCTTTGCCGCCGATGCCGCCGTACAGACTGACCCCGGAAGACGCGGCTTCGGTCGTCGCGTATTTACAAACGCTGCGGTAGAAATGTGGTCACAGGGACCGTGCCGGCGTCGGATTTGTGTACCGAACGAAGGGACTTACCTGGTGATCCCTTACACCCCTCCCCCTAACCCCTCCCGCAAGGGGGAGGGGTAGGAAGTCGACAGTTGCGACCGTTAGTATCTCCGTCGCCCTCTACTCCGCCAGCATCTCGCCGGACCCGCCGAACGGTGCCGGGAAGTCCTTGAACTTCGGCAGCCCGTCATGGATCGCCAGAACTTTCTCGCCGTAGTTGACATGCAAGGTCGGCTTGAACGGGAAGTCGGGGGTGGTGGCGGCGAAGACGTCTACCATGCCGAAGGTTGGGTGCCTCGTCAGGACATGCCCCCCGCATAGGCGGCAGAACTGCCGGTGGCTCGTCTCGGTCTTCGCGTAGCTGCCGAGGTGCTCCTCGCCCTTGGTTACACTGACGTTCTCCGGCTTCCAGAGCACGAACGCGTTGACCGGGGAGGCCGACCAGCCGCGGCAGGAATCGCAGTGGCAGTAGCCCATCACCTCGGGCTCATTGCGGACTTCGACGGTGACGGCGCCGCAAAAGCACGCGCCAGTATATGCGTTGGCCATGACTTCTCTCCTTACATCGTTACGACAACGTAGTCGCGCTCCACCGAGACCGGGAACGTCTCGGCCACGAACGGCCCCTTTGCAAGCGTCGCGCCGGGCTCGACGGCGACGTCGTAGGTCCGTGCCTTCACGCTCTCGGGCTCACACCACGATTGGCCGGTGCGGATGTCGTATTCCCAGCCATGCCAGGGGCAGCGCAGCATCTCGCCTGCGCGGGTCAATCGGTATTCGCCGGGGCGATCGGATTCCATCGCCGCGAACAGCCGGCCGCGGCAGAGCGGCGCGCCCTCGTGCGGGCAGCGGTTGAACAGCGCGAAATACTCGCCGTTGACGAAGAAGACGCCGATCTCGCGGCCCTTCACGCTGACGATCTTGCAGCCGCCGGGCGCGATCTCGCCGACGGCGGCGACGACGTGGCGCGTCATTCCAGTCCGTAGAACGCCAGCGCGTTGTCGCGGTAGATCGCCTGCCGTCCGGCCTCCGGCAACTGCACCTTGAAGGCGTGGCGCGGGTCGTCCTGATCCCAATGCGGGTAGTCGGTCGAGAACATCACCCGGTCCCAGCCGATCCACTCGATCGTCGCCAGCAAATCGTCCGGCCGCTCCGGCTCCTCGATCGGCTGCGTCGTTACCCAGACGTGGTCGCGGATATATTCGGACGGCAGCCGCTTCAGATGTGGCACCTCCTCGCGCAGCCGACGGTAATGCTTGTCCAGCCGCCACGCCAGCGACGGCAACCAGGCGAAGCCGCCCTCGACCAAGACGACGCGCAGCCTCGGGATTCGCTCGAAGACCCCTTCGACGACGAGGCTGCTGACCAGCGCCTCCATGCTCTGGACGTAGCTGTGGTGCTCCTCGTGATAGAACGAGGGCCAGCCGCCGCCGGTCGAGGGATGCCCGCTGGTGCCGCCGAGATGCAGAGCGATCGGAAATCCGTTGGCGGCGCACGCCTCCAGGATCGGCCAGTAGCGCCGCCGTCCCAGCGGCTCCAACCCGCGCGGCGGGATCTGCACCTGCGCGAAGCGGCGGTCGCCGGCACGCCGCTCGATCTCGGCGATGGCGGCTTTCTCGTGCTCCACGGGAATTTGCACCGACGCCTTCAGGCGAGGTTCGCGGTCGCACCACGACGTCGCCTGCCAGTCGTTCACCGCGCTCGACATCGCCGCGCTGAACTCCAGGTTCCGCTCGTCCGACGCGCGTCCGACCAGCGGCAGGATCATCCCGTACGCGGCGCCGAACGCATCGAGCAGTTGCGCCCGCACGAAATCGAGGTCCGAGCCGGGGATTCCACCGCCGGGCGGCCACGCATCGACGCGCATCCCCACTTCGGGCGACATGCGCGGATAGTTCGCCGTGCCGCCCAGCGCCTGGCGCGAGCGCCCGCCGATCGCGCGCCGATGCTGGCGCCAACGTTCGGACAGGAACGGATCGAATTCCGCCCCGCCCTTGGCGGGATAGAGATGCACGTCGCAATCGACGTAGCCAAGAAGACTCTGGTTGCCGAGATCGGCATGGCGCTCCAGGACCGAAACGGTCATCGCACGCGCTCCTTATCAGATAGGCGGGGATAGGTGGCCAGCGGGTTGTCGATCGTGATCTTCCGGACGAGATCGGCGGGAAGGTTGTCGGGCAGGGCGTCCCGCCCGTCGAAATGCCAGTGCGGGTAATCGGTGGAGAACAGCAGCATCTCGTCCGACCCGATCTCCTCGAGCACGCGCTCGACCTGCGCTGCGTTCGGCGGCGCATCGAACGGCTGGATGGTCAGGCGCACATGCTCGCGCAGATACTCCGACGGCGAGCGCTTCAGCCACGGAACTTCGGCCCGCACGCCACGCCACGTCTTGTTGGCGCGCCAGATCCAGGCTGGCAGCCAGGTCACGCCCGATTCAATGAGTACCACCTTCAGGCGCGGAAACTCCACGAACACGCCCTCGACGATCAGGCTGTTCAACGCCCCGGCGCAGCCCTGCGACTGCGCGACATAATCTTCCAGCAGATAGGACGGCCACCCGATGGAGGTCGTCGGATGGCGCATCGTCGATCCCGCGTGCACGCCGACGGGCAGCCCGAGCCGCTCGGCCGCGCGATAGATCGGCCAGTTCTGCCGCCGCCCGAGCGGCACCTCTTGCATCGCCAGCAGCAGCACCTGCACGAAGCGGTAATCCTCGGCGCAGCGCTCGATCTCCTGCGCGGCGAGTTCCGCGCTATGGCCGGGCACGACGATGGAGGCGCGCAGGCGCGGATCGGTATCGAGCCATTCGGCGGCGAGCCATTTGTTGATGGCGCGGCAGAACGCCAGCGAGAGATCCTCGCTGAACAGCGCCTGCGCGCCGTGCAGCACGTTGCAGATGGCGAAGCGCGAGCCGAACCCATCGAGCGCGTGGGCGCGCAGCAGCGCGGGATCGCTGCCCGGGCGGCCCTTGGCGGGGCGCCAATCCGGCCGGCCGGAAAGCGGCGCGTTTGGCGGCCAGGCGCCAAGGTCGTAATTGTCCCGCTCCAGCCCGCGCATCCGCACGTGCTCGGCCCAGTATTCGTCGAAATACGGCAACAGGACATGCGTGCCGGGCAGCGCCGGGTGTACGTCGCAGTCGATCGCGCCGGGCGGCGGGATGCTCACGGTCCCTCCTTGCGGTCGGGGAGCATAGGAGGCGGGTGGGCCGGGAGCAAACGGGAAAACCGGCGAATGTCGAACGGGGTGATGGGGAGGTTGGTGGTTCCCGTCGCGATCAACTCGGCGATGATCGCGCCGACGACCGGGCCGAGCTGGAAACCGTGGGCGGAGAAGCCGAAGGCATGGAAGAGCCCGGGTGAGGTCGAACTTGGCCCGATGACGGGGATTTCGTCCGCCATGCACGCCTCGATGCCGGCCCAGGCGCGCACGATCCCGGCGCCGCGCATCGCCGGGAACAGATCCCACACGGTTTGCGCGCTCAGTGCCAGCCCACGGAAGTCGAGATCGGTGCGGTTGGTGTCGAGATCGGCGCGTCCGCGATAGCCGCCGCCGATCAGCACCGTCCCGTTCTCGTATTGCTTGAACGACAGTGGCCGTCCTGTCGCGCCGATCACCGGGCGCAGGAATTGCGGCAGCCGCGCGGTAATCATCAACATGGGCGCGATCACGTCGAGCGGGACCGGCTCACCGAGCCGGGTCGCGATGCGTCCGGCCCAGGCGCCGGCGGCGTTGACCACGATCGGCGCGCTGTAACGCTCGCCGCCCGCGGTCCGTACCTCCCACGTCTCGCCGGCGCGGATCAGATCGGTGACGTGCGCGCCCTCCGCGAACCGCGCTCCGACGCGCTCCGCGGCGCGCTTGAAAGCGAGCGTCGTTCGGTAGGGGTTCGCCGCGCCGTCCTCGCGCGCGATGATCGCGCCGACGCAATGCCCGGCGATTGCCGGCACCGCCTCGCGGAGTTCCGCGCGGTCGATCAGTTCCTCATGGGTGAAGCCTCGCGCGCGCAGCATGTCGACGCGCGCCGCCAAGGTCGCGAATTCGGCCTCGTTCTCGGCGACCTTCACCTGACCGTTGCTCTCGAAGCCGCAATCGTCGTCGACGAGATCGGCGATGTGGTGCCACATCTCCATCGAGGCGACCGACAGCGGTACCTCCGCGATGTGCCGCCCCAGGCGGCGGACGCCGCCCGCGTTCACGCCGGAGGCGTGGCGCCCAACATGGTCCTTCTCGAGCACCAGCGGCTTGAAGCCGCGGCGGGCGAGATGCAGCGCGCTGGAACAGCCGTGCAGTCCGCCGCCGATCACCAGGACATCGGCCGTCGTCACCTCAGCCGCGCACCACGGCGGCGAGCGAGGCCGCGTCCTGCGGTATGGCGGCAAGCTCGCCGAGGGTGATCGGCTTCACCGGCGGGCGCAGGCGGTAATAGCCGATTTCCGCCGGCGAGACGCCGCGCGCCTCGGCCATCATCTCGGTCACGGTCAGGCCGCAGAACCGGCCCTGGCACGGTCCCATCCCGCAGCGGGTGAACGACTTGAGTTGATTCGGACCCATGCAGCCGAGCGCGATCGCATCGCGCACGTCCTTCGCGCCGACCTCCTCGCAGCGGCACACGACCGCGTCCTCGGCCGGCAGGCGGAAGGACTTGGCGGGCTGGTACAAGCGATCGAGGAAGGCTCGGCCGCGTTCCGCGATCGCCAGCGCCGCGCGATGCGGCGTGGCGCGGCGATCGCGCTCGGATGCGTCGATGCGGCCGAGGGCGAAAGCGGTGTGCACCGCGCCGATG
>JBAWFF010000532.1:0-15971 GCA_049591635.1 Acetobacteraceae bacterium
CTGTGGCCTGAAGGCCAAAAACCTTCATTGGGGGTCTCCGGAAGCTGTTGGTCTCGCAACCCCAGCCTCCGAGATCCCCAAGCTCTTTCAAGAGCCCTCGCGTCTCATATGTGTCTGGACCCGGACAGATCATCGTGAAACGTCGGTAGGAGGCGGGCGGTCCGTTCGCGGGCCGCCCACTCCTGCCGGTGACGGCGTTACAGAGCGCGACAATTCGAGCCTTGTTTCCGTCATACTCGGCTGCCTCAGTCGGCTTACCCAAATCGCGGAGCAGGCCCATGAGCCCGCACGACTTTCGCCGCCTTGCCTTGGCCCACGAGTTGCTCGCGCCGTCGCCCGTCGGCGACGCCCTTCCCGCGACGCCCACCGAACCGGAATTGGCGGGTGAGCCACGCGCCCGCACGCCAGCCATCGACGATCCGCGTGACGCGGACGGTTGACGCGGTGCAACAAAGGCCCGACCTCTTAACCCAGCCGGCTTGCCTCACCCGCCCCTGCGTGGCATGGCGCGCCGCGCCTGCAAACTGGTCGGACACCGTATGGACGCCGCCCCGCTCGGCCTCGGCTTCACGTTCGCGGACCTCGCCGCGCGCGACGGGCTGATCCGCCTCGACCGCGAATTTCTGGATCGGCTCGCGGCCGACGATGCCGCCTTGCACGCGCGTCTGCTGGCCGCCCGTGCCGCCCCCGAGGCTGTTGTGACGAAAGAGGAGGCCGATCTCGTCGTCGCGCTCGGCCCATCCCTCGATCTCTTTATCGCATCGCTGTTCCAAATCGAGCCGGAACTGGCGGCGCTGAACCATGCGACCCTCGCCCTCGATCCGATCCACGCCTGCAAGCGGCTGTTTGTGCAACGCCAGGCGGTCAAGAAGCATCCCGACCCGTCCGGCTTCGACGGCCCCGCGCTGCGCGCCGCGCTGGAGGCGCGCTTCGGGGAGCCGTTGACCGAACTGAGCTTCGCCCATCACGTCACGCAATTCGAGAAATCGGGCGACGCCGAGGCGCTCGACGAGGCCGCACGCTATGCCGCCTGGGCGACCCTGACGCCGGCCGGGAAGGCGGCGCATCCCGGCAACACGCTGTTCCACGTCCCACGCAAGGTCGACCCGCTGCATCTGGTCCCCGTCGAAACCATCGAGCGCGACGGCGTCACCATGCTGCGCCTGCCCGAGCATGACTGGCGCCATCGCGACGGCTTCGCGCTGACCGATCCGGGCATGGGGACGCGCCAGGCGCTGGATCAGATGAATTACTGCATCTGGTGCCACACGCAGGGCAAGGATTCGTGCAGCAAGGGCCTCAAGGACCGCAAGACGGGCGAGTATCAAAAATCGCCGTTCGGCGTGCTGCTGGCCGGCTGCCCGCTCGACGAGAAGATCAGCGAGATGCACACGCTGCGCGCCCAGGGCAGCGTGATCGGCGCCTTCGCCGCCGTCGCGGTGGACAATCCGATGATGGCCGCGACCGGCCATCGCATCTGCAACGACTGCATGAAGGCTTGCATTTTCCAGAAGCAGGAGCCCGTGGATATCCCGCAGGCCGAGACCTCGATCCTAAAGGACGTGCTCGCGCTGCCCTGGGGCGTCGAGATCTACAGCCTGCTGACGCGCTGGAACCCGCTCGACATCCGCCGCCCGCTGCCGCGCCCCGATAGCGGGCGCAAGGTTCTGGTGGTCGGACTGGGGCCGGCGGGATTCACCCTGGCGCATCACCTCATGAACGACGGTCACACCGTTATCGCGATCGACGGGCTGAAGATCGAGCCGTTGGGCTTCGATCCGACGACTCCGGTGCGCGAGGCGGAGACGCTGTACGAAAACCTCGACGACCGGGTGATGGCGGGGTTCGGTGGCGTCGCCGAGTACGGCATCACCGTACGGTGGAACAAGAACTACCTGAAACTGGTGCGCGTGCTGCTGGAGCGGCGGCGGACCTTCGCCCATTTCGGCGGCGTGCGCTTCGGCGGCACGCTGTCGATCGACGATGCCTGGGCGATGGGATTCGACCATATCGCGCTGTGCATGGGCGCCGGCAAGCCGACGGTATTGGACATTCCGAACGGGCTCGCGCGCGGCGTGCGGGCGGCCTCGGACTTCCTGATGGCGTTGCAGCTGACCGGCGCGGCGAAGCTGTCCTCGATCGCCAACCTCCAGCTTCGTCTGCCCGTGGTGGTCATCGGCGGTGGCCTCACGGCGATCGACACCGCGACGGAGAGCCTCGCCTACTATGTCCGTCAGGTGGAGAAGTTCGCGCAGCGCTATCGCACGCTGATCGCCGAGCGCGGCGAGGCGGGCGTGCGCGCGGGCTGGTCGGTCGAGGAGACCGAAGTGGCCGACGAGTTTCTGACTCACGCAGCCGCGATCCGCGCCGAGCGCGAGGCGGCGGCGCGGACGAATCGGGAGCCCGAACTCGCTCGCCTGCTCGATACGTGGGGCGGCGCCACCATCGCTTATCGTCGCCGCCTGATCGATGCTCCGTCCTATACGCTGAACCACGAGGAAGTGGCGAAGGCGCTGGAGGAAGGCGTGCGCTTCGCCGAGGGCCTGTCGCCGCGCGCGGTCGAGGTCGATCGGTTCGGCCACGCCGCCGGGCTGCTACTCGCGCGCGCCGACGGCACCGAGACGCGATTGCCCGCGCGTGCGATCCTGGTCGCCGCCGGCACCCAGCCCAACACGGTGCTGGCGCGCGAGGACGGACGGATCGCCCTCGACGGCAAGTATTTCCAGGCGCTCGACGAGGACGGCAATCCGGTCACGCCCGCGCGCGGCTACCCCAAGCCAGAGACGGCGCAGGTCCTGATGCACCGCGCGCCGGACGGGCGGTTCATCAGCTTCTTCGGTGATTTGCACCCGAGCTTCTTCGGCAACGTGGTCAAGGCGATGGGCGGGGCGAAGCGCGGCTATCCGATCGTCACAAGCGCGCTGCACGCCCGCCCGGGGACGGAGGTTTCGGGCGCCGCGCTGATCGCGCGCTGCCGCGACGAGTTGTGCGCCACGGTCCATGCGGTGAACCGCCTGACCTCGACCATCATCGAAGTCGTGGTGCGTGCACCGGCCGCCGCCCGCGCTTTCCGCCCCGGCCAGTTCTACCGCTTGCAGAACTTCGAGATGCTGGCCCCCCGCCTCGACGAGCCCTCGGGCTCGACCGTGCTGAGCATGGAGGGGCTGGCGATGACGGGCGCCTGGACCGACCCCGAGGCGGGGCTCGTGTCGGTCATCGTGCTGGAGATGGGCGGCAGCTCGGACGTCTGTGCGATGCTGCGCCCGGGCGAGCCCGTGATCCTCATGGGGCCGACCGGGAAGCCCACTGAGATACTCGCGAACGCGACGGTCGCGCTGGTCGGCGGCGGGCTCGGCAACGCGGTCCTCTTCTCGATCGGCGCGGCGCTGCGCGCGGCCGGCTCGCGGGTGATCTACTTCGCCGGCTACAAGCGGATGGAAGACCGCTACAAGGTCGCCGAGATCGAGCGCGCCGCCGACGTGATCGTCTGGTGCTGCGACGAGGCTCCAGGCTTTACGCCAAGCCCGTCGCGCCCACGGGACCGGAGTTTCGTCGGCAACATCGTCCAGGCGATGGCGGCCTACGCAGCCGGCCGACTGGGCGGCGCGCCGGCGATCCCCTTGGAGAGCGTGGACCATATGCTCGCCATCGGCTCGGATCGGATGATGCAGGCGGTGGGCGCTGCGCGGCATGGGGTGCTGGCGCCGTTCTTGAAGCCTGGCCACACCGCCGTCGGGTCGATCAACAGTCCGATGCAGTGCATGATGAAGGAAGTCTGCGCCCAGTGCCTCCAGCCGCAGGTCGACCCGGTGAGCGGGGAGCGCAGCGTCGTGTTCTCCTGCTTCAACCAGGACCAAGCGCTGGACCGGGTGGATTTCCCCGCGCTGCGCGAACGGCTGATGCAGAACGGGGTGCAGGAGAAGCTGACCGCGCAGTGGATCGACCGCGCGCTGCGGCGATTGAACGTACGGGGCGCGCTGGCGGCGGAATAGCTCGGGGCGCTGCCGCGAGGCTACGTCGCGCCGAGCATCATCACCCCCGGCGCCAGGAAGTAATAGATCAGCCCGATCACGATCAGATACACCAGCAGGATCAGCGTCCAGCCCATGTTGTGGCGGATGATCTGGCCCTCGTCGCGAACGAACCGGCTGGTCGAGACGCCCACGCTCGCGGTTTGCGGGGCGATCGGCTTGCCGATCTCCGCGCCCACCGAGTTGAGCGAGGGCAGCAGCAGCGGCGGAAAGCCGAGCAGCTTGCCGACGGCCATCTGGAAGGCGCCGAACATCGCGTTGGTCGAGGTATTGCTGCCCGACAGCGCGACCCCGATCCAGCCGAGGATCGGCGCGACCACGATGAACCACACCCCGATGGCGGAGAAGCCGTTGGCGAGCGAGGCCGCCATGCCGGAATAGTTGAACACGTAAGCGAGTCCGAAGATGAACACGCCGACCAGCAGCGCGCCCCACATCTGGTGGAAGGTGCGCGCGAACACTTCCCGAAGTTGCGCGCCACTGACCCGCAGCAGCAGCGCGACGATGATCCAGGACACGCAGATCGCGGTGCCGCCGATGAACGGAGCGAAGTTGAAGGTGGCGCGCACGATCGCGCCCGGCGTCAGCGACGAGTGGGCGGCGACCGACATGCTGAACCAGCTGATCCGCGGCAGGTGCGACCACGGTCCGGTCCACAGTACCACCACGATGATGAGCACGATGAACGGCAACCAGGAACGGAATATCTCCCCCGCCGGCAATTGCCGCCCGGCCTGCGTCGCCGCCGCCTCGTCCGCCGCCGACACCGGGATGCCGCCGTAGCCCAGGAGTTGCTTCGGCTGCCAGACCTTGAGCAGCAGCAGCAGGCAGGCGAAGCAGACGATCGAGCCGGTGATGTCCGGCAGATAGGGGCCGAGATAGACCGCGACCGGGAACTGCCCGGCGATGTAGCCAAGCGAACCGACGATCGCGAGCGGCCAGCCTTCGCGGAAGCCTGCCTTTCCGCTCACCAGGTAGATCAGGACCCAGGGCGGCGCCAGCGCCAGGATCGCGACAATGTGCCCGATCGAGGCGGAGAGCTGCATAAGCGGCAACCCGGTCACCGCCGCCAGCGCGACGATCGGCACGCCGAGCGCGCCGTACGAGACCGGCGCGTTGTTGGCGATCGCGGCGACCCTTATCGCGTCGAGGTCGGGGATGCCGACGGCGATCAGGATCGGCGCCACCACCGCCCACGGATAGCCGAAGCCGACCAGCCCCTCCAGCAACGCCCCGAACGCCCAGGCGAACAGCAAGGTCTGCACCCGCACATCGGCGGTGCCCTGCGTCGTGAGCCAGGCACGGAAACTCTCGAAGGTGCCGGTGAGCACGAGCGTGTTGAACAGGACCACGCCCCAGAAGGTGATCCAGTCAACCGCCCAGATACCCGTCAACGAGCCGAAGATATAGGACTTCACCCCCAGCCCGACCGGCATCCCCCAGACAGCGATGCCAAGGATCAGGGTTATCAGCGAGCCAATCAGCGTCGCCAGCCAAGCGGTCATGCGCAGGACGGCCAGCAGGAACAGCAGAACGACGACCGGAATCAACGCCACCAACCAGACGGCGAAGACGCTCCCGAAGGGATTGAGCACCTGGTCGAACATATTCCCTCCAACCCACTTAACGCGGGCGTGCCGGATGCCCGGCTTCGTATCGCGACGATACTAATAGCGTAGTCCGGCCGGTTCCGGAAAGCGCAAATAACGGTCGCGACAAAACCTTATATCGACAGCCCAATCCGTGCCCGCAGGCCGCCCAGCCACGTCGATGTTCGTTTTCCACTGCCTTTTGCAAGGCGGGTTGATAATGATGGCGACCACGGGACATTCCGCACAATTGACAACCTATGATAGCATTGATTAGTCTGTTTGCACGCGATTGGGGGGCGCCTTGACGCTCCAAACCCCTGTCACCGGGGAATATTGGATGACTGATCAGCAACCTCGTTGAGGAGAGTCTTCCGTGCCATACTTTGGTGCCTGCTTCAGCCCGTATTTCATCGGCTCCCCTTATCGCCCTCCGATGGACGTCCCCGAGAGTATCGTCGATATGGCCATGTCTATCATGGCCAAACAAAAATTCACCCACATCCGCACGTACTCATGCGTCGGCGGCAATAAGTATAACGTGAAATTAGCGCGGAACCACGGGCTTAAGGTCGGGCTAGGGATCTGGGTTGTTCCGGGCGATGGCGCCAATAATCAGGCCGCGATCCTGGAAGGCTGGAAGCAGGTATCACAAGCCCCGGGTGTCGTCGTTGACATGGTGGTTGGCAACGAGGTGAACCGGCAGGACAACTTTCACTTCACCCCGAGTGAAATCAAGAGCTTGATCGAATTCGCGAAAGGGAAAAAGCCCGCGAACGTGGATGTGCGAGTGACGACCTGTTTCAGTGGAACGGTATTGCAGGAAAGCCCGGAATGGGCGATTGCCGTCGATGCTTGCGAGAGCGTCGTGTACCTCACTGTCTATCCGTGGTATGGTGGGGCCGATCCCACCAACATCCAGCCGCAGATGGATTGGTCGTGGGACAACGGCCTGAAGCAGGTGGTCGCGCGAGGAAAGAAGATCGTGATCGCGGAAATAGGTTGGCCGAGCGCGGGTGGCAGGCTGACGACGCCCGCGAACGAGAAAATCAACTATGAGGCGACGAAGACATTCTTCCTGGGTGGAACTTCGCCCCACTTCGCCCTTGATGCTTATTGGTTCGAAATGTTCGACGAGTGGTGGAAAACCGCCGAGGGCACGCAGGGCCCACACTGGGGGCTGTTCACCGGGGGCCCAGCTCCCGACCCTAAATGGACACCATGGCCGACCGGGCGGTGATCGGATGTCCGTAGTCCTGCCGATTCGGGAAACGCCTTAAATCGGTAGCCTGATCCGCGCCCGCAGACCGCCCAACGGGCTATCCTCGAGCACGATCTCCCCGCCGTGCGCGCGGACGATATCGCGTGCGATCGTCAGGCCGAGGCCGGTGCCGCCGGCCGCGTCGCTCTCGAACGGGCGGAACACGCTCTCGCGCCGATCGGGCGGGATGCCAGGGCCGTTGTCGTCGACCATCACGTTCACTCCGCGCGTGCCGGCGGGCGCCGCCGCCAGCTCCACCCGGCCGGCATGACGGCTGGCGTTGTCCACGAGGTTGGTGATCGCCCTCCGCGCGGCGTTCTCGCGCAGCTTCAGGACCAGCCCGGGGGCTACGTTCAACGTCACCAAGGCTCCCGCCCGCCGCGCCCCGGCCGCGACCTCCTCAAGCATCCGCGATAGATCGACGGGCTCGGCCTGCTCTGTCCCCTCGCCGCGCGCGAAGGCGAGATAGGCCTCGATCATCCGCTCCATCTCCTCGACATCGGCCGTCATCTCCACGACGTCTGTCGCGAGTTCGGGCCGCGGCGGCAGCATGGCGAGCGCCAGGCGCAGGCGGGTCAGCGGGGTTCGCAGATCGTGCGACACGCCCGCCAGCATCTCCGTGCGCTGGACCAGAAAGCGGCGGATGCGCTCCTGCATCCGGTTGAACGCCGAGGCGGCCTGACGGACCTCGACCGCGCCCTCCGGCTTGATCGCGCCGATGTCGCGCCCCATCCCGAACGCCTCCGCGGCCGCCGACAGGCGGCGGATCGCGCGCACCTGATTGCGCATGAACAGCGCGGCGATCGCGAACAGCAGAAGCGCGGTACCGACCAGCCAGGCGACGAAGAGATAGAACGTGCCGAGGTCGACCCGCTTGCGCGGCGCCAGGACGTCGAGAACGCCGTCCGGCATTTGCACGCGCACCAGCACCGAGTCCGGATCGTATTGCCAGTCGAGTTGGAATGGCTCGGTCAGCTTCTCACGTAGCGCGAATTCAAGATCGTCATCCATCGGCCCCGGCGCGTTGGCGAAGCGCACACTCGCCGGCAGGATCGCGCCCGGTTCGAGCCGCATCCGCAGATTGAATGTCTGTCGGGCCTGCTGGATGGCCCAGGCGCGTTCCTCGGGAGCCCAATCGCGACGCATGAGTTCGAGGGTGAAGGCAATCTCGCCGGCGACCCCGCCCGACAGGCGGCGGTACACCAGATTCAGATGATTGCCGTAGTAGACCTGTAGCGCGACCGCCTGGAGCAGCACCAGCGGGATCAGGATCATCAGCAGGCTGCGCCCGAGGAGAGAGCGTGGCAGCACGCGCTTGACCCATCGCGCCGGGGCGAAGCGCAGCCGCGCCATCAGCCCGGTCCCGGTTTCAGCACGTAGCCGCGGCCGCGCACCGTCAGCAGGAAACGCGGCTCCCTCGGATCGGGCTCCATCTTGCGGCGCAGGCGCGTGACTTGGACATCCACGGCGCGCTCGCTCGCCTCGTCGGTACCGAGCAAGGCGGCAATCTCCTCGCGGGAGAGAACCTCGTGCGGGCGGTCGGCGAGCGCGCCAAGCAACGCCGCCTCCCCGGCGGTGAGGCGGACGGCGCCGTCCGGGCCGCGCAGTTCACCGCGCTCCGGATGGAACGCCATCGCCCCGATCCGCACCGGGCCGGGCGGTGGTGGCGCCACGGGGGCGGCGCGGCGCAGCATGGCGCGGATACGGAGCACGAGTTCGAGCGGCTCGAAAGGCTTCTGCAAATAATCGTCGGCTCCCGCCTCGAAGCCGGCGATGCGGTCCTCGGGTGCCGCGCGCGCGGTCAGCAGCAGCACCGGGACGCCGTTGGCTTCCTGGCGAAGCTGATCGGTGAGCGCGAGCCCGCTCTCGCCGGGCATCATCACGTCGAGCACCATGAGATCGGGTTCGAGGAAGCGGAGCCGGGCGCGCGCCTCGGCCGCATTTTCGGCGGTGGTTACCCGAAATCCTTGTTCGCCCAGATAGCGCGAGAGCAGCGCCCGCAGCCGCGCGTCGTCGTCGACCACAAGGATATGCGCGCCCTCGTCCATCTCCACCCGCTCAGCCGCCACGCGGGCGCGGGTCCTGGCGCGCCTGCTCGACGCCATCCATGTAGGCGCGCGCGGTCTCGTCCATGATGCCGCGCATGACCCGGCGAAATCCGTCGACCGCCCCGGCTCCCGCCTCTCGGTACGCCGCGGTGAGGCGCTCGCGCTGACGGTCGAATAGGCGCCGCTCCAGCGCTCTGCCGTCCGCGGTCAGGGCCAGAAGGCGCTGGCGGCGGTCATCCGTGCCGGGTGCCTGGGATACCAGCCCACGCTCCATCAGTACCGACAGCACGCGCGCCAGGCTCTGCTTGGTAATCCGCAGGATCGCGAGCAAATCGGAGACCGTGATGCCGGGGTTCCGGCCGATATAGTGCAGGGCGCGATGATGCGCCCGGCCGAGCCCAAGCTCATCGAGGATGACGTCGGCGGCGTTGGTGAAGTCGCGATAGGCGAAGAACAGCAGGTCCTGGGCGATACGCATCTCGTCCTCGCGGAGGAACAGCAGGCCCGCCCCGGCTTGCGCGGGTTTGGGATCGGCGGTACCCGCCGTCCTCATCGACGCGCCGCGACCGTCTTGCATGGCTGACATTCCCCGCCGTTGCGGCAGTGTTGTTGACGTATTTCAGGCTTCATTCTACGATCTACCGGCTGAGAGCAACAATCTTGCGAGGAGTTCGGTCAATGGCGCTGGTTCCTTTCGACGACCGTGACGGCATGATCTGGTGGGACGGCGCCCTGGTGCCCTGGCGGGACGCCAAGCTGCATCTCCTTTCGCACGGAATGCATTATGCCAGCGCCGTCTTCGAAGGCGAACGGGCCTATGCCGGACACATCTTCCGCCTGCGCGACCACACCGAGCGGCTTCTGAACTCCGGGCGCATCCTTGGCTTCGAGATACCCTATACTGCCGAGCAGATCGACGCGGCGTGCTACGAGACCCTGCGCGCCAACAATCTGACCGACGCCTATGTGCGCCCGATCGCTTGGCGCGGCACCGAACAACTCGCCGTCTCGGCGCAGCAGACGACGATCCACCTCGCCATCGCCACCTGGGAGTGGCCGAGCTATTTCGGTGCCGAGCGCATGAAGGGCATCCGCCTTGGCATGGCGCAATACAAGCGCCCGTCGCCGGAGACCGCCCCAACCGCGTCGAAGGCGACCGGCCTCTACATGATCGGCACCATCTCCAAGCATAAGGCGGAGGCCGAGGGGTTCGACGACGCGTTGATGCTCGACTGGCGCGGCCAGGTCGCCGAGGCGACCGGGGCCAACATCTTCTTCGTGATGGACGGCGACATCCACACCCCGGACCCCGATTGCTTCCTCGACGGGATCACCCGGCGCACGGTGATGAAGCTCGCCCGGAACCGGCAGATGAACGTCATCGAACGCGTCATCATGCCCGAGGAGATGGCACGCGCCTCCGAAGCGTTCCTCGCCGGCACCGCCGCCGAAGTCACGCCGATCCGTGAGATCGCCGGCAACAGCTTCACGCCTGGGCGCATCAGCGAGACCTTGATGAAGGACTACGAGGGATTGGTGCGCCAGACACCCGCAGAGGTCGCGCGGGTGATCGGCCTGTCCGATTCGGCCGCGAATGCTTGAGCGGCCGATCTGATTCGATCTAGAAGGCGCTGACGAGGGCCGCTGGGTCGGCACGGAGGAGCCGCGGCCTTGAGTACGGTGCCAGCGATCGTGGTCGGGCTGGATTTGAACGGCCTCGGCGTGGTGCGCAGCCTTGGCGCGGCACGCATTCCGGTCATCGCGATCGACACGGAACCCGGCAAGCCGACCTGCGCGACGCGATACGCGAGCGTGCGGCGTGCGCCGGCGCTCGAAGGGCCGCCCTTGGTCGAGGCGCTCCTGCGGGCGCGTGAGGGTCTGGCCGAAAACCCGGTCCTGCTGCTGACGCAGGAAGGCAGCGTCGCCACGGTATCGGCCGAGCGGGCACGCCTCGCCGATGCGCTCCGCTTCTCGATGCCCGGCGACGCCCTGATGCGGCAATTGGCCGACAAATTGGGCTTCCAGGCGCTTGCCGAATCACTCGGATTTTCGCTGCCGCGCGCCGTCCGCCTCGGACATGACACGACCGCGACGCTCTCCGACCTGCGCTTTCCGTGCGTCCTCAAGCCGGTCAGCAAGGACGCGGAGTACGCAACGCGGTTTCGGAAGGCCTACCGCGTTTCGGCGCCAGACGAGGCCTTGGGACTGTGGGAGGAGATGCGGGCGGTCGCCCCCGAGGTGATCGTGCAGGAATGGATCGAGGGCGGCGACGGCGACGTCTATTTCTGTCTTCAGTACCGCCCTCCCGACGGTGGCTCCGTCACCAGTTTCGTCGGCCGCAAGCTGCGCCAATGGCCGCCGCTCGTCGGCGGCACCGCCTGCTGCATCCCGGCTCCCGAGCACGCGGCGGAACTTCTCGCGATCACCGATCGTTTCTTTTCCGCCGTCGGTTTTGTCGGCCCGTGCAGCATGGAGTACAAGCGCGACCGACGCGACGGAGCGTTCTACATGGTCGAACCGACCGTCGGGCGCACCGACTTCCAGGAGGAGGTCGCGACCCTGAACGGGGTGAACATCCCCCTCGCCGCCTATCGCGGGGAGCGCGGCCTGTCGCCGCCCGCGCCGCGATCGCGTCGCGCCCGCGGCTGGCGCGATCCGTTCGGAGACGCCAATGCCCGCGCCGCCGGAGCGCCCGATGAGCCGTCGAGCGTCCCTCTCTGCGATGCCTACTGGCGCCTTGCCGACCCGCTTCCGTTCATGTCCGTGCACACCGCGCGGGTGAAGCGCCGCCTCTCCGCCGCCTTGCCCTCCAGCGCGAAGGAGACATTTCGCCACTGGCAGCGCAACCACGCACTGCCGCCCGCCGCGAAGGCCGCCTTGGCCGAGGATCGCGCCGGGCTGCGCGCCGCCGACATGGGACCGCGGGCGGCGATCACCGCCGCCACGGCATGGATCTGCCGCGCGCAGGATCTGTCGCGCACGAGGGACGGCGGCGTGGCGCGCGACTTCAGCCTGATCGATGGTTGGGCGGCCTCCTACCCGGAGACCACCGGCTACATCATCCCGACCCTGATCGCCGTGGCGCGCCGCGACGGACACTCCGAACTGATGGAGCGGGCGCGACGGATGCTCGACTGGCTGGTGTCCATTCAACTGCCCGGCGGCGGCTTTCAGGGCGGTCGCGTGGACCAGACGCCCGTGGTCCCAGTGACCTTCAACACCGGTCAAATCCTGCTGGGTCTGGCGGCCGGCGTCGACGCGTTCGGCGAGGCGGCTTACGGTGAGGCGATGCGCGCCGCCGCGCGATTCCTTCGGGACAGCCAGGACGGAGACGGCGCGTGGAGGCGCTATCCGACGCCGTTCGCCAAGCCTGGCGACAAGGCATACGAGACGCATGTCGCCTGGGGTCTGTTCGAGGCGGCGCGACTGGCCCCGGGCAACGGGTACGGCGAGGCGGGACTGCGCCAGGTACGCTGGGCGCTGACCCGCCAGCAGCCGAACGGCTGGTTCGCCGATAATTGCCTGGAGAACCCGGCGGCGCCGTTGACGCATACGATCGGCTACGTGCTGCGCGGCATCATCGAGGCGTATCGCTATCAACCGAGCCCTGACCTTCTCGCCGCCGCATTGCGGACGGCCGAGGCGCTGCTCACCCCGCTTGGCCCGGACGGGCGGCTTGCCGGCCGGCTCGACAAGGACTGGCGTCCGGCAAGCGACTACGTCTGCCTGACCGGCACCGTGCAGATCGCCGCGTGCTGGATGCTGCTCGCCGACATCGCCGGGCGCCCCGACCTGATCGAGCCGGCCCGGCGCGCCAACGCCTTCGTCCGCCGCACGGTGAAGATCGACGGCTCGCCCGACATCGCCGGCGGCGTGAAGGGCTCCTTCCCGGTATCGGGCGAGTACGGTCGGTTCCAGTATCTGAACTGGGCGGCCAAGTTCTTCATCGACACGAACCTGATGGAGCAGGCGCTGCCGGAAGGCGCAGTCAGGTAGGGCGGACCGGTTACCGTGCTGCCCCCATCGCCCAGGCGAGCACGCCCTTCTGCGCGTGCAGCCGGTTCTCCGCTTCGTCGAACACCACGGAGCGCGGGCCGTCGATCACGTCGGCATCGACCTCCTCGCCGCGATGCGCCGGAAGGCAGTGCATGAACACCGCATCCGGCGCCGCCTTGTCCATGAGCGCCGATGTCACCCGGTAGGGCGCCAACAGATTGTGACGGCTCGCCTTCGGATCGTCGGACATGCTGACCCAGGCGTCGGTGACGACGCAGCGCGCGCCGGCGACCGCCTTGACGGGATCGTCGGTCAACTCGATCCGTCCACCCTGCGCGCGCGCCCATTCGACCAGCTCCGCCGGTGGACGAAGCGCGTCGGGCGTTGCCAGCCGGAGCGTGAAGCCGAACCGCACCGCCGCCTCGATCCAACTGCGCGCGACGTTGTTGCCGTCGCCGCACCAGGCGACGATCTGCCCGGCGATCGGCCCGCGGTGCTCCTCGAAGGTCAGCACGTCGGCCATGAGTTGGCACGGGTGCGAGGTGTCGGTCAGGCCGTTGATGACCGGCACCGTGGCGTGGCTCGCCAATTCGTGCAGCTTGGAGACGCGGTCGGTACGCAGCATGATCGCATCGACGTAGCGCGACAGGACGCGCGCGGTGTCGGCAGGGGTCTCGCCGCGTTCCGACTGCATGTCGCGTGCGTAGAGCACGATCACGTCGCCGCCCAGCTGGCGCATCCCGACCTCGAAGCTGACGCGCGTACGGGTGCTCGGCTTCTCGAAGATCACCGCCAACGTCTTGCCCGCCAATGGGCGTGACGACCCGCCGCGCGCGCCCTTGAACCCGGCGGCGATGTCGAGCATCTGGCGCAAGGTTCGGGTGTCGAAGTCGCGTAGGTCGAGGAAGTGGCGCGGGGGTGCCGCGCCCTCCCCGGCCATGTCGGTTTTCCGAAGCGCCGCGCTCATTTCGCCGCGACCTTGGCCGCCGAGGGCAGGCAGCGCCGCGCCGCGCGATGCAGCATCGTCAGTGCCTCCTCGACGTCCGCGTCGGTCAACACCAACGGGGGCGCGAGGCGAAGCACATTGTCGCCGGCGGTGATCGCCAGCAGCCCCTCGGCGACGCAGGCACCGGCGACTTCGCCTTGCGGGAGGACGCATTTCATGCCGAGCAGCAGGCCCATGCCGCGCACGTCCTCGAACACCGCGGGGAACTCCCGCGCGATCGCCTCGAGCCCGGCGCGCAGCTTGGCACCCTTGCGCGCGACGTCGTCGAGGAACCCCGGCGCCAGGATCACGTCGAACGCGGCATTGCCGGCGGCGCAGGCAAGCGGGTTGCCGCCGAAGGTGCTGCCGTGGGTGCCCGGCACCATATGCTTGCCGACCGCCTCGGTGGCCAGGACGGCGCCGAGCGGGAAGCCGCCGGCGATGCCCTTCGCCGCGCTCATGACGTCGGGCGTGATCCCCGCCCATTCATGCGCGAACAATTTTCCCGAACGGCCCATGCCGGTCTGCACCTCGTCCATGCCGAGGACCAGGCCGAATTCGTCGCACGTCGCGCGCAAGTCGCGGAGGAATTGCAGGTCGGCGGGGCGCACGCCGCCCTCGCCCTGCACCGGCTCCACCAGAATGCCGGCGGTCGCCGGGCCGATCGCGTCGCGGACCGCGTTCATGTTGTTGAACGGCACATGATCGAACCCCTCGACCACCGGGCCGAAGCCGGCGAGATACTTGGCGTTGCCGGTGGCGGCGAGGGTGGCCAGCGTGCGACCGTGGAAGGCGCCGTCGAAGCAGATGATGCGGAAGCGCTCCGGCTTGCCGGTCTCGGCCATCGCCTTGCGCATCATCTTGATCATGCCCTCGTTCGCCTCGGCGCCCGAGTTGCAGAAGAAGACGGTGTCGGCGAAGGAGTTCTTCACCAGCCGCTCCGCCAGCCGCTCGGCCTGCGGGATGCGATACAGGTTGGAGACGTGCATCACCTTGGCCGCCTGCTCGGCGATCGCCTGGGCGAGATGCTTGTTGCCGTGGCCGAGCGAAGCGGTCGCGATGCCCGAGCCGAAATCGAGGAATCGTCGTCCGTCCACCGTCCACAGCCAAGCTCCCTCGCCCCGCTCGAAAGCGAGGTCGGCGCGGTTGTAGTTCGGCATCAGGGCGGAGATCATATGGTTCCTCTTGTGGCGTTGCTCCAATGGATCGCCGGCCCGCGCGGGTCGGGCCGGTCCAGAGGAAGCTGAAATCATCGGCTACGATCGGGGCGGGTGTCAAACGCGCGCCACATTGCGGTTGACAGCCCAGCGGAGGCTTACCATGCTCATGCGCATGCGAAGCGAGGTGATGCTATGGCCGCGACTGCGCGCGTGACCGTCCTCATGTCGCCCGAGGAGAAGGCCGCTCTCGACGCTAAGGCGGTGCGGGCAGGTCCGGTTTCCGCGGGCGAGTTGGTCCGCCGGGCAGTGGCGGCGTACGACGAGACGGAGGCGCGGGAGGCAGAGGAGCTTCGGACGCTGCTCGATCTCTTCGCGGAGACGCACGCAAAGACTATTCGCGATCTGGACCAACTGGAGCGCAAGCTCGACGAGGTTCACGAAGGCCTCAGCAAAGGCACGCCTGCGTGACGTTCTACGGCGAGGCCATTGCCGCGATCCGATCGATGGTCCTCGTGGACGAGCGAGTTCAGACCCTAGTCGGACGAGTGGATCGTCTCGCCGAAGACGTTCGTGCGATGGACAAGCGCCTCGTTCGTCTGGAAACCATCATCGAAGTTACGCGCCGCGATGGAGCGACCCTGCGCCTGGTTCCGCGCTCGGATGGCGAGTGAGCGGTCGCAGGGCACGAGCCACTCCGCCGTCCTTACCGCCTGATGCGGGGGGCCTGTACGAAGCTGCGCTCGCTTATCTCGCCCGCTTCGCCGCAACCCGCGCTGGGCTGCGGCGCGTGCTGGAACGGCGCGTCGCCCGCTGGGCGCGCGCGGCCGAAGCCGAGCACGGCTCCGATTATGCCGCTGAGTGCGCGCGCGCGGCACGCGCGGCGATCGAGACGGTCGTCGCG
>JBAWFF010000533.1:0-7061 GCA_049591635.1 Acetobacteraceae bacterium
CCCCGTGAGCGGCCGAGTGCCTGATTTTGCTGCCCCCTTTTGCGCCGGCGGCCGAGACATGCGCGCGCACCACGGTGCTGTCGAACATCTGCACGATATGCGCGGTCTGGCTGGTCTCGGCCAGAAGCTGGAAGAATGCCTCGAACACGCCGGAGCGGCTGAGCCGCCAGAACCGCTTCCAGACGCTGTTCCAGTTGCCGAACTCGGCCGGCAGAGCCCGCCATGTGATGTTGTGGACCGTAAAGAAATGCAGCGCTTCCAAGAACTTGCGGTCGTCGTGACCCGGTTCGCCACGGCGCGACTGCGCCGCGTCGAAAACCTCCAGCACGATGGACCAATCGTCTTCCGTCATTCCCGTCAGCATGGCCGGCTCCTTGATGCCGGTCACCCATTGATTCGAACAAAACCCGATTCGGGAATCCCCCTACGCAATACTTTTCGCTATCCGTCCACACGGCCTAGTACCCCTGCGCAGTGATTTTGACCGGTTGCGGCAGCGATCCTCCCGCCTACGGATCCGTGCTGGCCCGGCTCGGCCGCAGAGCATGTTCCATATGGGCAGCCGCTTTGTGTGGATTGCTGCCCGTCGGCTTTTGGGATAGGATCTAATAGTAACCAGACATTCGGCTCAAACACAGCATCCGGCCAACTGCGGGCGCCAGCCTTCAGCGACGGGAGCACCAATATACAACGGGCTACGCAATGCGTGCCTTGATCACCTGTACACGGTGCCGAGTAACGTTTGCTGCGATGTTTCTCGCCCGCCCAAGCAGCCAGTCAAACCCAACAATCCGCAAGCGGACACGATGGCGATTCAGATGCGTTAGGGTGGCCATCTGATTCTCGTCCAGTTCTCTCTCTAGCCCCGTGACAACCAAGCAGTCGGGGTCATTGAAATGAGGAAAGTGCTGTATTGCATCCTGATGGCGTCGCATCAGATAGTCGCGATAGTCGGTGACTTGCTGTTCGGCATGTGTGACGGCGGCTGAGGCCTGGCCGCCCTTCACCAATGACTTTGACGGACATTCGATCTCGACGACCAGATAGCTATTGTCGGCGCGTCGAACCAAAAAGTCAGGGTATCGGGAGCCGAGCAGGTTGGGTTGCGGCCAGACCTGTATAGCCATCGGGTCAAGGATCTGCGGATGTTCTGTTAGAAAACTTTGAAACGCCGGCTCATCAGCTGGATGTTCGACAATGAGTCTTTCGAACTCCCGCAGCACCGGCTCACCTACGGCAAGCCATCGAGCCGACATGGCCGCAAAGAGCTCTTTTGCTGCCCCCATATCCTCAACGACCGATGAAAGGCGTCCGCCGAGGGATGCAACGTCATCATCAGACGCTCTCGAAAGCACAAACTGGGTCAGCAGGACCCTCGCAATTTCGTCAAGTCCATCCATCTTCGCATGTTCGGTTTGAATTTTCTCTACGATGCGCTCATCGCGAATGAATGATAACTCGGAGATTGGCCGACCTGATGCTACTATTGCCAAGTTTCGCACGCATAAAGAGACGTTTTTCCCCGACGGCGTAGCATTTGCTCCGTCAACCAAAGACCTCAGACCGACTTCGCCCCAGAAAACCAAGCAGGAAGCCGCTGGGGCTTTGATTTCGAAATTGAAGGTGAACCCACCGTACATGTCTTCATATAGTCGACGGACGCATGCGAGACCCTCTACAGTGCCATTGTTCATGCATTCCAAGAGGAGTTCGTGTAGCTCCTCAGGGTCGGCGCGATTAGCAATGAAATCCTCGACCCTATCGCGCAGCATGCCTGGCAAACCCTTTCGCTCGCATCATGTCTGGAGCATTTGCCCGACGACCTGCGTAAATCCGCGCTCATTCCCAGCACGCACCTGCACGAAGGCGACTCCCAGTTGCTCACCATAGCTGGTGCATATGGCAACGCATTTGGCCTGCTGGGCGGCCAATGCGTCGGCATCGCGCGACGGACGTTCACGTGAGGAGTCACTTTCCCGGCGTCGCACAATCTCATCGGCTGGAGCGTGAACCAGCACGATGCCGGACGGCTGCAGCTGCCTGATAACGTCCACAGGAATTTCGATGGGCTGCTCGCCCACATCAACCAGGCAGTGTCCATCAAAGATGATGGGCCGCGTTTCGGTGGCGAGGACCTTGGTAAAGGCGTCTGTGAGGAGGCTTTGGTTGTCCAGCACCGGTCCGCGACGCAGATCCTCGGAAGCGACCGCCTGCCCCACCAGCGCGGCCCTGGCGTCACGCATCAGTTGGCTGGCCTGTATGTGAGCAACCTTTGCGATGACGGCATAGCGGGAGATTAGCCAGCTTTTGCCGACGCCGGAGAGGCCGAAAACGGCGACGACCCTTGCCATTAGACTGAGAATCCAAACGCCATGCGGTTGCGGACAGGCCCGAACCTGATCTCCGGCAGCTGGCTGATCGATCGCGGCGGCGTGTTATTGAAGACACCCATCTTCAGCAGCTCGTCGAGCTTTATCGCAGGTTCGATATGACCGACCAGCAGGAAATCGATAACCTTGACGGGGCGTTGTGCAGTTGCTTCGAACGCCGCCAATTTGGCCTCGCTGTAGACCGATCGCTTGGCGCTCAAGCGAACCAGATCATCGAAGCTCACGGCACGATGGACCGCCTCCACGACGCCCACGCTCGTGATGCACTGGGAGACGAGATATCCGGGAGACCGCGACCGGTAGAACAGCACGACCGACCCCGCCTGCATCTGCTGTGTCGCCGCACGGCATAGATAAACCTTCCGGATGGTATTGCCAGGCCGCCTGATAGCCTGACCGGCTTCGCTCAGACCCGGCTGCGCGAACAGATCACCCTGCGGTTTTGGCACCTTCGCGGCTAGCTCGGGGAACAGGATGTCGTGGTATTCGCTTTGTATCGGTATGCAGAACTTTGTCGCCGGGGTCCTCGCGGCGAAGCGCGGATAATTCACGCGGGCCAGGTCGAACAGGCCAGTGGCCGAACCCGGCACCAGCAGGCCCCGCGGGAGCGACTTCTCGTAAACATGTTCGCCAAGATGGTTCGTGCCGGTCTTGGTGAAGCCGTAATATGTCAAGACCTCGATAAGGACGGCCTGGCTTTCGAAGGTCGTCAGGTAGACAAGGTCGAATGCATTCATCTGGGCGAACCAGAGGATCTGTTTGAGCAGCAACTCCCCCAGCTTCTCCCCCCTGAACTTCGGCTTTACCTTGAAAGTACAGACCTTGAGTATCTTGGGGCCGGGGTATTGGGTGCGGGCTTCAGCGTGCGTCTCTTCCTTCCTGACCACGAGACCGGCAATCTCACCGGCAATCGACACGACCCAGCATTCCCTGTGGGCAGGCACGCACTTGGTGCGCCACCATTGGTCGAAGCCTGGATAGCCTTCCCGTAGACTGTCGAAAATGTCGTCATCGAGTGGAACAGCGTGGGCAGGCACTTCCTCGACAAGAGGGAGTCGAACCTGACGGGGCTCGAATGCTGCCCGGAGCCAGACCACGACGTCCGGCACGGTAAGCACCCGATTGCCAAGGGCCGGTGAAGCCCGGCGGGCACGGGTATGAATGCCCTGATCCTGGGTGACGAGGAAATCGACCGCGTTGATATCCAGCGCATACAAGAGCGCGACGTCGACCTCGTCGTTCGGCTTCGGCATGGCGCCGAACCGGCTTTCCAGATCCGCCTTCGGCGGTTGGCTTACCCGCGCGAGTTGTTCGAACTTTCGGATCTTACTGAGGGATATCGCGCGGCGCTTAGTATCGCGGTCGCGGCCGATGTCATCTGCAACGCGCTCGTGAATGAAGATCCTGACGCCGTGCTGTGCACACAGCTGCTGCATGGTCGCGAATTCAGGCGCGATCTCCTTCTCGTCCTCAAGGCCAATAAAGACATTGGTATCAATAAGAAGCTTGCGACCGCTCATTCTCAACAAGCCCGCGTATATATGGCGACGCATACTGATACGATTGCGGCGGCTCGAATCCGAAGCGCTTGCGCAGCTCCGTCAGGCCGACCGGTCGATCAAGCGGGCGGGCTGAGTCGAGGATAATGGCGTAGCCGCGTTCGAGGCCCGCGAAATACGCTTCGAAATCGCTCTTGCCGAGGCAGGCACCCTTCCTGTGAGTTTTCCAGAGGATGTGGAGATCCATGCACTGGACGGCCTTGATTTTCGCAGACCCGGTCAAGGCGCTGGTCGGGCTGGTGCTGTAGATGAGGGCCAGCGTCCCGGGCGCGACGGCGCTGGCGAACCGGCGGCGCAGCTCGACCGTCTTGTTGCCTTTGAATATCTTCTCGGCGTGAGTCGGCCTTATGCTGAAGAGAACATCTCTCGACGGGCGCTGTTGTTCAGGCCCGAGAATCGTCGGAAGAGCCATCTGCTTGTCGGCGTCGACGACGCCCGACATATCGGCAGCGGCAGGGGCGCGACCGCTGTCAAGTAGCTTGACCCTCTCGCCGTCACGGAACTTCACCTCGATGGTCAGCAAGCCGCCGAGCGACCCGGTATATTCGGTCAGGGTCGAGAGAAGGATGTCCGCCCTGCGTTCAAGGTGCGACAGCGCTGACTGCCCCATGCCCATTGCCTCGGCGAGTTGGACCTGAGAGATACCGCGCTGAAGGCGCAGATTTTCGAGCTGCGGCCCGAGGGCTGCAAACGAGATATCCTCTGCCTTGCGCCGCCTTGACTTCAATGCGTCCCCCGTCTCGCTGAGCACGATTCTAGCGTGCCCCCCTATGACGCGCAAGTCATACCCACTTGGCGGTGAGCGACTAATTAGGCCGGGATTGGCAATTTTATACCCGTGCCAGCGGCACCGGTAACCCCGAAACAAGCCGCGAATACCCCATGGTGCTGAGTGACTGCTTTCGGGACACGATATACGCCCGCCCAATGACAGACCTGGGTCGGAAGCGGCTGTTCCGCATAAAGTCTCATCCTGGCGGACAGACACGCCGGGGTCGCCCGACATCCAACCGGTCAAAACCTCTGTGCAGCGGTACTAGTCGGTTTGTGTGGTTTCCCAATCCTCCAATACCTTCATCGTATCGGCTAGTTCCCAAAGCTTAGCCGTCACGCCAGCCGCCATCGCCGGGGTGCAGCGAAGCGCCTGATGAATGTGGACGAAGTTGTAATACATCATATGCAGTGCGACCATGTGCGCGTGGTTCTCTGCCTTCTTGCTGAAGGCGTTCGTCAACCGCGTAAGGCGCCGATTGCCCATCCGCATTGTGAGGTTGCTGCGCTCGGCATAGCTCGTGCTGATGTGCGCCGGATCTGGCTTGCCTTCAACGCGGCGCTTCTCGGCGCCGACGCATTCGCCGGGGCTGTAGCGGCCGAGCGCGCCGGTCGGCTCGCCGATGCGAAACTCGCCGATCATCCGCGGCGCCTCGATCAGAGCAACGCCGCGGAGCAGGGCACAAGCCGGCTCGATTGGGCCCATCCGCGGCGCCGGTTCATCGTTGAGACGTACGCGGCCCTTCTCACCACCGTGTCGCGGTCACCACGCCTCACACGCCCATCATCGGCTGCGCGCGGGCGCCCTCGGCGAAGCGCTCGAAGCGGAACGGCGCGGGATCGACGATCGGCGCGTCGGCAGCGACGATATCCGCCGCCAGTCGGCCGGCCGCCGGGCCGATCCCGAAACCGTGGCCGGAAAACCCGGTCGCCACGAAGAATCCCGGCAACGAAGTGACTGGCGAGATCACCGGCACCGCGTCGGGCGTGACGTCGATCATGCCCGCCCATTCCTGCGCCACGCGCGCCTGGGCGAAGGCCGGGAACGCCTTGCGCAAGGCTCCCAGCGCATCGCGGTTCACCGAAGCGATCGGCTCCGGGTCGAGCACCCGCGTAACCTCGAACGGCGAAGCGCCATCGTTTCCCCATTTCCGCGGCGTGCGCCATTCGTCCACGAACCGGCGTCCGAGGCGGACCCGGACGCGCGCCTGTCCGGACCGCCACAGCGGCAGGAAGTCGAACATCAGCCGGAAGCTGTCGGGCACCACTTCGGCGACGCTCGCGTGCAGGTTCGCGACCGTGTAGCCGCCGTCGAGACGCTTGCGGAACGCGAAGCCCGGCCCGGTGGCCGCCACTTCCGGCGCACCGTCGAGCGGTTCGGTGCGCAGCACCGAGGAGCGTACCTTCAGCTGCGGGAGCTTCAGCCCGAGATTTCCACAGAACAGCCGCGACCAGGCGCCGCCCGCCAGCAGCACCGAGGTACAGGCGATGCGGCCCTTCTCCGTCACCACGGCGCTCACCCGCCCGCCGGTGGTCTCGACACCGCGAACAGCGCAACCGGTGACGACCGTGGCGCCCAGCTTGCGCGCCGCCGCGGCGATCGCGGGCGCCGCCTTCTGCGGCTCGGCGCGTCCGTCGCTCGGCGTGTAGAGAGCGGCGCGAAAGCGGCGCGAAGCGCCCGGCAGCAACTGCGCGATGTCGTCCGGGCCGATCATCCGCGTGTCGAGCTGATAGAGCCGCGCGTGCTCCAGCCACGCCGCGCGCTCCGCCTCGTCCTGCTCGGTGTCGCAGAGATACATGATGCCGGTGGTGCGGAACCCGGTTTCGGTGCCGACCATTTCGTTCATGCCGCGCCATAGCTTGAGGCTCTCGATGATCAGCGGGATCTCGCGCGGATCCCGCCCCATCTTGCGACACCACCCCCAGTTGCGGCTCGATTGCTCGGCGGCGATCTCGCCCTTCTCGCAGAGCACGACGGAGATGCCCTTCTGGGCGAGGAAATAGGCGGCGCTCACGCCGATGATGCCGCCTCCCACGACCACCACGTCGGCTTGCGCCGGCGGGCTGTCGTCGGACGCTACCGGATCGACGCGCGGGCCCATGTCACTGCCTAACGAATTGGTCGGCGAAGCGTCGGCGCGGCGGCTCAGCGTGTCAATCGCGCGGCGCGCGCTTGCGGCGGCATCGGAACGCTGTAGCTTGACGGCGACAATTCGGACGGGCGGTGAACCGCTCGCGGCAGAGGAGGATCGAGACATGTCCAGCCGGATCTGGCTTCCCGCGAGCCGACGCCTCACCCGGCGCGGCGCGCTTGCCCTCGGCCTCGCGGCCGGGGCCACCT
>JBAWFF010000534.1:0-1556 GCA_049591635.1 Acetobacteraceae bacterium
GGTCGAGCAGCGCGGCGAGGATGAGCGGCGTCAGGCGGTCCATCCCGGCGGCGTTCGCCTGTGCGACCGCGACGTCGTCGTAGCGGTCGATGACGAGGCCGGGCAGCCGATCGGCCTCGGCGTGGACGAGGCGATGGAACGGGGTGTCGTAGAGGCGCGCGCGCAACGCCGCCGCCTCGGCGAGCCGGGCGCGGATCCAGGCCGCGTCGATCGCCGCGCCGGGGTCACGGTCGAGCATCCGCGCGGCGATCAGGCTGTGGGGATTGAACATGGCGGTGCCGAGGCCGGCCCCGTTGTTGTCCTCCAGCGCCACCAGGCCGCCCGGCTCCATCCGCCGGTATTCCGGCCTCATCGCGATCTCGTTGCTGAACACCCAGGGCGCGCCGTCGCGCAGGCGTCGCCCTTGGCCGGCGGCCAGCCGGATCGTCGGCCTCAAGCGGCGGCCCGGGCGGCGGCCGGATGGAGGATGGCGAGGAGAGCGGCGACCAAGCGGTCCATCATGGCGTCGGTGTGCAGCGGCCCCGGGGTGAAGCGCAGCCGTTCGGAGCCGCGCGGGACGGTCGGATAGTTGATCGGGGTGGCATACATCCCGAACTCCTCGAGCAGGCGGCGGCTCACCTCGAAGCAGCGCGCCGCCTCGCCGACATGGAGCGGGACGATGTGGCTGGCCGACGGGATGCGCGGCAGGCCGGCGGCGTCGAACCGGGCCTTCAGGGCGGCGGAGCGCTCGAACAGCGCGGCCCGGCGGGCGTCGTCGACGCGGACATGGCGGATCGAGGCGAGCGCGGCGGCGGCGATCATCGGCGGCATCGAGGTCGTGAAGATGAACCCGGGCGCCACCGAGCGGATGTAGTCGATCACGGTCGCGTCGGCCGCGATGTAGCCGCCGTGGCAGCCGAACGCCTTCGCGAGCGTGCCCTCGATCACGTCGATGCGCCCCGCGACCCCGTCGCGGGCCGCGACCCCGGCGCCCTCGGGTCCGTACATGCCGACGGCGTGGACCTCGTCGAGATAGGTCATCGCGCCGAAGCGCGCGGCGAGGTCGCAGATGGCGCCGATCGGGGCGATGTCGGCGTCCATCGAATAGACGGATTCGAAGGCGACCAGCTTGGGCGCCTCGGTGGGTGCGTCGGCCAGCAGCGCCTCCAGGTGCGCGAGGTCGTTGTGGCGGAACACGCGGCAGGCGGCCTTCGATCCCTTGATCCCGGCGATCATCGAGGCGTGGTTCTTGGCGTCCGAAAACACGATCCAGCCGGGCAGCGAGTTCAGGATCGCGGCGAGCGCCGCCTGGTTTGACACGAAGCCGGAGACGAACAGCAAGGCAGCGGCCTTGCGGTGCAGCGAGGCCAACTCCGCTTCTAGTGCCACGTGGGCCGGGCTGGTGCCGCTGATGTTGCGGGTGCCCCCGGCGCCGGCGCCCATCGCGCGGGCGGCCGCGCAGGCGGCCTCGATCACCACCGCATGGTTGCCCATGCCGAGATAATCGTTGGACGACCAGACCAGGATCTCGGTCCCGTCCGCCTTTCGGTAGAGCGGGAACGTGCTCGCCTGCTTCA
>JBAWFF010000535.1:0-2942 GCA_049591635.1 Acetobacteraceae bacterium
TGGAGCGGCACAATGTCGAGGAATACTGCGTGAGCGAGGGCTGGGTGCGCCTCGCGGTCGGCAAGACGGTGGACCGCCACGGCGCGCCGCTCACCATGAAGATGAACGGCGCGGTCGAGCCGTACTATCGCGACGCGCCGCCGGCGGCGTGAGCACGGGCTAGCCGCGTGGTCCGGTAAATGTCGACGAGCGGCACCCGAAATCCGACGCTTTCGAGCACGATGTCGCCCGAAACGACTGCTTCCGGCTCGGATGGCCAGGTGTTGTCCGCGCGCCGGCGCAGCAACTCACATCCGACCACGTCGGTGCGAACGACCAGAATCTCCCGCATGCTCGGGATCGTGGTGTAGGTCCAGACGTTGGCCCAGGTATCCCCTACATTGCTTGGCGATAGTATCTCGATGATCAGCACTGGGTCGGTGAGCGCGGATTCCTCAAATTCATACGACGAGCCGGTCACGGCCAGATCGGGAACCCGCATGTTGTACTTGGAAAACATATGGGGCACGATCCCGGGCGCCGTGACGACGGCACATGAGCCACCCTGATCCTCCAGGCGATTGGAAAGCAGTTGGGCAAGCCGCGTTTGAACGCTGCCATGCGTCCGGTTGGCCGGCGCCATACACCGCGGCTCGCCGTCCACGAGTTGCCAGCGCAAGCCGTCCCCGGATTGCCAGTTGAGGAACTCATCGACCGACATTCGGGCCAGAGGCTTGACGGCGGCGCTCATCGGCGAAGCATACCACATCCGTCCCCGACCCGCCATCGGCGCTACTCGAACCGGTACGGGCTCGCGCTCTTCAGCATCGGATCGAGCGCCAGCCGATGCTCGATCGGCGGGAAGGCGCGGCTTCGGCAATCCGGCCGATCGCACAGGCGGCAGGACAGACCGATCCCGACCTTCGCCGCGACCAGATCGGTCCCATCCGCATAGACCACGTCGCCCGCATGGGTCAGCGCACAGCCCATCGCCACCACATGAGTCGGGCGCGGCTCCCCCCAGCGCGCCGCCGCGCGTTCGACGGTGCGCGCGAAGCACAGGAACGCCGCCCCGTCCGGCAATTCCGCCACCTGCACTTGCACCGTGCCCGGCCCGGCGAACGCCGTATGCACCACCCAGCGCGGGCACGACCCGCCATAGCGGGCGAACGGAAAGCCGGCGGCGGAGAACCGCTTGGAGACGTTGCCGGCCGGATCGACGCGCAGGAAAAAGAACGGGACGCCGCGCGCGCCGTCGCGTTGCAGCGTGGTCAGCCGATGGCACACTTGCTCGAACGAGACGCCGAAGCGGGCCGCGACGGCGTCGATGTCGTGGCGCAGCGCCCGCGCGGTCGCCAGGATCGCCGCGTACGGCATCAGGATCGCGCCGGCGACATAGTTGAGCAGCCCGACGCGGACCAGCATCGCCGCGTCCGCGGACGTCAGCGCGCCTTCCCGCAGCACCGCCTCGACCGCCTCGCGCGCCTCAAGCAGCGCGAGTTGGAACGCCATCTCGAAGCCCCGGCTCTCGCGCGGCAAGGTCTCCGCGAGCGCGAGGCTGCGGCTGGCGGGATCGAAGCGCCGCTCGGCGCCGCCGAGCGGCTGAACGGAGACGCTCAGCCCGTGATCGCGACGCAGACGCTCGGCGATCGCGTGGTTCATCTCGTGCGGCGCGGCGCCGATCGCGGCGGCGATCGCCTCGGCGGCGTCCTCCAATTCGGGGAAATGGTTGGCGCGATCGTTGAAGAAATCCCGCGCCTCCTCGACCGGCAGCAGCAAGCGCCGGCCGGACGGCAGGGCGATCCCGCCGGCGTCCTCACGCGCCACTCGCCAGGCGCGATACAGCGCCAGCACCGCGCGGGCCGCGTTGGGCGCGGAGCCGGCGAGCGCGGCGATCTCCGCCTCGGCCACCCGATCGGTGCCGAGCAGGGGGTCCGCGAACGCTTCCCGCAATCCGACCTCGATCTGGCGTTCCTGGGAGCCCGACAGCGTCGCCAGATCGACCCGCAAGGTCTCGGCGAGCTTGATGAGCAGGCTCGCGGTGACGGCGCGCTGGTCGTGCTCGATCAGATTGAGGTAGCTCGCCGAGATGCCGAGACGGCCGGCCAGCGCCTGCTGCGACAATTCGCGGTCAGTGCGCAGCCGGCGGACGGTCCGGCCAATCAGGGCACGGCTCATTCTTCACAGCCTTTACAAAAATCGCGCTCGCCCGGTCAATCCGAACACGTCATTCCCCAGCAGAGTGCCATAAAGCGCGTGAACTTCGCACCCGCAATGTGAATTATTGACGCATCGACTTGCCGCAACAGGAGAGCAGCCGATGCGCCCCACGCCCAATTTCGCCCCCGATGGCAATGCCGGCGGGATCGGCGACCCCGAACGGTTCGCCGGCATACGCCGCGACTACACGGCGGCCGATGTCGCCCGCCTCGCGGGTTCTTTCCGCATCCGCCACACCCTGGCCGAGATGGGCGCGGCACGCTTGTGGCACCTGCTGAAGACCGAGCCGTACGTCCACACGCTGGGCGCGCTCACTGGCAACCAGGCGCTTCAGCAAGTGAAGGCGGGGCTGAAGGCGATCTATCTGTCCGGCTGGCAGGTCGCGGCGGACGCCAACACGGCGGGGCAGATGTATCCTGACCAATCGCTCTATCCCGTCGACTCGGTCCCCAACGTGGTGACGCGGATCAATGCCGCGCTCCGCCGCGCCGACCAGATCGCGACCAGTGAGGGCGGGCACGACCATACCTACTGGATGGCACCGATCGTCGCCGACGCCGAGGCCGGGTTCGGCGGCCCGCTGAACGCCTACGAGCTGATGCGCGCGATGATCGAAGCCGGCGCCGCCGGCGTGCATTTCGAGGACCAGCTGGCGAGCGAGAAGAAGTGCGGCCATCTCGGCGGCAAGGTGCTGGTGCCGATCAGCCAGCACATCCGCACGCTGAACGCCGCCCGCCTCGCCG
>JBAWFF010000536.1:0-3868 GCA_049591635.1 Acetobacteraceae bacterium
GCCCGAATGCGGCCAGCGGCGCCGCGGCGTTCTCCGGGCGGAACGCGAGGCGCGGCAACGCCACGTCGAGCAGCCGTCGCTGGCGAGGACGCAGGGCGTGGCCACGCGCCCGTCCGTAGAGCCGATCCGGCGGCGGCTTGACCTCTATCGGCCGAACGCCGCCTTCAATTGTGGGGCCAGATCCGTCTTCTCCCACGTGAACGTGCCCTTCTGCTCATCCGGCTCGCGGCCGAAATGGCCGTACGCGGAGGCGGGTGCGTAGATGGGGCGATTCAGGCGCAGATGCTCGCGGATGCCGCGGGGGGTCAGGTCCATCACTTCGCGCAAGATGCGCTCCAGCCGAACCTCTTCGACGTCGTGCCCGGTGCCCTGCAAATCGACATAGACCGACAGCGGGTGCGAGACGCCGATGGCGTAGCTGACCTGGAGCGTGCATCGATCCGCCAGTCCGGCGGCAACCACGTTCTTGGCGAGGTAGCGGCACGCGTAGGCGCCGGAGCGATCGACCTTGGTGGGATCCTTGCCGCTGAACGCCCCGCCGCCGTGCGGAGCCGCTCCCCCATAGGTATCGACGATGATCTTGCGCCCGGTCAGCCCGCAATCGCCATCCGGCCCGCCGATCACGAACTTGCCCGTCGGGTTGACGTAGAATTCCTTGTCGGCGGGCATCCAGCCGCGCGGCAGGGCCGCCTCGACGATCGGCCAGATCAACGCCTTCACGCGCTCCTGGTCCAGCTCTTCCTCGTGCTGAGTGGACACCACGACGCTGGTCGCCTGGACCGGCTCGCCGTCGACATAGCGCAGCGTGATCTGGCTCTTGGCGTCGGGCAGCAGCCCGGCCGCGGCGCGGTCGCCCTCGCGCCGCAGCTCGCTGATCCGTCGCAGGATCAGGTGCGCGTAGTAGAGCGGGGCCGGCATCAGGCCCGCCGTCTCTCGGCAGGCGTAGCCGAACATGATGCCCTGATCGCCCGCCCCTTCGTCCTTGTTGCCCGCGGCATCGACGCCCTGGGCGATGTCGGCGGATTGGCGGTGCAGCAGCACGTCGATCTTGGCGTTGCGCCAGGAGAATCCCGCCTGGTCGTACCCGATGTCCTTGATCGCCAGCCGGGCGAGGTGCTCCAGATGCTCCGGCGTGACCGACTCGGGGCCCCTGGTCTCGCCGGCCAGGACCACCTGATTGGTGGTGACCAGCGTCTCGCAAGCCACGCGGGAAAAGGGGTCGGCGGCGAGGTAGGCATCGAGGACCGTATCGCTCAGCCGATCGGCGACCTTGTCCGGATGGCCTTCCGAAACTGATTCAGACGTGAACAAATACTCGCCGGTCGCGCGCATGGGCTCTCCTGTGACAGCGGCTTGGACACGGGACCGGCCGGCCGCACGCCCGACCTAGTGCCGGGCGCGGCGTGTGTGGCGGAAACCAAACGAAGGGTCAAGGAACCACGTCCCTTCTCGGTGGACGGACGTTTGGATCAGCGCAGGCCCAGCACGTCTTCCATCGCATACAGCCCCGCTGGCCGTCCCGCCGCCCACAGCGCGGCGCGCACCGCGCCAGCCGCGAAGGTGCGTCGGTCGAAGCCTCGATGGGTGAGGGCGATCTGCTCGTCGGCGGCGGCGAAAATCAGCGTGTGCTCGCCCACCACCTGTCCGCCGCGCAGCGAAGCGAAGCCGATCGCGCCGGTTCTGCGCGCCCCGGTGTGACCGTGCCTTGCGGTGTCGATCACGTCCTCCAGCACCACGCCTCGGCCGCGCGCCACGGCGCGACCGATCCCGATCGCCGTGCCGGACGGCGCATCGACCTTCTGGCGATGGTGCATCTCGACGATCTCGGCGTCATAGGCCGACGCGGGCAGCGCCGCCCCCATGCGCTCGGCAAGCGACAGAACCAGGGTCACGCCGGCGGAGAAGTTCGCCGCGTACACGACGGCGATTCGCTCCGCCGCTGTCGCCACCGCCGCCTCCTGGGCCGCCGACAGGCCGGAGGTGCCGAGAACCCATGCGGTCCCGGCCTCCGCGAGCGCCGCCGCGTGGGCCCGCACGGCCTCGGCGTGGGTGAAGTCGATCACGAGGTCCGAGACGCCCGCCAGCGCGGCGATGTCGGAAAATCGGGTGACGCCGTCAGGCGGCGGCGCGCTACCCGATCCGCCGATGCCGCCGACGAGGGACGCGCCGGCGGCACGCACCTCTTCGACGACCAGCCGCCCCATCCGTCCGGTTACGCCGGCGACCCCGATGCGCGGACCCACGCCCCAATCCGGATCAGGCGGGGCGGGCGGCCGGCACGAGGCCGGCGGCCGAGTCGATCGCGTCGAGCAGCTGGGCGATCGAGAACGGCTTCAGGATATAGGGCCTCGGGCCGCCCTTGATTTCGCTCATCTGCCCAGGATCGCCGGTCATCAACACGATCGGCACGCCGAGGCGGTCGGCGTCCAGCATCACTTGCCACATCGTCCCGCCCGGGAGCACGCAATCGAGCAGCACGAGGTCGATCGAGTTGGTCAGCAGATGCTCGACGGCCTCCGGCACCGTGGGCGCGCAAATCGCCTCGTAGGTGTCGCTCAGGGCGTCGGCGATGAGATCGGCGATGAGCGCCTGATCCTCGACGACTAGGATACGCAGTTTACGTGGCATGGCCTGTGTCGTGTGCCTTTCGGATGCTTCGGTTGGTCATCATATCCCGCTGGGTGGCCCGGTATAGTGCCGATCGCGTGACGTCACGAAGCTTTTCGGCGCGTTGACCTGCGCCGTACATAACTCCGAAGCTGTTCGAATGGCCAGCCCCGAGGAGATTGAGATCAAGCTGCGGCTGCCGGCGCGTGCCCGCGCCGCGCTGCTGCGCCATCCCGCGCTCACCGCTCCCCGGGCGAGCCTTCCGGAGACCCGCGCGGAGAGCACCGTCTATTTCGACACGAAATCCGGCCAGCTCAGCGCAATGGGCGCCAGCCTGCGCATCCGCCGCTCCGGCGACGGCAGCCTGACGCAAACCCTGAAGCTCGGTCCGATTGCCCTGGGGATCGCGGCGCGGCGCGGCGAATGGGAATGGCCGATAGCAACGGAGACTCCCGATCTCACGTTGCTCGCAGATATCGAGGAGGCGGCGGTCGCCGCCCTGGATGGACCACTGGCCCCGCTTTGCTCCACGGAGATCGAGCGCACCGCCGCGTGGATCGGCGGCGCGGACGGAACGCTGATCGAAGCGGTGATCGACCGGGGCCGAATCCGCGCCGGCAAGCGCACCGTTGCCGTCAATGAGGTCGAGCTGGAGCTGAAATCCGGCCCTCCCGGCGCGCTTTACCGCCTGGCTCTTGAACTCGCCGGTTCCGTGCCGCTGGCGATCGAGCCGGCGAGCAAGGCGGAGCGGGGCGCGCGCCTCGCCGGGCATCAGGGCCGCTGTGCCGTCAAATACGAGGATGTGGGGCTACGACGCGCCAAGAGCGCGGCGGAGGCGTTCCACCGCATCCTGGATGCCACGACCGGTCATCTGCGGGTCAACCTGGAGCCGGCGGCGCGGGGCCGGCCCGAGGGCATCCACCAGCTCCGCATCGCCACCCGCCGGTTGCGCGCCGCGATCGCCCTGTTCAAGCCGCTCCTGACGGCGGAAGCCGCGGCACGCTTCAACGAAGCGCTGCGCCGCTCCGGCCGCGTATTCGGCGCCGCCCGCGACTGGGACGTGTTCGTGACCGAGACGCTGCCTGCCGCCGAGGCCGATGGGCTGGCGCCCGAATGGTCCCGCCTGCTTCTCGAAGCGGCATCGCCGGCGCGGGTGGCGGCGCACGCCGCCGTGGCGCGCGAACTGACCGCGCCAGGCTTCACCCTGCTGCTGCTCGGGCTTTCGGCCGGGGCGGAGGGTCCGGCCGGCGTTGGGGAGCCG
>JBAWFF010000537.1:0-10297 GCA_049591635.1 Acetobacteraceae bacterium
TGCTTCAGCAGCGCCAGCAGCGCCACCGGCGCCAACTCGTCGGCGACGGCGCGGGCGAGCAGGCGCAGGAACACCGCCGGCGGTGTCTCCGCCAACTTCTCGCCGGCGCTGTCGTCGGCGACGATCCCCCAGCGGCCCAACTCCGCCGCGACCCGTCCGGCGAGCGCGCGGTCGGGCGTCACCAACGCCGCACGAGCGCCTGGCGTTTCCAGCGCATCGCGCAGAATGAGCGCGATCGACGCGGCCTCCTCCTGCTGGTCGGCCGCCTCCAGGCGCGACAATCCCGCGACGTCCGCCGGGCGTGCGTCCGTCCAGTCATCGGCAAGCGCGGCGCCCGGAAGCAGCGCGCGGCGCAGCATCTCGCTCCGGCGCGCCGGAACACCGCCCGCAGGCCCCGGTGTCCACTTCCTTACGTCCTCCCGCGTGGCGCCCAGGGCGTGCAGCAGCCCAGCCAGCCCGGCCTGCGGATGCGACGCCTCCAACGCCGCCCACACCGCCTCCGGCAATTCGTGGTCTAGCCCGGCCAGCACGACCGAGCCCGCCGGCAATCGCGCCACCACGCCGGCAAGCCGGGCGACCGCCGGCATCGCGGCGGTGACGCCGGCGATCAGCACGCGATGCGCGGGCGGATCGCGCTCCCATGCCGCCGCTTGCGCCTCCAACAGCGCCGCCTGCCGCCTCACCGGGTTCATGACGCCCTGCTCGGCGAGATAATCCGGCCAGTGGTCGGTGACGATCCGCAGGAACGCCAGGGTCCGTGCCCAGTGCAGGGCGAACGCCGGATCGGCCGCGTCGGGCAGGGTCGCGGCGAGGTCGATGCCTTCGCGCTCCGCCTCGTCCATCAGCGCCGCCAGTTCCTCGGCGAGGCGCCACGCGCGGTCGGCGGTGCGCGGGGCGCCGTCGCTTCCCCCCATTGCCAGAATCAGCCGCGACAGTGCCGCGAGGCGCCGCGCCGGCTCGATCGCCGGCGGCAGATCGAGCGTGCCGGCCAAGGCCAGCGGCGCCTCGTCCAGCGCCCCGATCGCAGTGATTCGCGGCAGCAGCAACGCCCGTCCGTCCGAGGCACGTAGGAACGCCTCGGCGAGCGCCCGCGCCGCGCGGCGGGTCGGCAGCAAGATCAACCCGTCCGCCGCCACCATCGGCCCCTGGCCGGCGCTCGCCGCCAGCCACTCCACGGCGATAGCATCGAGGAACGGCACATGCGCCGGAATGGTCAACAGGTTCACAGCGCGAGCCGATCCGCCCAGCCGCTCAAGCGCCCGCGCCGTGCCTCGCCTTCGCCGAACGATAGTTCCAGCATCAGGGCGTCATCGGGACGCTGTTCGCCCAGCCGCTCGGGCCACTCGACCAGCACGATGTCCGACAGCGCATCCTCCCAGCCCAGCTCCCTCAGCCGCGCCGGTCCGTCCAGGCGCCAGAGGTCGAAGTGATGCACCGGCCCGGCGCGCGTCTCGTACGTCTGCACCAGGGTGAAGCTCGGGGACGGCACTTCCAGCGCCGGGTCGCCGCTCAGCGCACGCAGGAACGCCCGCGCGAACGCCGTCTTGCCCGCGCCCAGCGGGCCGGCCAACAGGATCGAATCGCCGGCCCTCACCCGCGCGGCGACCGCGGCCCCCAGCGATTCGGTCGCGGCGAGATCGGGGAGGTCAACGACTCGGCCCTGATCCATCATGAACCATCTTGCCCGGCTTGCCCCGGCGGCGTCACCTGCCATACCTCCGCACGCATGAACCAATCGCTAAGCACCGACGTCGCCATCATCGGAGCCGGCCCGGTCGGCCTGTTCGCAGTGTTCGAGCTGGGGATGCTCAAGATGAGCAGCGTCGTCATCGACGCGCTTGGCGAGGCGGGCGGCCAATGCGCCGCGCTCTACCCGGAGAAGCCGATCTACGACATCCCGGCCCACCCGGCGATCGCCGCCGGTGAACTGGTCGCCCGCCTCGAACATCAGATCGCCCCGTTCGGCGCGCCGCGCCTGCTGGGCCGGCGCGTGGAGCGCCTGAGCGGTGAAGCCGGCGCCTTCGCCATCGGCACCGACCAGGGCGACGAGATTCGCGCCAAGGCCGTGCTGATCGCCGCCGGTGCCGGCGCCTTCGGCCCCAACCGCCCGCCGCTCGACGGGCTCGCCGCGTTCGAGGCGACCGGCGCCGTTCAGTACTACGTGCGGCGGCGGGAGGATTTCCGCGGCAAGCGCGTGGTGATCGCCGGCGGCGGCGATTCGGCGGCCGACTGGGCGCTCGCGCTCAAGGACATCGCCCGGGTCGCCGTCGTCCACCGCCGCCCCAAGTTCCGTGCCGCCCCCGAAACCGCCGCCCAGATGGAGGCGGCGGCCGAGCGCGGAGAGATCGAGATGGTAATTCCATACCAGATCACCGCCCTGCACGGCACGGATGGGATTCTAACCGAGGTCGAAGTCGCCACCCTCAAGGGCGAGCCCCGCCGCCTGCCCGCCGACGCGCTGCTCGCCTTTTTCGGCCTGTCGATGGACCTCGGCCCGATCGCCGGCTGGGGGATGGACCTCGAGATGCACCACGTCCGCATCGACCCCGCGACGTGCCAGACCAGCGTGCCCGGCGTGTTCGCGATCGGCGACGTCGCGAGCTATCCGGGCAAGCTGAAGCTGATCCTGCAAGGCTTCAGCGAAGCCGCGATGGCCGCCCACGCGATCCACGCCGTGGCGCGTCCGGGGCAGGCACTGCACTTCGAGTATTCGACCACGAAGGGACTCCCCGGGCAGCCGGCCTAGCTCGCGTAATCCGGCTCCTCCCGATCCAGCACTCGCCGCCACGCTTCCAAATGCAATCGTGCGTCGACCTTCTCGCCCCACGTTCCCATCCACTGTCGGCGCCCGGTCTCCGGCAACCGCCGCAATGGCTGCCCCGTGCTCATCGCGGTCATCTGGTACATGCAGGTCCGCTCGGCGATGAACAGCTCGTCGAACGCATCGGCCACGCTCGGCCCGACCACGGTGACGCCGTGGCTCGCCATCACCAGGATCGTCTTGTCGCCCATCACCCGCGCCATCCGATCGCCCTCCTCGGTGTCGCCGGCCGGCGCGTCGCCGCCCAGATCGACGGCGACGCGATCGTTCAGCAGCAGGTTGTTGTGATGCGCCAGGGCCAGCTCTGGTTGCTCCAGCAACGACAGCGCGGTGAGCCAGCGTGGATGCACATGCAGCACGCATGCCGCGTCCGGCCGCGCCATGTGAATGCGCGCGTGGATATGGAACGCCACCTTGCGGAGTTCCCCGGTTCCGCGCACCACCTGCCCGTCAAGGTTGCAAACGATTAACGAACTCGCGGTCACTTCCTGAAAAAGCAACCCACGCGGGTTGATCAGGAATAGCGGGGCGTGCCCTTCGGGCGTCGGCAGCATCAGCGAATTGTGGTTGCCGATCTGCTCGTTCCAGCCGTGCCGCGCGGCGATGCGAAACACCGCCGCCAGATCGCGGCGCAGCCGCCACTCGGCCGTCTCCATCCTCGCCTCGATTGGCGCGTCCATGTCTTGCTCTCCGCTTCGCATGACTCCCAGGATGCACGCGCGTCCCCGCCTGTCGATCCCGTGCCACCCCCAAACGAAGGGTTGCGAGGCGCTGGCGACCGCATTAAGGTTCGGCGAGTTGATACGGGAGGAACCTTTGTCCCATAAATGGAAGTTGCTGCTCGCAATCATCCCGGCCGTGTGCCTGCTGGCCTTCTCCGCCCCGGCCAACGCCGGGGCCGGCGGCATGGGTCTTACCGGGGAGGATTCCTGCACCCTAATCAACCAAACCTACAACGTTGACATCCTGTTCTCGGATTTTGGACCGATCGACGCGGCCATGGCGGCGGATCCGTCCCTGCCGAACCCGCCTTGCGACGCCGGCTCGTGGCCCATCGCACTGAATGCGGCCGGAATGCCTCTTCTCGACGCGGCGGGGTTCGATATCCTGAATGTTCCGACGCCGCTCTGTAATGCCTTCGACATCCTGGCGGCGGCAAGCTGCACCCTCGTCGCGTTGGTCCCGGAGCCAGGTCGTCTCCCGCTGGTGATGCTCGTCGTGGGTGCCGGCGGCATCATCGGCTATCGCCACTACAAACGTCGCGCCTAGCGGGGCGCGGCGGGCGCCGCGGCGATGGCGTCCTGGCTGGGGTACTGGTGCGCCGGCGCCTATTGGTGGGTGTCGGTCTTCGCCTTGCTCGCGCTCGCGATCGTCGAGACGGCGCGGCCGGCGCGCGCCGTCTCGGCCCCGATGGGCCGACGGTGGCTGGAAAGCCTCGTGCTCTATGTCGGCTGCGTGGCCGCCGTCACCGCGTTCGCGCCGGGCGGTCGGGCGATTGCGCTGTTCGGCCGCCAATACGCGCATAGCCCGATGGCCGCCCTGCGCGGTGTCGGCGGGGAGACGGCGGTTCTCATCGCCGGCCTGCTGGTGCTCGATCTGCTCAGCTATCTTGTTCACCGGATGCAGCACGGCGTCTTTCTGCTGTGGCGATTCCATGCGGTCCATCACGCCGACGTCGACGTCGATGTCAGCACGACCATTCGCCATCATCCCGTCGAATACTTGCTCAACGCCACGATCGGCAGTTTGGTCATGGTGATGATCGGCACTCCGCTCTGGGTGCTGCCGGTTTACGCGCTGCTCGCCGCCGCGACGGATGCGTTCCAGCATAGCAACGTCGGCTTCCCGGCTTCGCTGGATAGGACATTGGGCTGGCTTTTGATCACGCCCGGGCTGCATCGCGTCCACCACTCGGTCCTTGCGCGCCATCACGATACGAATTTCGGCGGCGTGCTGTCGGTGTGGGACCGGCTGTTCGGAACGCTGCGCGCGATTCCCGCCGAGGAGGGTGACGCGCTGCGCTTCGGGCTGTCGGAGATGCCCGCGCCGCGGGTCTCGCGCCCGGGATTCTCGTGGGTGATGCCGTTCCTCATGCGCCGGTCGGCGGGCGGCGCTCCGGCGGAACGCAGGTCGGCCTGATTCAATCGAAACCGGCTTTCTTCAACCCGTCCAGGATGTGGCGAATCGCCGACGGGACGTAGACCGACGTGAGGATCGCCTCCGTACCGGCCAGATTGGTGTCGAGGCGCGCCAGCAGTGGCAGAATCGGCCGCGCCTCCTCCTTGCGACCGAGCTGGCCCAAGGTCGCGACCAGATAGCGCACGGTGATCGGGTAGTCGGGTTTCGCGAGCAGGCACTCGCGCGCGATGGCAAGGGCCGGCAGATAGCGTCGCGCCAGATAGTGGCTGATGACGCGGGCCGGCATCCACATGAAGCGTCGCGGGTCGTGCTTGCTAAGCCGAAGCGCCTGATCCGCGAGCGGCAGCGCCTCCTCCGGCCGATCCAGGTAGTTCAGCACGAAGGCCAGGTTGGCGTAGGCACCGGCATGGTTCGGCGCCAGCGCGATCGCTTCGCGCAACTCAGCGATCGCCTCCTCGGGATGACCGTTGGAATGATAGGCGAGGCCAAGCGCGTAGCGCGCTGTCGGATCGCGCGGATCGATTTGCACGGCGTTGCGCGCATGGGCGACCGCTTCCCGGTACAGCGCCTTTCGGTCATCCGTCCACCCGGAATTGCCGGCATGAATCAGCGTGATTGCCCATCTGGCCGACGCCTGCGCGTAGGACGGGTCGATTTCCAGCGCGCGCGCGAACAGCCGCCGCGCCTGCTCGCTGTCGTCGCGCGTGTAGCGATGGTGGTGCCATAGGCCGCGCTGCATCATTTCGTACGCGGTCGCGTTTTGCGGCGGCGTTTGCATCGCTCGCTCGCGTTCGTGCTTCAGCAGCTCCGGCCACATCCCCGCGACGACTTCACGGACCAGGACCTCCTGCGCGGCGAACATCTCCGCCGGCTCGACGTCGTAACGCTCGGCGAGCACGCTTTCCATCGTATCCGCGTCGACCAGCTGCACGGTACACCGGAGCCGGCCATCGGCCCGGCGCAATGTACCCTCCAGGACGTAGCGGGCGCCAAGTTGTTGGCCGACGGCGCGTGCGTCGACGTCCCGGCCCTTGTAGGCGAAGGCGGAATTGCGGGGTACGACCGGAAACAGCCGCCGGGCCGCGAGTGCCGCGATGATGTCCTCGGTGATGCCGTCGGCCAGATGCGCCTCGGCGCCGGGATGTTCACGAAACGGCAGCACCGCGATCGCCGGTCGCACGCTGACGCCCGTGACCATGTCGTCGTCGCGCTCAGCGCCTCCCGTCGAGGATGCGTCATCGCTGGCGGTCGCTCGGTAGATACGCACCGGGCGGCTGATGTTCTTCAAGCGCCGCATACCGAGGTCGACGAAGCGGACGCCGGTCCGATCGCCCGTCTGCATCGCCGATTCCGAGACGACGACTTCACCCGGCTGCGCCAGCGCTTCCAGCCGGGCCGCGATGTTCACACCGTCGCCGTAGATGTCGTCGCCATCAACGATGACGTCGCCGAGATTGATGCCCATCCGCAGTTGGATCTGCCGATCGGGCGGTTCACCCTGCTCGCGCGCCTGGGTTTCCCGTTGGATACGCATCGCGCACCGCACGGCCTCCGAGACACTGGGGAAGTCCACCAGTGCGCCGTCGCCGGTTCCCTTGATGATGTGACCGGCGGCGTCGGCGATCGCGGGTGCGATGATTCCGTCCAGGATAGCACGCCACTTGCGGTGGGTGCCTTCGACATCCGCCTCGCTCATGCGGCTGTAGCCAACGATGTCCATCGACAGGACCGCTGCGAGCCGCCGCTGGATCTGCACCTCTTCCGTCATGTCCACGCTCCTCGTCGACGCTAGCAGCGTGGGAACGAGGCCGCCAATCGCATCAGCCTATAGCGCGGCTCCGCCGGCGCGCGAAGGTCAACAGGGCCAGGCCGGAAACCAGCACGACGAGGGCCGGCGGCTCCGGTACGGGGGAGGGGAACTGACCCTCGATATCCAGATCGGCGACATTCGTGGGCGGCAGTTCTGTATCCGGCAGGAAGCTCGGCGTCCCCACGATCGACAGCGATATGGGGTCTTGGGAATCGCTGGTCCCGCTCGAGTCAAATCCGGCGCGCGACGCCACCCCGTTGCTGAAGTCGTAGTCGGCGGAGACCGGCATGGTGAACGGGGAGGTGTAGTTCAGGTCGATCACGTCGAAGACCTGTCCCCCGCACGGTGTCGCCAACGTAAAACCGAGGCTCTCGTTGCCACCGGCAATACTCGGCACACCCACCTCGTTCACGGCGTGGCCCGAGCACTCCACCGTCGCCGACCCGGAGATGTCGGTGACGCCCAGGAAGTTGAGGTCGTACCCGGTCAGCGTAATGCCCGAGGGCAGCGCGCCATCCAGGGTGAACGAGCAGCCGAAGGCCGCGCCCCTCGCCGCGGGAGGAGCTCCGGCGGCGCAGGGATGCGCGCCGGGCGTCGGTAGGATGGTGATCTTTGCCAGGTCGGAGGCGTAGAGGGGATTGCGGGTCGTCGTGGCCTGCGACTGGCTCTCCCCGGGCACGACCCCGGTCGAAAGCTCGTCCGTCGGCGGCGGCGCGGCGAAGCTGACCAGCGCCCCAGGGGGATCCGCGTTCAGTGTGCTCAGGGCCAGTGTAACGCCCGTTGGAGACACCGCCGTGACATAGTCGCCGGCCGGAATGTTCGGTCCAGTCGCGAACATGTCGATCTCGACCCCGGCGGTGCTGGCGAGGTCGAGAATCTTTGTTCCTCTTGGCGTCGCGGCCAGGAGCGGGCGCGCGGGCACCGTCGCTCCTGCCGTTACCGGGCAGCTATAGGGCGCGACTTGACACGGCAACACCGGAAGCGTGCGGAAAAACGGGTTCTCCCCTGACGTACCGCCGCCATACAGGAGGTTCAACGACGTATCGAGCGTGGTCCCGTTGAGCGGGGTCTCGTCCACATGAGTGAGACCCAAATTATGCCCGATCTCATGGGCCAACGTGTCGACCGACGCGAGAGCGCCGGTGGCCGGGTTCGGTGCCGTCGCCACGATGGCGCCATTGCCGCCGATGAATCCCGTGCCGTACACGGTCGGACCACTAGAAACATTCAAGGTGTCTACGAACCAGAGATTGAGTACCGCCGTCGTATTGCTCGCAGGCTGGCCATGCCCCGGGAGGCGCATCAACTGGTGGGCGACATCGAAGGGATCGCTACCCGAAGCATTGATGGTCGGGTTGAGCCAGTTGGTGGGATCGGAGCTGGCGGGGATGAACTTGGTAGCCGGCAAGAACACGAGTCCGACGCCCGCTTGCTGAAAGATCAAGTCGGCATAAGCCTCGTAGACCGGTGCGAAACTGGTCGGCGCGCAGGATGTGCCCGAACTATTACAGACGTCGATCGGCTGAATGTCGATCGTCTCGCTGATCGGCACCGGCGGCGAACCGAACACCGCCGCCCGCGCCGGAACCGCCACCACTAGCGGCGCGGCAAGCATGAAGAGCATGAAGCCTGACCGCATGGTCCGATCCCCCCATATTGGGTCGATATAGCGCCGGTGCCAATCGTTAGGAAAGGGGAAATCGGCCGCGGATGCTGGAAAGTAGGCGAGATTACACATTGAAACGAAACAGCAGCACGTCGCCGTCGCGGACCACGTATTCCTTGCCTTCGACGCGCATCTTGCCGGCTTCCTTCGCCGCCATCTCGCCATTGAAGGCCACGTAATCATCGTACGCGATGGTCTCACAGGCAATGAACCCACGCTCGAAGTCACCGTGGATCGCGCCCGCCGCCCGCGGGGCGCGCGTGCCGCGGGTAATCGTCCAGGCGCGGGCCTCCTTCGGACCCACCGTGAAGAATGTCACCAGGCCGAGCAAATCGTAGCCGGCGCGAATGACGCGATCGAGGCCGCTGTCGTGCAGTCCGAGGCCGGCGAGGAAATCGCCTCGATCCTGCTCCGCCAGCTGCGCCACCTCCGCCTCGATGGCGGCGGACACCACGACGCTGCGCGCACCCTCGGACGCCGCGCGCGCCGCCACGCGCGCGGCGAACGCATTGCCGATCGCCGCCGAGGGCTCGTCGACGTTGCACACATAGAGCACGGGCTTGGCCGTGAGTAGTTGCAGTCGCCGCGCGGCCTCGGCGTCCTCGGGCGGGATCGCGGTGCGCGCCGGATGGCCTTCGCGCAAGGCGGCGGCGATCGGTTCCATGAGCGACACTTGCGCGACGGACTCCTTGTCGCCGCCGCGCGCTTTCTTTTGCGCGGCGATCAGCCGCTTCTCGACACTCTCAAGGTCGGCCAGCATCAATTCGGTCTCGACCGTCTCGGCGTCGCGCACCGGGTCGATGCTGCCCTCGACATGGGTGACGTCCGCATCCTCGAAGCAGCGCAGGACGTGGATGATCGCATCGACTTCGCGGATGTTGGCCAGGAACTGGTTGCCCAACCCCTCGCCCTTCGACGCGCCACGCACCAGCCCGGCGATGTCGACGAACTCCAGGCTGGTGGGCACGATCTTCGCCGACTTGCCGATGACCGCCAGCGTGTCCAGCCGCGGATCAGGCACCGCGACGCGCCCGACATTCGGTTCGATCGTGCAGAAGGGATAGTTGGCCGCCTGCGCCGCCGCCGTCGCGGTCAGTGCGTTGAACAAAGTGGACTTGCCCACGTTGGGCAGGCCGACGATCCCGCAATTAAAGCCCATTACGCCCCATCTCGCGCCAGCAGCGCGACCTTGGTCATGAAATCCTCGGCGCGATCCTCGACCAGGAGCGCCGCCGCGTCGGCCACCGCGTCCAGCATCGCGATCACCCAGGCGCGGTCGTCCTTGCCGAAATCGCCCAATACGTGACCGAGGACGCGCTCCTTGGCTCCCGGGTGGCCGATGCCGAGACGGACGCGCCAGAAATCCGCGGAACCGAGCATCCGCTCCATGCTTCGTAGCCCATTGTGCCCCGCCGTCCCGCCGCCCCGCTTGGCTCGCACCTTGCCCGGCGCGAGATCGAGCTCGTCATGGAACGCGGTGATCGCCTCCGACGGCAGCTTGTAGAATGAAGCGGCCGCCTGCACGCTGGAACCGGAATCGTTCATGTAGGTCAGCGGCTTCAGCGCGATGATCTTCTGTCCGCCGAGACTGCCTTCCGACACCAGGCCCTTGAAGCGGTTCCGCCACGGCGTGAAGCCGTGGCGGATGGCGATCACGTCAATTGCCATGAAGCCGACGTTGTGGCGGTTTCGGGCCATCCCCGGCTCCGGATTGCCGAGGCCGGCCCAGAGAAGCATGGGCTACTTCTTCTTCTTGCCGTCCCGCTTGCCGTCTTTCTTCGATGAGCCCGGCGCCTTTGCCGGCGCCGCCCTGGCGGCGGGCGCGGCCGGTGCCGCCGCGTCCGGCGTTGGAGCCCCCACC
>JBAWFF010000538.1:0-21284 GCA_049591635.1 Acetobacteraceae bacterium
TCCCCCGCCCCCAGCGGGACCGCGTCGCGGATCGCGCGCCACAACGGAAGCGAGGCGGCGGCGTCGAGTATCTCGGCGGTCCCGAACGGCGCCAGATCGCTCCGCAGGCGCTCGGTACGGTAGGCGACCGAGGCAGCGAAATCCTCGATCCGGGCGAGCGTCGCCGCGCCCCGAAACCCGACCCGCGCCGCTGCGTCGGCCGGCAGGAACGCGGCGCCGGACACCGCATAGGGCGAGCCGAGGGCGGCCGACAGCGCCGCCACCGCCGCCGCCACATCCTGTCCCGTGAGCATGACGGTCCCGACCGTCTCCGGCGCCGGCAGCACTTTCAGCGTCACCTCGGTCAGCACCGCCAGCGTGCCGTGGCTTCCGGCGAGCAGCTTGCACAGATCGAGCCCGGTCACGTTCTTCAACACCCGCCCGCCCGAGCGGATCACGTCGCCGAGGCCGTTCACCGCGCGCACGCCCAGGACATGATCGCGCGTCGCCCCCCAGGCGACGCGGCGCGGCCCCGACAGGTTGGCGCCCACGATGCCGCCCAGCGTCGGCGGCCCCTCGGAACCCAGGAGCGCCGAGAAATCCGGCGGCTCGGCGATCAAATGCTGGCCGTTCTCGGCCACAGCCGCCTCGATCTCGGCGATCGGCGTGCCAGCGCCGGCGCGGATCACCAGTTCCTTCGGCGCATAGAGCGTGATGCCCGACAGCGCCCGCGTCGACAGCACGCGCGCCGCCTGCACCGGGCGTAGCATCGAGGCCATCGTCGCGTTGCCCTGGATCGCCAACGGCTCACCCGCCGCGCCGGCCCGCGCGATGGCGTCGATCACGCCTGCCTCGTCGCCGGGCGCGAGGACCGTCATGCGGCGAGCGGGAAGACCTTGTGCGGATTGAGGAGCCAGCCGGGATCGAAGGCCGACTTGATCCGCCGTTGCTGATCCAGTTCGATATCGCTGAACTGCACGCCCATCAGGTCGCGCTTCTCGACGCCGACGCCATGCTCCCCGGTCAGGCAGCCGCCAACCTCGACGCACAGGCGCAGGATGTCGGCGCCGAATTTCTCCGCCTTATGGAAGCTCTCGGCATCGTTGGCGTCGAACATGATAAGCGGATGGAGGTTGCCGTCGCCGGCATGGAAGATGTTGGCGACCTTCAACCCGCAATCGTCGGACATCTCCTGGATGCGGCCCAGCACGTCGGGCAGGCGCGAGGTCGGGATCACGCCGTCCATGCACATATAGTCCGGGCTGATCCGACCGACAGCGCCGAACGCGCCCTTGCGGCCCTTCCAGATGGCCAGGGATTCCTCGGCGGACGCGCTGACCTTTAGGCTGATCGGGTCGAACCGGGCGCAGATCGTACTGATGCGCGCCAGCAGGTCGTCCTGCTCGGCGACGCTGCCCTCGACCTCGATGATCAGCATGGCCTCGGCGTCGAGTGGATAGCCGGCATGGGCGAATGCCTCGCAGGCATGGATCGCCGGGCGGTCCATGAACTCCAGCGCGACCGGGATGATGCCGGAGCCGATGATGGCATCGACGCAGGCACCCGCCACCTCGTTGCCGCGGAACGCCGCCAGCATCGCCCGCGCGCCCTCCGGGCCGCGCAGGATGCGGACTGTGATCTCGGTGACGATGCCGAGCATCCCCTCGCTGCCGATGATCAGCCCGAGCCAGTCGTATCCCGCCGCGTCGAGATGCGCGCCGCCGAGGTCGATGATGTCGCCCTCGATGGTCACCAGGCGCAGACCGACCACGTTGTTGGCGGTGACGCCGTATCGCAGGCAGTGCGCGCCGCCGGAGTTCATGCCGATATTGCCGCCGATCATGCAGGCGAGTTGGCTCGACGGGTCCGGCGCGTAGAAGAACCCGGCGCCGGCGACCGCCTGGGTGATGCCGATATTGGTCACACCGGCCTGCACCACCGCGCTTCGGTCGGCATAGTCGATGTCGAGGATGCGGTTCAGCCGCATCATCCCGACCACCACCGCATCGGCGAGCGGCAGCGCGCCGCCCGAGAGCGAGGTCCCTGCCCCGCGCGGCACGACGCGCACGCCATGCTGGTGGCAGAAGCGCAGCACGGCGGCGACCTGCTCGGTCGTCTCCGGCAGCGCCACGGCGAGCGGCATCTGGCGATAGCAGGGGAGCCCGTCGGTCTCGTAGGGCTTGAGGCTGGTGTTGTCGGCGATCAACGCGCCCGCCGGCAGCAACGCCCGCAACCCGGCGACGATCGCGTCGCGGTTGGCGAGGGTCTCCGGCTTGGGATCAGGCAGGCGGATCATGGGTCCAAGATGGCGGTCCGTCGCTGGGGAGGCAAGCGCGTGCGTTATCCTATACGGTCCTGACGACTGACCGATCCGTACCGCGCGACCCCTCCCCTAACCCCTCCCGCAAGGGGAGGGGGACGAGCAAGGGGCGTGTCGCTTCTACTCCCCCTCCCCTTGCGGGAGGGGTTAGGGGAGGGGTCGCGCAAAGAGTCAACCATAGGCGCCCTTGAGGAGGCTGTCATGATCGAGGCGGCGCATGACGTCGGCCATGTCGTCCCGCAACCGAAGAAGCGCCTCTCTGTAGCCTGAACGACAGCCGGTCGGGTCACGCTCCCCGTTGTTCGCCGAACAGTTCGCCCAGCGTCGCCGGACAGATCGGCGGCACCGCGAGCGGGTCTTGCCCTTCCATCGTCTCGGGCAAACCCGCGAGCGCGTCGCCGTACAGCCCGGCAAGGTCGATCCGCTGGCGCATGGACTCGGTGAAACGGCGCTTCGCCTGCCGCCGAAACAATCGCGCCTCGGCCTGCCAGTGCGCGGCATCGCGCGATTGTGGCCAGGCCTGGGCCTTCAGGTCATGGAGAAACGCCTGCGTCAGCCAGGATTCGACCGCGTGCAGGTCGCTGCGTCCCACGCTCTCGACCTCTTCTATGATGTTGGGCCAGTCGAGGTCGGGATCATTGACCCGTTCCCCGGCCGCGATGCGCCGCAACAGCGTAGCCTGGCGTTCGGACCAGGTCAGGGTGTCGGTATCGTAGAGGTCGCTCATGTCGACACGCCATTCTTCCAGAAACTTCTCCACGCCGCGCTTCCGGGCCGCAGGACGATCTTTCGACCACTAAATCCCTCGACCAGCGCGAGGTTCCTTGTCCGCCGTATCCGGTTCCAGGTCCAGACGAACCGCAGGAAGCCCAGATCAAGCCGTTCGACGCACCCCGGCGCGGAGTCCGCGCGAACCCGTCCATGCAGGGTCAAGGTGCGCCAAATGATACGCTGCATGGAAAGCCAAGCCGGCACGTCGAGGTAGATGAAGGTATCCGCCGTGCGAAGGCGGGGCTCGATCGTGGGGGTGGTATAGTTGCCGTCGATCACCCAGGACGGCAGCGCCGCGATGCGCTCGACCTCCGCGCGGAACGCTTCCGGTGGTGTTTCGACCCAGCCGGGCTGCCAATAGGCTTGGTCCAGGTGGAAGACGGGCAGGCCGTAGCGTGCGCCGAGGCGACGCGCGAGTGTGGATTTGCCGCTGCCCGGCGGCCCCATGACGACGATGCGCTGCGTGGGACGGCGCTAGCCCTGCCGCGCCTTCATGCGCGGGTTCTTCTTGTTGATCACGTACACCCGCCCACGACGGCGCACGACGCGACAATTCTTGTCGCGGACCTTGGCGGAGCGGAGGCTGTTGCGGATACGCATGACTGGCTCTGACTGGCGGGGGACGGGCGCGATTAGAGCCCGGGGCGATCCCTGTCAAGTTGCGGCCGCGCCAGGATCGAGGACCCGCAGCTTCGCCTCGGGCACGATCAGCGACACCGTGCTGCCGGGGGAAAAGCCCTCGTCCTCGGCCGGATCGAACCGCACGACGTGCAGCGTCTGCCCGGCCAATGCCACCTCGTACTCGACCTTCTCCCCCAGATAGGTCCGGGTTTGGACAACGCCAGTCAGGCCGCCATTCGGTGGGGCGATCGAGATCGATTCGGGACGGACGATCACGGTGGCGGCGCTGCCGACGCCAAGCGGCGCGTCCAGGCGGGCGACGAGCGTCTGGTTCCCGATAGCGAGGCTCGCCCGGCCGTTCTCCACACACGTCACGGTGACGCGAAGCAGATTGGCCCGTCCGAGGAACCCGGCGACGAAGGCCGAGGCCGGGCGTCGGTACAGGACCTCGGCGGTATCGAGTTGCGCGATCCGGCCATTCTCCATCACCGCGATGCGGTCCGAGATCGCCATCGCTTCCTCCTGATCATGCGTCACGTAGATACTGGTGATGCGTAGCGTCTGCTGGAGGCTTCTGAGGTCGGCGCGCATGGAGACGCGGAGCTTCGCGTCGAGATTCGACAGCGGCTCGTCGAAGAGCAGCACGCGCGGCCGGATGACGATGGCGCGCGCCAGCGCGACACGCTGCTGCTGCCCACCGGACAACTCGTTCGGCAGCCGCCCGCCGAAGCCGCCGAGACCCACGAGGTCCAGCACCTCCTCGACGGCACGCCGAACCTCGTCGGTGGAGCGGCGCCGCACCTCCAGGCCATAAGCGACGTTGCCGAAGATCGTCAGATGCGGGAACAGCGCGTAGTTCTGAAAGACGAAGCCGATGTCGCGTTGGTTGGCCGGCGCCCGCGTCACGTCCTGCGCGCCGATGAAGATCTTGCCGCCGCTCGGCTCCTGGAACCCGGCGACCATGCGCAACGTCGTGGTCTTGCCGCAGCCGGACGGGCCGAGCAGCGTCATCAGCTCGCCCGGCCTGACCTCGAGGTCGATGTCGCGGACCGCGGTCACCACGCCGCGGCTGCGATCGTTGAACGACGCGGAGATGCGCTCGAGGCGGATGCCGACCGGATCGGCGCGCGGGCGCACGCTCATTGCCGTGCGATCGCCAGCCGCAGGCCGGGTGCGGTCAGCCGGCGCAATCCCAGGTTCAGCAGGCTGGTCACCACCATGACGGCGACGATCACGAACACCGAGAACGCGGCGGCGGGGCCGAGCGACAATTCGGTCATGTTCTCCAGGATGCGCACGGTGATCAGGGTCCAATTGATCGACACCAGAAAGATGGTCGCGCTGATCGCCGTCATCGAGCGGATGAAGACGATGCTCAGCGCGGCGAAGAAGGCCGGCAGGATCAGCGGCAGCATGACTCGGCGGAAGGTGGTCAGACTGCCGGCGCCGAGGCTGAACGACGCCTCCTCGATGCTGCGGTCGATCTGCTGCAGCAGCGCCACCGTCGTGCGGATACCGCTCGGGCTATAGCGGAAGACATAGCACGCGATGATGATGGTGGCGGTTCCGGTCAGCGCGATCGGCCTCTGGTTGAAGGCGAGGAGATAGGCGATCCCGACGATCGTCCCGGGCAGCGCGTAGTTCAGCATGCTGACGACCTCCATCACGCCGCGCCCGGCGAAGCGCGTGCGCGATACGAGGTAGCCCATGACGACGCCGTAGAGGCCGCCGAGCGGCATGCCGATGATGGCGATAATCAGCGTGTCCTCGATCGCCGGCAGGCCCTCGGTGAAGATCACATGGTAATGCGCGAGCGTGGCGCTGTAGTTCGCGCCGAACGCGCGCACGAGCGAGGCGACGACGAGCAGCGCGTAAAGATAGAGGATGAACACCACGATCGCGAGGCAGGCGAGGCGCAAGCCGACGCCCAGCAGCGGCGAAATACGCTGGCTGGGAGTGCCGGCACCTCCCTTGCCGGTCACGGTGACGAAGCGCCTCCGCTCCACGACATGGCGCTGCAGGAAATAGACGATGGCGGCGGGGAACAGCAGGAACAGCGAGAGGATCGCCCCGCCGCGGAGGTCGAACATGCCGGTGATCTGCAGATAGGCCTGCGTCGGCAGCACCGGCAGGTCGTTGCCCGCGAGGATGAGCGGGGTCGCGAAATCGGCGAGCGAGGCGGCGAACAACAGCAGGAAGGCGTTGGCGAGGCCCGGTATGGTCAGCGGCAGGGTCACGCTGCGGAACACCCGCCAGCGCGAGCCGCCGAGGCTGAACGCCATCTCCTCGATATTGCCGCCGATCCCGGCGAGCATCGGGCGAAGCGCCAGATAGGCAAGCGGGAAATAGGTCAGCGCCTCCGCCGCCAATGTGCTGGAGAGGCCATAGACGCTGGCATTGTTCATTCCCAGCAGATCGTGGGTGATGAAGCCACGCGGGCCGAAGGAAAAGACGAAGGCGATCGACGTGGTGAAGGGCGGCGAGATCAGCGGCAGCAGCGTCGCCGCGTCGAGCCCCCTGACCCAGCCCCGCGACGCCTGCGTGCGTTCCACGGTGAAGGCGAACAGGAAACCCAGCACCGTGCCGCAAATCCCGACGAGGGTCGCAAGCAGCAGGCTATTGCGGAACGCCCGCACGTTGTCCCTGTTGCCGATCGCCGCAACGAGCGGCTGCAGACTGAACCCCGCGTCATCGCTGAGCGCGCGCGCGATCAGTCTCGCGAGCGGATAGAGCACGAAGAGCGCGAGCAACAGCCAGAGGACGACGACAACGAGAAGTCGGACTCCGTCGCGCGGCCGGCGCATTCCTAGGCGTTCAGTACTTCCTTGACCCAGAGCTCGACGATCCGCTTGCGATTGGCGCCGGCCCACTGGTCGTCGATCGTGATGATGTTGGCGCCCTTGAGCACGGCGGCGAGCGTCGGGCTCATCTTCACCTTCGGATTGGCTGGAACGAAGTTGATCTTGTCGGGCTCGAACAGCGATTGCATGTCGGCGCTGGTCGCCCAGTCGATCAGCTTCTTGCCGCCCGCCGGGTTCTTCGCCCCCTTGATGAGCGCGATGCACTCGGCGGCCGAGCCGATCCCTTCCTTCGGGAAGGAGAGCTGCACGTCATAACCCTGCTGACGGGTGAACAGCGCATCGACGATGAAGAATATCCCGCCGCCGGCCTGCCCAAGACCGACCGGCAGCGTCCCACCGCCGCCGCTCTTGGTGTATAGCTGCACGTTCTGGCGCAGCTTCTTCATGTAGGCGAAGGCCGCCGCCTCGTCCCGGTTGTGCACCTGCAGGATCGAGAAGATGCGGGTGACTGCCGTGCCCGACGTTCGGGCATCCGCCATCTGCAGCATGTTCTTGTAGGCGGGATTGAGCAGGTCGTCCCATGACGCCGGCGGCTGCAGATTGTGCTGCTTGAGGAACTGCGTGTTGGTCATGAACACGAGCGGATCGTCGGCGATCGCGGTCCACGCACCCTTGGGGTCCTTGAAGCGGGCCGGAAGGTCCGCCGCCGCAGGCGGAACGTACTGCTCGAATACGCCCTGGAGTTCCCCGGCGGTGAAGGTCTCCACCGGGCCGCCGAACAGGACGTCTATTTGCGGATTGCCCTTCTCCGCGATCACCCGCGCCAATGCCTCGCCCGACGAGAAGCGGATGAAGTTGACATGGATGCCGGAGGATTTCTCGAACGCCGCCATCATCGGACGGGCATAATTCTCCGGCCAGATCGAATAGGCGTTCAGGGTTTCGGCGGCGAAGGTCGGACGGGCGATGAAAGGAGCGGCGAGCGCGGAGCCGAGGAGCACTCGCCGGCCAATGCCAAGGGACGGCCGGGTCGAACCTGCCGCGGGGCGGAGCCTGGTGCCGATCATCGTTTCCTCGCCTGACGTGCTTCAGCCGAACTTGTTGGAGCCATGCAAGGTGCTGTCAAGGCAGCCGATCACGCATGAACCGCCCCGCCGCCGCCAAGGCGCGCCGCCCGGCGGCGAGTTGCTGGTGAAACAGCGGGAACGCATGAATCATGTCGGGATAGACCTCCAGCGTCACCGCGATATCCGCCGCCCCGGCCGCGCCGGCGAGGCGCACCGAATCGTCGAGCAGCGTCTCGGCCGAGCCCACCTGGATCAGCAATGGCGGCAGGCCGCGCAGGTCGGCGTGCAGTGGCGATACCAGGGGCGCGCGCGGATCGCCGCCGGCGAGATAGGCCGTCGCCAACTCCTGGAGGTAGGGACGCTGGATCATCGGGTCGACCGCGGCCTTGCCGTCGATGCTCGCGCCCGTCATCGCCAAGTCCACCCACGGCGAGATGCACCAGGCGCAGGACGGCGGCTTCTCGCCCGCATCGCGCAGCGACACCAGCGCCGCGATCGTCAATCCGCCTCCGGCGCTGTCACCGCCGAGCACGACGTTTCGCGGGTCGATGCCGCTCCCCACCAGGAAGCGGTAGCCGGAAAGCGCGTCCTCCAGCGCCGCCGGAAACGGATGCTCCGGCGCCAGCCGATAGCCTAGCGCCAAGGTCCGCACGCCGGCCTGTCGACCCGCCTCGGCGACCATCGCGCGGTGGCTGACGATCGAGCCGGAGACGTAGCCGCCGCCGTGCAGGAACAGCAGCGCCCGATTGGAATCGGCATCCGGCGTCAGCGTCCATTCCGCCGCGACGCCGTTCGCATCCACGCTTTCGACGCGCACGTCGGACGGCACCGGGAACTGCGCGCCGAGCGCGTCCAGCCGGACGCGGCGCTCGCTCAGCTCGGCGGGCCGCGGCCGCGCGGCCAGTGCGGCCCGAATGCGTACGATCTCGGCGTCGGCCATCAAGTTCCTCCTGTCGCTGCAGAAGTCTCCCAATCTAGCTGCAAAGCCCGGCAGCGCTAGCGCATTGGGCACGCCGCCGAGGCTGTCCGAAGGCCTGTACTCGGTGGCTCAGCGTATTCCTTGCCCTCGGGTTTTATCTCGTCGGATGTCCACGTGGCTGCAGCGGGAGGAAGAACATCGGGTCATAGCCGGCCTCCCTCTAGCCGCAGGCGCCAGGGCGACAGTGCCACCCGTCCGGCCATAAAGGTGGTGGTTTCGCCGTCCAGTCAGGCGAGGGAGAACGTGCGTGGCGCACCAGACCTACAAGTCGAGGCGCCTCGCCGAACTCGGGATTCACCCCGCCGTATCGACGACGCTCGTACAAGTCGATAGATTACAGAGATCACCAGGAGGCGAGTGTGCAGTGGCTGAGGTAATTCGGATCGAACGAACGAACTCGCTTCACGGAGATGAGCGTCCGGTTCGCACCAAGCGAGGCTATCAACTTGTGGATCGCCGTATTCCCCATCATGGTCGGAATGTGGACGACAATGCGACCTTTGTCGACACACTTGACGAGGCGGCAGCGCTAATTGAAGGAGGATATGCTATTCGCATGGGCGAGCCTGAAGCGCGTCGAGGAAATTACATTTATCCTGAAAGCCTTCGAATTATCCGAGCTTAAAATCTAGAAGTTCAAGACGCCAGACGCCTGGCGCGAGCGGACTACCCCACGATTCCGGCCTGCTTCGGAGAGAGCCGTGTTCAACGTTGCCTGGATTATCGTTCTCGCTCTATGTCTCCCGTGCTTTATCCCGGCTAATGCACGGTCTGACGACCTGCCGCGCGGCTTTAATGGTGATAACGTCCACGCCATCGTGGACGGGATTATTCGGCTACATCCCGAGAAAGATCGATTTGAGAGCAAGGCAGCCCACATCGCTAGACTCGAGGGCATGGCTAATTCAGAGATTACACGGGGACGAGCCATGTCTGATGAAGTTACATTTGTTGATGGTACGGCTGTTGGATTGGACAAAGGCTATGGTGTGGTCTTTTATGATCCGGAGCAGAGGCGCCTATTCCTTGGTCCACCCAAACCGGATGGCGTTCCAATCAGCTGTTTTGCGGACTCTGCAGAATGTGACATCGACGCTGATCATATCATCGGAAGATCCTCAGTTACGGACTCGGAACTCGTCGCCACACATGCGTACGCGACTAAGTCCAGGGAGTACATTGGCTCGAATGTCTTCGGAGTACAAAAGCGCGTCGAGAGCAGCGAGGGAGGCGCCGATGCCGTCGTCCTTTGGCCGCAGGGGCAGGACTATCCCGTTATCGCTGCCGGCCTTCGGAGCATCCATTTGGAGCCGCAGGAGGCGCGGAGGATGTCCGCGCGACGAGACGTAAAGCTCGCGTTCCGCGGACACCTCGTCTCACCATTTCTTCTAACAACGGACAGCTACTACCCAGCGACGTTGAATAGCCCATACCAAGTGATATCACATAACCGCGTTCTAAACATGAAGGTCTCAGAGATTATTCTGTTCGAGCAAAAAACCGGCGCGATAATCCTCACCGTCAGAGTCCCCTAACCTACTTTACTCAAGCACGCCGCCTGAAGCTGCGCGAAAGCGCGCGCGCGGTGGCTCAGCGCGTGCTTTTCAGCCGGCTCCATCTCGCCGAAGGTCCGCGTTGCCCCGGCGGGGACGAAGATCGGGTCGTAGCCGAAGCCCTTGTCGCCGCGCGGCGGCCAGGTCGCGGCGCCGTCGACCCGGCCGAGGAACGTCTCGGTATGCGCGTCCGGCCAGGCGAGGCACAGCACGGCGATGAACCAGGCGCGCCGGTCGGCCGCCGCACCCAGTTCGCGGTCCACCCGCGCCATCGCCGGCGCGAAGTCGCGGTTCGGCGCGGCCCAGCGGGCGGAATGGACGCCCGGCGCGCCGCCCAACGCGGCCACGCAGAAGCCGGAATCGTCGGCCAACGCGATATCGCCTGTTCGCGCCGCCGCCAGCGCCTTGATCCGCGCGTTGCCGACGAAATCAGGCGCCGGTTCGTCGGGCTCGGCGAGACCGAGTTCGCCCGCCGAGACGACCGCGAAGCCGAGCGGCGCCATCAGCGCCTCCATCTCGCGCAGCTTGCCGGGATTATGGGTCGCCAGCACCAGCCGGCTGCCCTGGACAAGCCGGCGCGCCATCACTCCGCGCCCACGGCATCACGCTGGGCGGCGAACAACGCCGCCGTGCCGTGCCGGGCGAGGCGCAGCAGCGTGTTCAACTGCGCCTCGCTGAACGCGGTCTTCTCGGCGGTCGCCTGCACTTCGATGATCCCGCCGGCGTCGGTCAGCACGAAATTGGCGTCCGCCTCGGCGTTGGAGTCCTCCTCGTAATCGAGGTCCAGCACCGACTCGCCGCCGGCGATCCCGCACGACACCGCCGCGACCTGTCCGATCAGCGGATCGCGCGTCAGCACACGCTTGGCGCGCAAGGTGCGGAAGGCGAGCGCCAGCGCCACCCAGGAGCCGGTGATCGCGGCGCAGCGCGTGCCGCCATCGGCGTTCAGAACATCGCAATCGAGGGTCACCGTCATCTCCCCCATCGCCGTGCGATCGACGACGGCACGCAAGGAGCGGCCGACGAGGCGCTGGATTTCCTGCGTCCGCCCCGATTGCTTGCCGCGCGCCGCCTCCCGGTCGCCGCGCGTGTGGGTGGCGCGTGGGAGCATCCCGTACTCGGCGGTAACCCAGCCCTTGCCCGAGCCGCGCAGGAACGGCGGGATGCGCCCCTCCACGCTCGCCGCGCACAGGACCTCCGTATTGCCCATGCGGATCAGGCACGAGCCCTCGGCGTGGCGGGCGAAGCCGGTGGTGAGCGAGACAGGACGCAACGCGTCGGCGGCGCGGCCGGAAGGGCGCATGGGGTGGCTCCTGGGGTTCGCCGCCATTTGCCGGCGGATCGAGCCCGATGCAAGGCGTGCGGCGGGCGTTCAGCCGTTGCGCGGCACCACGTATTCGGCGGGATATGTCGCCTGAAACTCGGGCCGCGCCTCGCAGCGCGCCGACAGTCCGTCGAGCGATGGAAATCGCCCGGGCGGCAGCAGGCCCGTGTTCGCCATCCCCATGTAGCGGGTCATGCAGGCGGTGGTGATCTGTGCCTGATCGAGCCGTCCGTCGGCGGGCCACTCCAACGCGGCGAGGGCTTCGATGGCACCTGTCGCCTGCGTGCGGCAACGCTCGATCCATTCCGGCCAACGAAAGGCGGAAGGGCGGACGATCTGTTCATAAACTGCCGAACCTGCCTTTTCGATCGCCCCGGTCGCGAGCGCGATGCGCCGCAAGGCCTGCCGGCGCGCGATCCCCGCTGCCGGCAACAATGCGCGCTGCGGCCCTACGCGCTCGTCCAGCCAATCGAGAATGGTCGGCGAGTCGATCAGCGTCTCCCCGTCGTCGAGGATCAGCGAGGGGATACGACCAAGCGGATTGATCCGGCGCATCGCCTCGAAGTCCGCGAACACCGATCGCGTATCGTGCTCGTAGGGGAAGCCCAGGACACGCAGCGACACCGCCACCCGGCGGACAAACGGGGAATCATATTGGCCCACCAGGATCATGGCGCGGCGGCGCGGCCGGATGGGCGCATGGGGCGGCTCCTGCGATGCCGGGAGAGAGAAGCCAGAACGCGGGGTGTCTGTCACGTACTGGGCGATGGACCGTCGCCGTTCGGCCAACCCTACATCGGGTATTTGATGAGATTCTGAAATACGAGGGGTGCCCGCGCTTGGATCAGGCGGCCGCCTTCCGCTATCTTGCCGACTTCGATAGCGGCAAAGCCAAGGCTCTCCGCGAGAGCCGCGACGGTCGCGCTCGCATCCTCATGGTCGCTCGAGACGAACACGACTCTTTGACCGACATCGTCGGGCAATGCGCTGGCGAGAACCTTGACCGGCAGTTGATTGAAGGCCTTGACCAGCTTCGCGCCCGGAACACGCTCCGCGTTGACCTCGGATGTGAGGCGTCCTTGGTATTCGGCCTGCTGCACCTCCTGCGGCAGCATGAAGGCGTTCGTCACGTCGATGACGATCTTGCCCGACCAGTCCCGCAGCACCGCGCCGACGTCCTTGAAAGCGACCGATCCGACCGCGACGAGGATGATATCGGCTTCGACGGCTTCGGCGACCGTGACCGCCTTGACGCTCGCACCGAGTTCGGCGGTGAGTTCGCCGAGGGTTTCGGGGCCGCGCGAATTGGCGATGCGGACGGGAATGGTCTTGGCGGCGAAGAAGCGGGCGAGCGTCGCGCCCACCAGCCCCGTGCCTACGATGGCGTACGTCATGTGGCTCTCCATATCGATCGTTGCGGGAAGTTCGGTCCGTTCGTCAGACGTTGCTGACGCCGCCGTCGACGACCATGTCGGAGCCCGTCATGAACGAGCTCTCGTCCGAGGCGAGAAAGAGCGCCGCCGCCGCCAACTCCTCGGGGCGACCAAGTCTCAGCATGGGGGTGTGGGCGGTGTAGCCCTTACGAATCGCGGCGGCCTCCTCGGGCGTGCTCGCCTGGTCGTCGAGCATCGGCGTATTGACGACGCCGGGGCTCAGTGTGTTGGCGCGGATGCCGCTGTCCTTGAACTCGGCCGCCCATGTCCGGGAGTACGAACGCAGCGCCGCCTTGGTGGCCGCGTAGGCCGAGTGGTTCGCCAGGCCCATGGTGTGCATGGCCGAGGACACCAGGATGATCGATCCCCCGCGACCCATCATCGGCAGCATCTTCTGCACGAGGAACAAGGGCGCCCTGGCGTTCAGGGCGAACACGCGGTCGTAGTGGTCGGGCGTGATTTCGCGCAGCGGCACCTGCTCGGTCACGCCGGCGTTGGACACGACCACGTCCACCTTGTCCTTCGCGCTCCGGACGCCGTCGGCGACGCGGTCGAGGTCCTCGAGCTTGGACGCGTCCGCCTGGATGGCGGTGACATTAGCGCCAATGAGCCGCACCGCTTTGTCGAGCGCTTCCCGGCGCCGGCCGAAGATGAACACGTACGCGCCCTCTTTGACGAAACGCTGGGCGATCGCGAGCCCGATGCCGCTGTTCCCACCACTGATGACGGCGACCTTGCCTTCCAACCTCGACATAATGCGTCCTTCCGTTTGGGTCCCAGGCTCGTCCGGGGGCGGCGCCCTTGAGGACCTCAAAATAGGTCGCCTGCGTCAGGCGTTGAGTGCGGAAGTTCGCATACGGGTGGTGCGAAATCCGTCCGGCTGATCTACCAACGTTAGCCGTGGCGGGCGGCAGCAGGATTGCACCAGATGATCGACTGGGATGACGTTCGCTACTTTCTTGCCGTCGCGCGCGGGGGCTCGGTCCGCGCCGCCGCCGAGCACCTGGGTGTGAACCACTCCACCGTGCTGCGACGCATCGCCCAGCTCGAGGTGCGCCTCGGGGCGCGCATGTTCGAGAAGCTGCCGTCGGGCTATCGCCTGACGGATGCGGGGGAGGAGGTGCTCGAGTTCGCGGCCCAGATGGAAGCGTCGTCGAACCAGCTGGAGACGCGCATCTTTGGTCGCGACCAGGGCCTCCGCGGGCTTCTGCGGGTGACGCTGGCGCCGATCCTCGCGACCCACCTGCTCATGCCCGACTTCGCCGGTTTCGCGCGGCTTCATCCCGAGATCGAGATCGAGATACTGTCGATCGGCGAGCCGGTGAACCTGACCAACCGGGAGGCCGACGTCGCGATCCGCGTCGTCCACGACAGCGACACCCTGCCACTCAACCTTTACGGCCTGAAGGGACCGGAGCTGTTCGGCGGTGTCTACATGTCCCGCGACCTTCTTGCCGCGTGGCGCGCGGGGGCGCCTGATCGCATCGGTTGGATCGTCAATAACAATTACAGTCCGGACTGGGCGCGCGGGAATGAGGTTCGCGCCACAGAGGTTCCGTTCAGGATCACGGATGCCGAGGCGCAGATCGTCGCGGTACGGCAGGGGCTCGGGATGACAACGCTGCCTTGCTTCGTCGGAGATGCCGATCCGCTGCTGGTGAGGGTGCCGGGCACCGACCTGCACAGGCACGGAACGCTCTGGCTCCTCACACAGGGCGAGTCGCGCAAGACGAAGCGCGTGCGGCTCTTCACGGAGTTCGTCGCCCCCAGGCTCGCCGCTTACGCGCCGCTTCTCGCGGGACTATCCTGTTCTCGCGACTGACGGGCGGCAGGTCGCTGCGCCTCCTCCGTCGCGAGGGCGTTCCGCGCGCAGCGTCCGATAGATTTGTCCCCAGGACAGACCGGAGGACCAGCGATGAACAACCCCGTCCCCCCTCTCGGTGCGCCTTGGGGCGGCCGGAGCGCCGCGCCACCGTTGCTCGACGCGCGCTCGGCAGCCGTGCTGCGGGAGATCGTCGAGCAATACGTGGAGACCGGCGAGCCCGTCGGCAGCCGCACCCTGTCGCGCCGGCTGCCGCTCAGCCTCTCGCCCGCCACCATCCGCAACGTCATGGCCGACATGACCGACGCCGGGCTGCTGTTCGCCCCGCACACCTCGGCCGGACGGCTGCCGACCGATCGCGGTTTGCGCCTGTTCGTCGACGGACTGCTGCATTTCGGCGAACTCGCCGACGAGGAACGCGAATCGATCGCCGCCGCGCTCGCCGCCTCCGGACGCAGCCTCGAGGACACGCTCGCCGACGCCAGTTCGCTGCTCGCGGGGCTGTCCTCGGCCGCCGGCCTGGTGCTCGCCCCCAAGGCCGAGGGCCCGCTGCGCCACATCGAGTTCGTCGCACTCGGATCGGGCCGCGCGCTGGTCGTGCTGGTCGCCGCCGACGGACACGTGGAGAATCGGGTGATCGACATCCCGCCCGGCCTGCCGCCGTCGGCGCTCCAGCAGGCGGGCAACTACCTCAACGCCCACATCGCCAACCGCCCGCTGGCGGAGGTGCGCCGCATCGTCGCCGACGAGATGGCGGCGAACCGGACCGAGTTGGACACGCTCGCCGCCGCGGTCGTCGAAGCGGGCCTCGCGACGTGGACTGGCGAAGGCCGCGGCGGCAGCCTGATCGTGCGCGGCCAGGCGAAGCTGCTGGCCGACGTGACCCAGATCGAGCATCTGTCGGCGATCCAGGGGCTGTTCGAGCGGCTGGAGGCGCAGGAGACCATGCTGCGCCTGCTCGACCTCGCCGAGAAATCCGAGGGCGTGCGCATCTTCATCGGCGCCGAGAGCGGGTTGTTCTCGACCTCCGGCATCTCGATGGTGGTTGCCCCGGCGCGCAGCGAGGACGGCGGGCGGATCGTCGGCGCCATCGGCGTGATCGGGCCGAGCCGGATCAACTACGGACGGATCATCCCGGTGGTGGACTACACGGCGCGGGTGATCGGCCGGCTGCTGGGGTAGCGCGCGCGCCGGCCTCGCGAGGCGGCTGTCATGTGCGTTTGTTCTTTGTCAATATTCATTCTGATTTGTTTACGGGTTGCGCATCTCCTAACGATCGGTTAACTCGGACGCGGATGCCCGGATCGGGCTCCCCAACTCCAGGAAGGATCGGAAATGCGCAAATTTCTTCTCTCCTCCGTCGCGGCGGCGGCGGCGCTGGCCTTCGTCGGGATCACTCCGGCCCTGGCGACCGTGGACAACACGAGCCTGGCGAGCCCGCCCGGGACCTACTTTGGTACCGGCAATCCGAACACGAACTGGACCGTGAACACAGTAAGCGGCGTGGAGATGGGTCTCCAGGCGAGCCTCCCGACCATCGGCCCGATCGTGCCCGTCGGGAACGTCTATGGCGTCGCGACTGGCGTGAACTGGAACTTCAACTTCTCGGTCAATACGGCGGCGTCGGGACTCACGCTCTCCGACGTCGGGCCCATATCGCTCAGCCTGACGGACTTTGGCACCGGGACCACGGGATCCTTCGATCCGACACTCATCCCGGATAACGCCACCGTCGACGACACCGGATTCCAGAACTCCGAGGGGCTGCGGTTCGCCTCCATCGCCGCTGTACTTGGCGATCCCGACTATGACGTCAACGCGAACGACACGTACCTCTTCACGCTCTCGACCTCCGCCGGCTCCGTGACGGAGAGGGTCGTGGTCGGCAGCGGGGCGGTCCCGGAACCGGCGTCGCTGGCCGTTCTTGGCGTCGGGCTTCTCGGTCTCGCCTTCACGCGCAAGCGGCGGAATGGCGGCATGGGCGCGACCACGGCGTAACACCGTCTTTCGTCGCGAATGGAACAAGGGCCTCTTCCCTCGGGAAGAGGTCCGCCCTTGTCGCCCCGCCGCACCCGGCGGATGATCCGTCGATGTCCATCCGCATCGGGGTCGCGTCATGAAGTTCGGCATCTTCTACGAATTGCAACTGCCGCGTCCGTGGACCGCGAGCAGCGAGTACGAGCTGTTCCAACAGGCGCTCGGGCAGATGGAGCTGGCCGACCGGCTTGGCTACGACTACGTCTGGATGGTCGAGCACCATTTCCTCGAGGAGTATTCCCATTGCTCCGCGCCCGAGGTGTTCCTCGGCGCCGCCAGCCAGCGCACCAAGCGCATCCGGCTGGGGCATGGCGTCATCCAGCTTACCACCAACCAGCCGCAGCGCGTCGCCGAGCGGGTGGCGACGCTCGATCTGCTGTCGGGCGGGCGGGTCGATCTGGGGATGGGCGAGGCGGCGGGGCCGGCCGAGTTGCATCCGTTCGGCGTGCGGGTGCGCGACAAGCGCGACCGCTGGGAGGAAGCGGTGCGGGCGATCATCCCGATGTTCTCCCAGACTGCGTGGGAGTTCCACGGGCAGTACCACGATTTCGCCGAACGCAATGTGATCCCCAAGCCGTACCAGAAGCCGCATCCGCCGTTATGGGTCGCGTGCTCCAACATCCAGACGATCGCCGACGCGGGCGCGTGGGGGATGGGGGCGTTGGGGTTTTCCTTCGTCTCGCCCGAGGCGGCGCGGGCGTGGGTGCATCGCTATTACAACACGCTGCTGCGCGCGCCGCGGCGGCTCGCCGATTATCCGGCCAATCCGAACATCGCGATCGTCAACGGGTTCATGTGTGCCCCGACCGATGAGGAGGCGATCGAGCTGGCTTCGGGCTGGACGTTCTTCATCTTCGCGCTGTCGTACTACGGACGGAAGGGCGTCGATGCGCCGGGCAAGGGCGATCTTTGGCGCGAGTACCAGGCGTGGCGCGGCACCGAGAAGGCGCAGGCGGCGTTACGCAACGGGCTGATCGGCTCGCCCGACACGATCCGGCGCAAGATGCGGCTGTTCGAGGAATCGCACGTCGATCAGGTGATCCTGCTGAACCAGGCCGGCAAGACGAGCGACAAGGCGATCCGCGACAGCCTCGATCTGTTCGCCCGTGAGGTGATGCCCGAGTTCCATGCGCGGCAATCGGCGCAGGACTTGTGGAAGGCGGAGGTGTTGGAGGGACGGATCGTGCTCGATGATCTGGATACCGGCGGGTTCGACCTCTACGCGCACCAGAACGAGGATATCGTGCGGCTGACGCCGGCGCAGTTGAAGGAGCGGATGGCGGAGAAGGAGCGGGCGGCGGCGGGGTAGGAAAAGGGAGAAGAACCATGCTGATGCGCCGACGCTTCATGACCAGTACCGCCGCCGGGTTTGCCGTCGCCGCGTCCGCCAAGGCCGACACAGGCACGAGCGGCGCGTCGCTCGACGCGATCCTGACGCCATACTTGCAGCGCTACACGCTGCCGGCCCTCGCCGCAGCGGTCGTGAAGGACGGGCACATTATCGCTTCGGGCGCGGTGGGGACGCGGCGGTTCGGAGAGACGATCCCGGTCACCATCGACGACCGCTTCCACATCGGCTCCGACACCAAGGCAATGACGGCGCTGCTTGCGGGTATGTTGGTGGAGGCAGGCAAGCTGCGCTGGGATATCACGGTCGCCGAGGCGTTCCCCGAATTCGCCGCCCAGATGGATCCGCGCCTGCGCGGCGTGACGCTGATGCAACTGCTATCGCACACGAGCGGAATGCCGAGCGACAATGAGGCGTTCATGCGGCTGATCCAGCAATCCTTCACGCTGGCGGACCTTAATCTCGACGCACTGCGGGCCTGGCTGGTCGGCGAATGGAGCAAGCAGCCGCTGGAGGCCGAGCCAGGATCACGCTTCGCGTATTCCAACATGGGCTACGTGATGGCCGGGTCGATCATCGAGCGAGCGGGCGGGAAGACGTGGGAGGAGCTGGTCAGCGAGCGCGTGTTCGATCCGCTGCGCCTCCGCACGGCGGGCCTGGGACCGCAATCCAGCCTGGGCCGTGTCGATGCGCCGCTCGGTCATGCGATCCGCGAGGATGGGACGCTGAAGCCGATGCTGGCCGGGCCGTACGGCGACAATCCAGCGGTCCTGGGACCGGCGGGGACCGTGCATCTGTCGGTGCTCGACTTCGCCGCCTGGGCCGGATGGAACGCCGGCGAGGGCAAGCGCGGCCCCGCGTTGGTGCGCCCGGAAACGATCCGCAAGCTGCACGCCAAGGTCATAAGCATGGAGCGCCCGGACGCCCCCCCGGGCACGCCGAAGAGCGGCGGCTACGGGCTCGGCTGGGGAATGCTGACGCCGTCGTACGCGAGCGGGCCGGTGCTGCAGCACGCGGGCTCCAACGGGATGAACCTGGCGTCGATCCTGGTGCAGCCGGACCACGACTTCGCGTTGGTCATGACGACCAATGTCGGTGGGAAGAAAGCCGACGCGGCGTTCCTGGAGCTGACGGACGCCTTGTACAAGGCGTATGCGTAGCACCCTCACCCGCCGCGCAAGCGCGTCGGTGAGGGCTCAGCGAGGCGTGGGCAGAAACCCGGTGGAGATCCACGGCACCGCGGCAACCACGATCAATCCCACCAGCAGCGCGCCGAGATAGGGCCAGATGCGGCGCATGGCGGCGTCGGGGCTGACCTTGCCGATGGCGCAGGCGGCGTAGTAGCCGACGCCGAATGGGGGGGCGAACAGGCCGATGCCCATCGCCAGGATGACCACCATCGCGTAGTGGACCTCGTTCACCCCCATCGCGCGGGCGATCGGAAACATCAGCGGGCCGAACAGTACCATCGCCGGGATGCCTTCGAGCACGCTGCCGAGGATGATGAAGGCGACGACGGATTCGGCGAGGAACCCGACTTGCCCGCCGGGCGCGGCCTCCATCGTGGCGGCGAGGGCGTGCGAGAAGCCTGATTGCGTGAGCGCCCAGCCCATCGCGGTCGCGGTGCCGATGATGAGCAGGATGGCGCCCGAGAGGCTGGATGTCTCGATCAGCATGGACGGTAGGCGGCGCCAGTCGAATCGGCGGTACAGCAGCAGGCCGATGACGAAGGCGTAGGCGATTCCGATGGTGGAGACCTCGGTTGCCGTCGCGATCCCCTCGATGACCGCGAAGCGGATGACGAAGGGCAGGACGAGCGCGGGCAGCGCGACGATGAAGGTGCGGGCGACGATGCCAGGCGAGGCGCGGCGGACGTTGCTGACGTCGTCGTTGCGCGCGCGGTGGCGCGCGAGAAACGCGAGGGCGACGGCGAGCAGCAGCGCCGGCACCAGGCCGCCGGCGAACAACGCGGCGATCGAAACGCCGGTAACGGAGCCGACGGTGATGAGCACGAGCGAGGGCGGGATCGTCTCGCTCATTGCCCCCGATGCGGACAGCAACGAGATCAGCTCGCCCTCGTGGATGCCGCGCCGTTTCATCTCGGGAAACAGCACCGGCGCGACGGCCGCCATGTCGGCGGCCTTGGCGCCGGAGATGCCAGAGATGAGGTACATCGCGCCCAACAGCACGTAGCAGAGCCCGCCCCTGATATGGCCAAGCAAGGAGGCGAGGAAGGCGACCATCGCGGCGGCCATGCCGGTCATCTCGATCAGCAGGCCGAGGAACACGAACAGCGGCACGGCGAGCAGGATCAAGGTGCTCATGCCCTCGTCCATGCGCGAGACGACGATCGACAGTGGGATGTGCGTGGTGAGGCCGAGATAGCCGAGTGTGGCGAGTCCGAACGCGAACGCGATGGGGATGCCGGTGAGGACGGCGAGTCCGAGGATGGCGACGAAGAAGACGACAAGGTTCCAGTTGCCGATATGGGCGAGCATCGGGGACGCACGGACCAGCAAGGAGACGAGGATCGCGAGCAGGAAGACCGGCGCGAACAGATCGCGCGCGTGGACGCGCAGCAGGCGGAGCGCGCAGTCGGCTAGCATGAGCGCGACGCCCACCGGGATGGCGCCGGCGCGCCACATGTCCGACAGGCCGAGCGCGGGCGTCGTGATCGCCGCCTCCTCTTGCGCGTAGTCGATCGCATGGGGAAGCAGGAGGCCGAGGAACAGCGCCGCCGCGCCGATGGCGAAGGCGTTCGCCTGATTCTGGCCCCGCGTGTTCAGGCCGGCGACGAGCGCGGTGAGGCGCATGTGGGAGCCTCGCCAGAGCGCGATGACGCTGCCCAGCATCGCCAGCCAGAGGAACAGGATCGAGGCCAACTCGTCGGACCAGACGAGCGGGCGGTCGATGACGTAACGCGAGATCACGCCGGCGAACAGGATGGCGATCTCGGCGATGACCAGAAGGGAGCAGGCGAGTTCGACGAGGCCGTGGAGGAGGCGTTCGGCGCGCGCGGTAACCGCACTCACCGTCATGTCCGGGCTTGGCCCGGGCATCCACGTCTTTGCTTGCGGTCGAGTAAGACGTGGATGGCCGGGCCAAGCCCACGGCTGTCCGGTTCGCGGCTCAGGTCCACAGTATTGCCATTTGGCGGCTGTTTTGCAACGGAACCGGGTCGGGTTCGGCCCCGGTTCGGCGGAGCCGGTCGATGGGCTTTCGGTGCATC
>JBAWFF010000539.1:0-8821 GCA_049591635.1 Acetobacteraceae bacterium
GGACCGCGCCGCCGACGACCCCGGCGGCCGGCCCGCTCTCGACGATGCGTGCTGGTTGCGCGGCGGCGAAATCAGCCGCCGCCAGGCCACCGTCGGACTGCATCAGGCGCAGCTTCGCGGTGATGCCGAGCGCGTCGAGGCGCGCCTGGAGCGCGGTCAGATAGGCACGCACGACCGGCTGGACGTAGGCGTTGATGACCGTGGTGCTGGTGCGCGGGTACTCCTTGATCTCCGGCAATATCTCGTGGCTGACGGACAGAGCGAGGTCGGGCAGCGCCGCCCGAACCGCGCGCGCGACGTCCTGTTCATGGGCCGGGTTGGCGTAGCTGTGCAGGAGACACACCGCGACCGAGGCGACGCCTTCTTCGCGCAGCGTGGCGATCGCCGCCGCGACGCTGGCCGCGTCGAGGGGAACCGCGATCGTGCCGTCGAACCGCGTCTTCTCGATCACCTCCAGCCGCAGCCGCCGCTCCACCAGCGGGGGCGGCTTCTGCCAGGCGATGTCGTAGAGCCGCGGCATCCGCAGGTCGCGGATGTCGAGCGTGTCGCGAAATCCGTGCGTGGTGATGAGGGCGGTGCGCGCGCCCTTTCCCTCCAGGATGGTGTTCGATCCGATGGTGGTGGCGTGGAGCACGTCCGACACTGGATCGTCGAGCAGGGCGCGCAATCCATCGACGATGCCCTCGGCGTAGTCGTGCGGCGTGGAAGCGGTCTTGTGGACGCGCACGCGTCCGTCCGGCGCGATGGCGACGAGGTCGGTGAAGGTGCCGCCGATGTCGATGCCGACGCGCAGGGTCATGCGGCGGGATCCCACGCGACCGCCGGGAGCGGGGCGCGAGTGGCGCGCAGGTGCGCGCGCAGCGCCGCCGTCGCGGGTTCGTCGATCTCCGGCGGGTCGCCGCGCGCCACCACGCCATAGTCGCGCGCCGCCCCGTCGATCGTCACCAAGCCATCCCGCAAATCCTTGGCGACGGCGGCAAGATCGCGGGTCAGGGCGGCGCCCCATCCGCCGCCGCCTGGCAAATCGTGGCGGAATACCTCGCCGGCACGGAACGTCATGGTAATCTTGGCGTGCAGTTGGCGTTCCGACGCCGTGCCTGGGTTCATCATGCTGCGTCCGGGCGCGCCCGGACCGCCGCCTTGCAGACCATAGGGTCGATGCGTCTGGCGATCGGCGCGTACTTGCAGAAGCCCCTCGTCGGCCAGCATCCGCCACGTCCGGCGGAGCGCCGCGCCGCCCCGGAAACGCCCGGGACCGCCGGTGTCGGGAACGTATTCGTTGGCGACGACCTCCAGCGGATTCTCCGCCTCGATCACCTCGATGCTGAAGCTCGCCATGTTGGCGAACATCGTCGTGTTGCCCTCGAGCCCGTCCGCCCACGGCCGCGCGCCCCAGGCGGCGGACATGAAATCGACGTAGATGAAGGGTCGGCGGGCCGCGTCGTAGCCGCCGACGGTGATGCCAGTGTTGCCGCCGTCCGACGCCGCGAACACCCGGTCGGGATACAGCATCGCCAGTGCGCCGAACGCCGCGTCGGCGCAGCGGAATCCGGTGAGGCCACGCGCGGCGCAGGCGGCCGGCGGTAGGGCGTTGGTGATGGTGCCGGGTGGGGCGATCACGTCGATCGCGCGGAACACGCCGTCGTTGTTCGGCATGTTGACCGACAGCACGGATTTCGCCGCGGTGAAGCTGGCCGCGGCGGTGTAGCTCCAGGTATTGTTGATGGCGCCCTTCACCTGGGCCGCGCTGCCGGTCCAGTCGAACGCCATGTGCTCGCCCTGCTTACGGACGGTGCAGACCAGCCTGATCGGTATTCCGGCATCGATCTGGTCGTCGTCGATCCAGTCGGTGAAGCTTGCCTCGCCGTCCGGCAGTTCGGCGAGGCAGCGTCGGGTCAAACGCTCGCTGTAGTCCAGCGCCTCGTCCATCAGCCGGGCCACCTCGGCCGCGCCGTGGCGGGCGACGAGGTCGGCGATGCCGCGCGCGGCGATCTCGCAAGCGGCGAGTTGGCTGCGAAGGTCGCCGAACACGCGTCCCGGCAGACGCATGTTCTGTTCGATGATGCGAAACAAGGTCGCGTTCGGCTGCCCCCGTTCGTACAGCTTCAGCGCCGGAATCCGCAGTCCCTCGGCGAAGATCTCGGTGCTGTCCGATGCGTTGGAGCCGGGAACGCGGCCGCCGACGTCGGTGTGGTGGCAGATGGTCGCCGCGTAGGCGAGCACGGCGCCATCAGCGAAGATCGGCTTGAAGACGAAGATGTCGGGCAGGTGCATCCCGCCCTCGTACGGGTCGTTCAGCACCAGGACGTCGCCCTCGGCGATGTCGTCGCCGAACCGCGCGAGCGTCGCCTTCAGCGCCACGGGGATGCTGCACAGATGGCCGGGCAGGCTAAGGCCCTGCGCGACCAGCCGGCCCCGCGCGTCGCAGACCGCGGCACTGTAGTCCATGATGTTCTTGAGAACCCCAGAATAGGCGGTGCGATAGATGGTCAGCACCATCTCGTCGCCGATGGCGGCGAGCGCATTGCGGAACAGCTCGGCTTCGATGGGGTCCATACGTGGATCGGATCACCGATGCGCGGGGATGACAACCGGCGAGGCCTGAAGCAAGATGGTCTGGCCTCAGGAGGAACCGCGATGTCCGCTGCCCTGGAAATAGCCAAGACCGACATGACCGACGCCGAATGGCAGACCCGTTGCGAGCTTGCCGCGCTCTATCGCGTCGTCGACCATCTCGGCTGGACCGACCTCATCAATACCCACATGTCGGCGCGCATCCCCGACGAGCCGAATACCTTCCTGATCAACCGCTACGGCGAGATGTTCGACGAGGTTACCGCGTCGAGCCTGGTGAAGATGGACATGGAGGGCAACGTCATCGGCGCGCCCGGCAAGTTCAATAACGCCGGGTTCACCATCCACAGTGGCGTGTTGAAGGCCCGCCCTGACGCCAATTGCGTGATGCACACGCACACCAGGGCCGGCGCGGGCGTATCGCTGCTGCGCGACGGGCTGCGCCCGATCAGCCAGGACGCGATCCAGATCCTCGATGAGGTTGCCTATCATGAATACGGCGTCCCTGCCTCGGCGGAGGAGTGCGAGGCGCTCGGGCGCACGTGCGCGCAAGGCAACTGCGTCGTGCTGCTCAACCACGGCTTGCTCACGCTCGGCGCGACGATCCCCGGCACCTTCATGCGGATGTACATGATGGAGCGGGCGTGCGAGGTCGAACTGATCGCGCGCACCATGAACGATCCGCCGATCGCGATCGATCCGGAGATCGTCCGCAAATCGGCCGAGCGGATGAAGAAGCGGCGGGCCTCGCCCGAATATGGCATGGGGGAGTGGCAAGGCGTCCTTCGCGCCGTCGAACGGCGCGGCGCCGATTATCGCCGCTAGCCGCAGGAGACAGCCGATGCCTCGTGCGACCGTCCTCGCCGGCGCGTCCACCGCCCTGGTGCTGCTGGCCTTGTCCGCAGTGGCGGCGGACAAGCCGAACGCCGCCAATTTGTCCACCCAGCAGGATTCCCGCTCCATCACCTTGCAGAACAGAAGCGGCAGCGACATCACCCAGGCGCAGGTACGGACCACCGACGGGAGGGTCTGGAATCTCGGTCATGGCGGCGTGTCGAGCAATCACGGCTCCGACATGGTCGTGCCGGCGCGCGACTGTATCGCCGCCATCTCCGTCGAGTTGAAGAACGGCCGCAAATTGCAAGTCGGCGGGCTCCATGCCTGCGACAACACGCAGATCGTGGTGAGCAAATCCGGGATCAGCATCCCGCAATTGGCCGTTCCGGGCGCCGCGCGGCACGCCACGCCGCGCTGAAGGACATCGCATGAGCCTGCCGCGGGAGATGACCTATATCGCCGCCACGACGCCGGGCGGGCCGGACGTGCTGACCCCGGCGACCGGGCCGCTGCCGTCGCCGCGTGCCGACGAGGTGCTGATCAGGGTCGAGGCCGCCGGCATCAACCGCCCGGATGTCGCCCAACGCAGCGGCGCCTATCCGCCGCCGCCCGGGGCCAGTCCGATTATCGGCCTCGAGGTCGCGGGTGAGATCGTCGCGGCCGGACCGGAGGCGCGCGGTTGGCGGATCGGCGACAAGGTGTGCGGACTGGCCAATGGCGGCGGCTACGCGCAGTACTGCGCGGTGCCGGCGACGCAGTGCCTGCCCTGCCCCGCCGGCTACGATGCCGTGCGCGCCGCGGCGCTGCCGGAGACGTATTTCACCGTCTGGGCCAATCTGTTCCAGCACGGCAGGCTGGCGGGTGGGGAGCGCGCGCTGATCCACGGCGGCAGTTCCGGCATCGGCGTGACCGCAATCCAGCTGGCCCGCGCATTCGGCGCGACGCCGTATGCGACCGCCGGGTCGGAGGCGAAATGCGCGGCCTGCGTCAGACTGGGCGCCGAGGCCGCGATCAACTATCGCACGCAGGATTTCGTCGAGGAGATCAAGCGCCTGACCGACGGGCGCGGCGTCGATGTCGTGCTCGACATGGTGGGCGGGGCGTATTTCGCGCGCAACCTGCGGACGCTGGCGATGGACGGGCGGCTCGTGCTGATCGCCTTCCTCGGCGGGTCGAAGGTGGAAAACGCCGACCTCACCCCGATCATGGTCCGCCGGCTGACGGTCACCGGTTCCACCATGCGCCCACGCACCACCGCGCAGAAGGCCGCGATCGCGGCGGAGTTGCGCGAGAAGGTCTGGCCGCTGCTCGACAAAGGCGCGTGCGCGCCGGTGATCCACGCGACGTTCCCGCTCGCGCAGGCCGCCGAGGCGCACCGGCTGCTGGAGAGCAGCGCGCATATCGGCAAGATCGTGCTGACGGTTTAGGCCCTTCCCTCCTGGTGCGTGGCGTCACGGCGCTTCAGGTAGTGCCGGTGCGCCTTGGCACGGTTGCCGCACGCCGCCATCGAGCACCAGCGGCGGTTGCCGCTCTTGCTGTCGTCGAGAAACACCCATCGGCATTGCGGGTTGGCGCATTGGCGGACCCGTTCGCGGCGGGGGCCTGCGAGCAGGTCTGACGTCGACCACAGCACCGGCGACAGCAGAGCGGCCATCCCGGGCCGGGCGGTCTCGGCCGACCACACGAACCGGCCGTCGCGCAACGCCATCCGCGAGCGCGGCGCGGCGGCACTCAAAGCGGCGTTCAGGACGGCGAGATCGCCCGGCTTCGTCGCCTCGTGCGAGGCGACGGCGGCGAACAGGCGGAAGAGGGTCTCGCGCAACGCGATCGCGGACGCGAAGGCCGCGGATGCCTCCCGCGGGTGCGCCCGCCACTGGGTGGCGCACGCCCCGACGGCAGGCGTGTCCGCGCCCCCGGTGCCGGCCGTCCATGCGAGGAGGTCGTCGATCCCGTGCAGTTCCTCGGTCGGGGTGTCGCGGCCGCGCCAGCACCGGGTGTTCACGAAATCGAGGCACACATCCTCGCGAGGGGCGGCGATCAGGCCGATGGTTCGGCGAGGAGGCGCGGTCATGCCGGGTATGTACTAACCCTCATGGCGGTTGACAACCCTCGTTCGGACGGTGCTATATATAACCGTCATGGCAGTTATGTGGCTGCCTGCGAACAGGAGGACTAACCATGCTCGACCACGTCTCCATCGGCGTTCGCGACGTCGCCGCCGCGCGCCGCTTCTACGACGCCGCGCTCAAGCCGCTCGGTTATGATTGTCTCAGCCACGATGCGTCCTCGCTGGGATATGGGAGCGGACAGGTCGCGTTCTGGATCAGCGCGGCGCGCCATCCGGTGCCGGCGGACGGCGAATCCGGCCTACATTTCTGCTTTGCGGCGCCGAGCCGAGACAGCGTGGATGCGTTCCATGCCGCGGCGTTGGGCGCGGGCGGGCGCGACAACGGCAAGCCGGGGGTGCGGGCCGATTATGGGCCGAACTACTACGCCGCGTTCGTCGTCGATCCCGAGGGATACCGGATCGAGGCGTATTGCGGGGAGGCGGCCTAGCGCGGGTTTGGTCCGCGCTGAATCGCGGCACAGTGCGGCGCGAGTCCACCTCTCCCGCCCTTCGCGGGAGAGGTCGGTAAGCGAAGCGAACCGGGTGAGGGCCTTGTCCAGCGCACCCTCACCCGCCGCGCAAGGGCGCGGCGACCTCTCCCGAAAGGCGGGAGAGGTGGGGCGGTTTGACCGGCTGACGAGGCCGACACCATGGGGCGCCGTGCCCTCGGTCAGCTTCCTTGCTATCATGGGACTTCGAGCAAGGAGATGGCCCCGTGGACGATCACCGCCCCGAGGTGGAGTACAGGCTGACCGGGTTCCCGAATCTCGCCAGCCTCCTCGCCCATTATCGCGACGAGCACGGCTCTATATGCGTCGATCTTGGCTGCGGGTTTTACAAGCCGGCGGGCTTCGTGGGCATCGACAATCTGGAAGGGGCGGCCACTCAGGTTGCCAACCAGGCGAATTTGCCCGACATCCTCATGGATCTCAGGCAGCCCACGCCGCTTCCGGACGGGAGTTGCAGCGTGGTTCGCGCTTCGCATTTCCTCGAGCATTCGTGCCTGGATGACGTATTCCGCGAGGTGTACCGCTTGCTGAAACCGGACGGGACGTTCGTGTTCGTGGTGCCATACGCGAACTCCGCGGAAGGCATGTATCCCGGCCATCTGATCTTTCTCACGGAGGAATGGTTCCGAGAGAATATATTGTTCCAATCCCTGTTTACGATTGAGAAGGTGTCCTTCAATCAGACCGAGGCCTACAGCTCGCTTCCTTGGATCGTTCGGAAGCTGATTCCCTTCGACAGGGCACGCCAGCTGTTCTTCAATGCTTGTAACGAAATGACAATGCACGTGCGGCCGAAGCCGCTTGCCCATTAAAGCGCGAACTGGAAAGAGCAGACGGGGCGTAGAGGCTACGCCCGCCGGGTCTTTCCCGGCCAATCCCATAACCGATGGTATCGAGGAGAATGAGGCCGTAATGACAGCCCGCATCAGTACGAAAAAAGTGGCCTTTATAGGACAGACCGAATATTTCCGTTGTCACTACGAAACCGACCTGGACGCCGATTGCACGGTTTTTGAAAAGCATCTCGTGTGGGACGCGCCGAGTTCCTGGTATGATGACCTTCTGGAGTTCAATGCCGATATAAACATCTTCTTCCGTGGAGATCTTGTCCCGCTTTCCGTCGTCGAGGCCTTGAAAGGATTGCGCGTCTCATATTCCACGGAACCTTTTCCGAAACTCCTGAACGGCGGCAGCTTCGATTACACTCTGGATTCGCTGGGCCGCTTCGAGCAATTCACCCGTATCCAAAACTATCCCTTCGAGTACGTCCTTCACTACGACGAAGCCTCGAAGAGCTTTCTCGAAGGCCAGGGCTTTGAACTGAGCGGCTATGTTCCGTTGCCGATCGCCACGGAGGCATATTGCCCGGTGGAGGCCCCTCGCGAGAGGGACATTCTGTTTCTGGGCCGCTCCACCGCGCATCGGGAACGTCACCTTGGGCAGCTCAAGCTCGATTTCGACACATTCCATATCGCGCATGGCTGGCCGCCGCTGCGTCGCGACCGGGGGAGCACCGCCGATCTGACCCAGTTGGTGAACCAATTTCGCATCTGCCTCAATTTGCACGCGGAGGAGGAATTGTCGTGGGAGCCGCGTATGCAGCTGATGATGGCGTGCGGCGCCCTGGTGGTTTCCGAGCCGATCTCGCCCAATCCATACCTCCAGCCGGACGTCCATTTCGTGGAGATTCGAACACCAGCGGAGCTCTATCGGACATGCTGCGATATCGTCAGCGACCCCGATCGCTTCGATGTCATTCGGGAAACTGGCCATCGCGAGGTTGTGAGAAGCCTCTCCGCGCGGGCCTGCTGGCCGAGGCTCTTCGAATCATTGGCGTTGGGGCATTACGAGAGGCCCGTCTACGAGCCCAACCGCAGCCGCATCAAGACACTGGAAATTTGCAAACGCTACAATGGTTTCGACCATCTTCTCGACTCTCTGAGAAGCGCGCATGGCTGACATAGCCTTCGCAATTCTGGGCGTCGATATTTCCGGCGGCATGCTGGTCGTCTTCGAGCACGCGATCCACCTGACCGAAGCCGGTCACCGGGTCACTTTCGTCTCCGGCGGCAAGATAGTGCCAAGGGAGATCGCCTGGCATCGCATCGGCGCCGCGGACCACGCCGACATCGCCTGGCGCACGTTTTCCGAAGTCGCGTCGTCTCGCTTCGACTATGCCATCGCGACATTCTGGCGCTCGTTTTTCGATCTCCACCGCCTGGACGCCGGGCATTACCTGTACTTCGTACAGTCGATCGAATCTCGCTTCTACCCTCCGGACGAACGGGTCCTTCGGGCGGCGGTTGAGGCGACCTACGAGGTTCCGATCGGCATTATAACCGAGGCGACCTGGATTCATGACTACCTCACGACCATTCATGGGCGCCAGGTCGAGGTGGTACTGAACGGGATCGACAAGACCCTGTTTCGCCCCGATGGCATCGCCGCGCAACCCCGGATTCCAGGGCGGCCCCGCATCCTCGTGGAAGGTCCGGTCGAGGTCGCATTCAAGAATGTACCGAAGGCGATCGAGCTGTGCCGCGCGGCCGGAGTGGCCGAAATCTGGCTCCTGACCTCGACGTATGTCGATGAGTTCGAGGGCGTGGATCGGGTATTTTCGCGGCTGCCCATCGCCTCGGTCCCGGCGATTTACCGCTCCTGCGATGTGATCGTGAAGCTGAGCTACGTCGAGGGGATGTTTGGTCCGCCCCTCGAGATGTTCCATTGCGGGGGCACCGCGATCGTATATGCGGTCACCGGGCACGACGAGTACATAAGGCACGGCGTCAACGCC
>JBAWFF010000540.1:0-3623 GCA_049591635.1 Acetobacteraceae bacterium
TCGGGTTGGCCGCCTCGATCGGCGCCGGCATTTCGATGGCGTTCGCCGAGGGGCTGTCGGACAACGGCAGCCTGACCGGGCGCGGCCAGCCGCTGATCCGCGGCGCGATCACCGGCGTGATGACGACAATCGGCGGCATCGGCCACACGATCCCGTTCCTGATCCCGGATTTCTCCACCGCGATGGTGGTCGCCGTGGCGGTTGTCGTTCTGGAACTGGCGGCGATCAGCTGGATCCGCTGGCGGTTCATGGACACCCCACCGGTTTCGGCGACGTTGCAAGTGGCGCTGGGCGGTGCGCTGGTCTTCGCGTGCGGCGTGCTGATTGGGAGCAGTTGAACGCGGACGGCCGGCCGTCCCATCACCACCAAGTGACGCCGAGGCAAGGCGGCGCCGAGCGGCCGGCGGCGTTATTGACACAGTAGACGCGAGCACGCACCGGTGAATTCGTCCGAGGGCGGATTAGCCGGTGTTCGTGTGTTTTCCGTTTGAGTACGGAGGGGGGACATGTCGCTCGAGCGCTTCCGCAGAACGCGAATGGTCGTCCTTGGCCGCTCGTCGATGGCTTATCAGGCGGCCCGGGCGATGGCCGACAACCACATCGGCGCGGTACTCGTCAGTCAGCCGCCAAGAGTCGTGGGAATCATGACCGACCGCGATCTCGCGCTCGCGGTGCTTGGCGGCGAACTCGACCCCAAGACAACCCCGTTGGGCGAGGTGATGTCGGAAGAGGTGATTTGCTGCGACATCGGCGCGGATATCGATGAGGTGGTCCGGCTGATGCAGGAAAACGGTGTCCGCCGCATTCCACTGACGGAAGGGGGGCGGCCGGTCGGACTCGTGACGTTCGACGACCTCGTCCTGGACGGTTCCGTCTCCATCGACGCGTTGCGCGGCATCGTCACGGCCCAGCTTGAAGTCGAGGCGCCGCAGAAGCCCGCCGGGGCGCTCCACCCGAAAGCGCCCGCGACCGCGGAGGGGCGTGCCCGCGCGCTCATGCGGGCCAAGGAGCGGGCCGAGGCGACGTACCGCCGCATGGTGGAGGCGGTCGCGGGCGCCGCCGGACTCGACCGCGCTCGCGCCGACCGCGCGTTGCTTATCACCAGCTGTATGCTTTGTCGGCGCCTGACACCGAGGGAGGCGCAGCATCTCATCGCGCAGCTGCCGTCGATGCTCCAGTCGGGGCTGGACAACTGTCTCGGCGGACCGGACCGCTCGGTGACGACGCAGGCCATCAAGAACGAGGTCGCGCGGTCGCTCGGCATGGGTCCGGACGACGTGGGTGAGAGCCTCCAGGCGGTTTTCAAGGCGATCGCCGATCGCGTCTCGGCCGGCCAGATCGAGGAAGTCCGCGGACAGCTGCCGGAAGAGATGAAGGTTTTGTTCCCCGCGGCCGCGTAAAGGAAGTCGCCATGGATGCGCTCGAAAGCGACTACCTGTCGGTGCTGTTGGCCGGGCGCGAGCCGCCCTGCCTCTCGCTGTACCAACCGACCCACCGGCACCATCCGGATAATCTGCAGGACCCGATCCGTTTCCGAAATCTCGTCAAGGCCATGGAAGCCTCGCTGAAGCAGAAATATGCCGCACGCGAGAGCCGGCCGCTCCTGGCGCCGTTCCATGCGCTGGCCGACGATCGCGAGTTCTGGAACCATGCCCTTGACGGGCTCGCTGTCCTCGCCACGCCGGACATCTTCAAGGTCTACCGGCTCCAGCGACCGGTCGCCGAGTTGGCCGTCGTCGCCGACAGCTTCCACACCAAGCCCCTGCTGCGCATCCTGCAATCGGGCGATCGATACCAGATTCTCGGGCTCAACCGGCACCAGGCGCGGCTGTTCGAAGGCAACCGGGACGCGGTCGACGAGGTGGATCTGGCGCCGGGAGTTCCGCGCACCATCGCGGAGGCGCTGGGGGAGAAGCCGGACGAGCCCGAGCGCAAGAACCGGGCGTACGGCCCGGCGATGCCGGGGGCGGTGACGCGGCATGGGACCGACGTGAGGGAAGATGGCGTGGCCAGCGAGACGGCACGCTTCTTCCGCGCGGTCGACCGCGCGGTGCTGGAGCAACATTCACGGCCATCAGGCATGACCCTCCTGTTGGCGGCGCTGCCGGAGCACCACCACCTTTTCCGCGAGGTGAGCCGTAACCCGTTCCTTGCGCCGGCGGCGATCGACACCTACCCCGATGACCTGTCGTTGGACCAACTGCGGGAGCGCGCGTGGCAGCTCATTCAACCCTACTATCTCGAGCGCCTGATAGGGCTGAAGGAGCGTTTTGCCGCGGCGAAATCAAGGGGTCTTGGCGCGGATGATCTGGCGCAGGTCGCCACGGCGGCGGTGGCCGATCGGATCGCGACACTGCTGATCGAGGCCGACCGCGAAATTCCCGGCACGTTCGATGCCGTGACGGGTGCGATCAAGCACGATGATCGCGATGATGCCTTGGTGGATGACCTGCTGGACGATCTTGGCGAGCGCGCGCTGAAGGCCGGCGGCGAAGTGGTGATCGTTCCGGCGGAGCGTATGCCGACGAAGACGGGGATCGCCGCTGTCTACAGGTTCTGAGCCGGCGCCTGACGGCAGACGGCCAAGGCATGGCGGCGCTGGCCAACATGGCGTGCCTGGGGTAGTGCTCCGCGCATGGGCCGCACCGCCACTCTCACCCGCGCGACGACGGAAACCGACATCACCCTCACGCTCGACCTCGACGGGTCGGGCATGGCCGAGGTCGACAGCGGGATCGGTTTCCTTGACCACATGCTGACCGCCTTCGCACGACACGGGCTGTTCGACCTGACCGTGCGGGCGGCGGGCGATCTGCACATCGACTGCCACCACACGGCCGAGGATATCGGCATCGTGCTCGGCCGCGCCTTCGCGCAGGCGATCGGCGACAAGCGGGGCATTCGCCGGTTCGGCCATGCGCTGGTGCCGATGGACGAGGCGCTGGCGGAAGCGGCGGTCGATATCTCCGGGCGGCCGTTCCTGGTCTGGGATGTTGTCTTTGAACGCGAGCGGCTGGGCGAAATGGACACCGATTTGTTCGAGGAGTTCTTCCGTGCCTTCGCGATGAACGCGCTGGTGACGCTGCACGTCACGCGCCGGGCCGGACGCAATGCGCATCACGTCGCGGAGTCGGGCTTCAAGGCGGTGGCGCGGGCGCTGCGGACGGCGGCGGAGAGGGACCCGCGCGCGGCGGATGCTATTCCGTCCACCAAGGGATCGCTGTGAGGGTCTGGACCGCGCACGTGCGGCCGAACGCCGCGCCAGTGCTGATCCGGGAGGGGTGGAGCTGGGGCGCGTTCCTGTTCGGCTGCCTGTGGCTGCTGGCGCGCCGCGCGTTCATCCCGGCGGTGCTGGCGCTGGCGGCGGCGATACTGGCGGGCGTGCTGACCGGCGGGGCGGCGCGCATCGTGCTTGAGCTGGGGATCGCATTCCTCCTGGGGTTCTCGGGTCGTGATCTCGTGCGCTGGTCCGTGCGGCTGCGCGGCTACCGGATCGCGCATGTGCTGGCGGCACGCGACCCGGACGTGGCGTTGTCGCGGCTGCTCGCGGCGCGCCCGGAGCTTGCCGGCAGCTTCATGCCGCCGGGACGCGCGTAATGCTCGTCGCCGTCGTCGATTACGGC
>JBAWFF010000541.1:0-4077 GCA_049591635.1 Acetobacteraceae bacterium
CTGCTGGTGCCGGTGCGCGGGCGGCGCGGCCACAGCTTCGGCCTGATCGGCCTGACGCTCGGGCGCGCCGGCCTCGGCTTCGATGCGGCTTCCGTGCGCGCCGAGATCGAGACCGCGCTCGGCGCTCCCGAGGCAGAGATGATGGCGGCGAGGGAAATCGCGTGAGTTCGACCGGCCGAAACCCGCGCGCGACCGGCGGGGCCGGGCTGCTCCGGCTGCTGGCGACCCAGATCGAGCTCCGGATGGCGCTGCTCATCCTGCTGGTGATGCTCTGCCTGTCGCTGATCTCGCCGTATTTCCTCACCGTCAACAACCTGCTGAACCTGCTCGACCAGTCGGTGGTCGTCGGTATGGTCGCACTTGGCCAGACCCTGGTGATCCTGATCGGCGGCATCGATCTGTCGGTGGGCTCGCTCGCCGGGATGACGGGCATCATTCTCGGCCTGGCGTTTCCGCAGTTCGGGCTGATCGGTGGGATCGTCGTCTGCCTCGCGGCCGGCGCCGTCGCCGGACTGGTGAACGGCGCGATCATCACCTTCGGCCGGGTGGCGCCGTTCGTGGTGACGCTCGGCACCATGTCGGTCGGGCGGAGCCTCGCCTACGTGTTCAGCGGCGCGAACTCGATCAGCGGCCTGCCGGCCGGGCTGGGGCAATTATCCTCGGACAGCCTCGCCGGCGTTCCACTGAATTTCTGGATCCTGGTTGCCTGCTACGCGCTGTGCTGGTGGTTCCTCAGCTTCGCCAAGGGCGGCCGTACCTTGTACGCGGTCGGCTCCAACCCGGAGGCCGCGCGTGTCGCCGGCTTGAGCATCGCGTTCTGGAGCGTGTTCGCCTACGTCATTTCGGGCCTCATGAGCGCGGTCGCCGCGATCTTCCTCGCCTCCCGCATCCTGTCGATCGACCCGGTCGGCGGCATGGGGCTCGAGCTTGATGCGATCGCCGCCGTGGTGATCGGGGGCGCCAGCCTGTTCGGCGGGCGCGGCTCGATCATCGGCACGCTGCTCGGGGTGTTCATCATGGTGTTCATCCGCAACGGGCTGAACCTGCTGAACGTCTCGCCCTACTGGCAGGGGACGGCGATCGGCTCGATCATCATCGCCGCCGTTCTCGCGGAGCGGCTGCTGAGCGGGGCGCGCCGGCGTGCGTAGGCGTGGCTGCATCGCCAGCATCGCGGCCACTGTGGCGCAATGGCGCCGGGGCGTGTTCGCCGTGGTCGCTTGCTTGCTCATCGTCGGCTGCGCCGCCCTCCCCCGGCTCGACGCGGTTCCCTCGGACGAGGCATCGAACGTCACGGTGCTGGGACTGAGCGACGTCCGCTACTGGGGCGACGAGGATTCGCCGGACCTCGCAAGGGAGGGGAACGCCGCCTACGTTCGGGAATTGTCGGCATTCCGCGCGGCCGGCAACGAGGGACCGCTCCCGCCGGCCGACTTCCTGGCGATATCCGGCGGCGGCGAGAATGGCGCGTTTGGCGCCGGTCTTCTGGTGGGCTGGACCGCCTCGGGAACGCGGCCGCAATTCAAGGTGGTGACCGGCATCAGCACCGGCGCGCTCATCGCGCCGTTCGCGTTCCTGGGGCCGCGCTACGATGCGCAGTTGCAGCAGATCTACACGACCCTCTCGGAGAGGGATGTGCTCGAACCGAGAAACTATCTCGCGGCGCTGACGCAGGACGCGCTTGCCTCCACGTCGCCACTTCGGCGGACGATGTCTCGATACATCACCCAGGCGATGCTCGACGACATCGCCGCGCAATATGCGAAGGGACGATTGCTGCTGATCGGAACGACCGACCTCGACCAGGGGCGCCCGGTCGTCTGGAACATCGGCAAGCTGGCCGCCAGCCACCGTCCCGGGGTCCTCAACCTGGTGCGGAACATCCTGATTGCCTCGGCGGCCATCCCGGGCGCCTTCCCTCCGGTCATGATCGACGTCGAAGCGGACGGGCGGCACTACCAGGAGATGCACGTCGATGGCGGGGCGAGCGCGCAGGTCTTCGTCTATCCGCCGTCGTTGCAGATCGACGTGACGGCACGCCAGAACGGCATTGTCAGGACGCGACACCTCTATGTCATCCGCAACGCCCGCCTCGACCCCAAATGGGCGGAGACCAAGCGCCGCACGCTCTCGATCGCCAATCGGGCGATCAGCACGCTGATCCAGACACAGGGTATCGGCGATCTCTATCGCATCTACGTCGCCGCCAACCGCGACAAGATCGACTTCAATCTCGCGAGCATCCCCGCGACCTTCAAGACCGAGCTGAAGGAGCCTTTCGACACCGCCTACATGCGGGCCTTGTTCAAGCTCGGCTACGACCTTGGCGCGAAGGGCTACGTTTGGGCGAAACTTCCGCCCGGATATCGAGAACTCGGCGCCGGTCCGATGCTCAATTCCACGGAAATACCGATACGCGGGAGGAGTGCCGCGAGTACTATGTCCAAGGTGGCCGGCATCCCAAGGTCAGGGACAATATCGAGCGGCCGCCCCTGACCTGTGTGACCCTAACGCCGCCTTTCCAACGCCGAGATGGCGGCGGCGCGGGCGAGGACGCCCTTCGCACGCTCCACCACCGGGATATCGATCATCTTGCCCTCGAACTCCACCGCGCCCTTCCCGGCGGCAAGTGCCGCGTCATAGACGGCGACCATCCTCTCCGCCCGCGCCACCTCCTCGGCCGGCGGCGAGTACATCTCGTTCAATACCGGGACTTGCAGCGGATGGATGCAGGCCGCGCCGAGGAACCCGAGCTTGGCGGAGCGGGCGACGACAGCGCGGAACGCCGCCTGGTCCTTGTAGTCGGCGACCGTGCCGACGAAGCCCAGCGGCAGGATGCCGGCGGCGCGGGCGGCGAAGATCGAGACCTGCTTGGGCATGAACAGCCCCTCCGCCTCCGGCAGCATCCCGACCGAGAGCGCGAGGTCCTCGGCGCCCACCGTCAGCGCCAGCAGGCGCGGATGGGCGCGAGCGATCGCCTCCATGCGGAAAAACGCGCCGGGCGTCTCGATCATCGCGATCAGGCCGATGGGGGTCGCGATGCCCCGCTCGGCTTCCAGCTCGTCGAGGATGTCCGCCACCGCCTGGACGTGCTCGGCGCTGTCCGTCTTGGGCAGGGAGAGGGCCGCGATGCCCTCGATCGCCGCGGCTTCGAGGTCGCGCACCAGCAGCCGCCAGGGCCGGTTGACGCGCACCACCACGTCGGCACCGCGCCGCGCGACCCGCGGGATCGCGTCGGCCAGCAACGTCCGTGCGTGCGCCTTCTCCGCGGGCGCGATCGAGTCCTCCAGGTCGAGGATGATCGCGTCCGCCCCACGATCGGCGGCGGTCGTGACGAAGCGCCCGACATTGACCGGGACGAAGAGCATGGAACGCCAGACGGGGAGAATGCGGCTCATGCGGGACCTCGCGCTGATCAGGCCCGCATCCTGACCGTTCGGGCGGGCCCGATCAAACGCCTCCCGCCCGCCAGGAGGTCGACCGCGAGCGCGAGCACCAGCGCCGCCGCGCCGAGCGCGAATAGCAAGTCGTAGCCGCCGCCGTGTGCGAACAGGAACGCATTGAGATAGGCGCCCCCGGTCAGGAACGTCGAGAAGGCGATGGTGGTCCAACTCCAGACGATGCGCTGCGCGGCGGCGTCGCCGGGAAGCAGATCATGCACCCGCCCAAGCGCCAGTGGCACGACCCCCGGCGTCGCGGCGCCGACGATCACCGCCGACACCGCCAGCCATGATGGGTCCGAGGTGAGCGCGGGCAGCGCGACGGCGGCGGCCTCGACGGCGAAGACGATCCGAAGGGCAGCGGTGAAACCGATGCGGTCGGCAAGCATCCCGGTCAGCAATGGCCCGGCCATCGCGCCCAGGCCGAACAGCACCCAATAGGCGGCGCCCACCGCCAGCCCACGCCCCAACCCACGCGCGATGAAATCGACGAGGAACACCATGTGCGGCACGAGCCCGAACGCATTCAGCCCATAGGCGAGCAAGAGTGCTCCGGTCGCGACGTCCAGCAATCCGCCGCGCCGCGGAGTGCCAGGCGAGGCGGCGTCCGCCGCCGGCCGGCGCGGCCAGCCGCCCCACG
>JBAWFF010000542.1:0-1743 GCA_049591635.1 Acetobacteraceae bacterium
CCGGCGTGCATTTCGAGGACCAGCTGGCGAGCGAGAAGAAGTGCGGCCATCTCGGCGGCAAGGTGCTGGTGCCGATCAGCCAGCACATCCGCACGCTGAACGCCGCCCGCCTCGCCGCCGACGTCGAGGGCGTGCCGACCGTGCTGCTGTGCCGCACCGACGCGCATTCCGCCCAACTTCTGACGTCGGACGTGGACGAGCGCGACCGCCCATTTATCTCCAACGAACGCACGCCGGAGGGCTTCTGTCGCATCCGCCCCGGCATGGGCGTCGAGTGTGCGATCGCCCGTGGACTTGCCTTCGCGCCCTATTCCGACCTGCTGTGGTGGGAGACGAGCGAACCGAACCTCGAGGAAGCGCAACGCTTCGCCGACGCGATCCACCACCGGTTCCCAGGCAAGATGCTGGCCTACAATTGCTCGCCCAGCTTCAACTGGGCGAGGAAGCTATCGCCGGAGCGGATCGCCACCTTCCAGGGCGACATCGCGCGCATGGGCTACCGGTTCCAGTTCGTCACCCTGGCCGGGTTCCACAGCCTGAACCTGTCGATGTTCAACCTCGCCCACGACTACAAATCGCGCGGCATGGCGGCCTATTCAGAGGTGCAGCAGGCCGAGTTCGACGCCGAGGCCGACGGCTACACCGCGACGCGGCATCAGCGCGAAGTCGGCGTCGGCTACTTCGACGCCGTGGCGATGGCGATCTCGGGCGGCACCTCGTCGACCACGGCGCTGTCAGGCAGCACCGAGGCGGCACAGTTCCACGACGAGGACGAGGACGAACCCGCCGGCGCCGCCGAGCGGTACGACGACGGCCTGGTCCACGCCCACGCGTGGGCGGCGAGCCGGGACTAGGTTGGGCATCAGCACGGCTCGGCGGGCAGCAATTCGCGTAGCTCGCCGAGCCACGGTTCGTAATGCCGCCAGCGCTCCACCGAACTGGCATAGACGGGTTGGCGCGCCTGCCAGGCACTGGCGGTCTTGACGGTGCGCTCGTTCCGCTCCGGTCGGAGGCACGCATCGTCCCACTCGAGACCGGTGAACGCGATCAGCCGTCTGGTCTCGGCCTCGCGGTCGCTGATCAGGCGTTCGTACTCCACCTCCAGGAAGCGGTCGGGCGGCAGCACCGCCCGCCAGTGATCCATCAGCCGAGTGTATTGCTGGTAGGAAAAGGCCAGGTTCGCCTTGCTACCGACGAAGTCCATCTTCGCCTTGAACGGGATCGAGTAGATCGACAGGCAGGTATCGATGGGATTCCTTCGGCAATGGATGATGCGCGCGCCGGGCAACAACATGTGGAGCAACCCGAGCCGGCGAAAGTTGAATGGCAGCTTATCCGTCACGCGGGCGGCGGACGGCCCGATCGCGCGGAGGATGGCCAAGTACGCGGCGGCGGTCTTGCGCGCCGCGTCCGCAGTGAACCCGTCGCCATCCGCCCCATCCCAAGCGGTTCCATACCGGGTCCAGAAGGGAAGCTCGTCTCCAGCGGCGATCGCGGGATGGCTGGTGACGATCTGCTCCACCAGCGTCGTACCCGATCGCGGCATCCCGACGATCAGCAACGGCGTCTCGTCCGCCGTCTGGAATTCGGCGAACCGGTCGAACAGGTCAGGCGTAAACCGTTCGATCAGCCGGTCGGCCCACGCCGCCAAGGCGGCTCGGTCGAACTTTATCGAGCGATTCCGGATTAGGTTCGCCGCGTCGAAGTGTCGCATCGCCTCGGCGTATTCGTGGAAATCGTCAT
>JBAWFF010000543.1:0-1737 GCA_049591635.1 Acetobacteraceae bacterium
TGGAACTACGTTATCACCCGCGCGCCGCGCTCCCGCGTCACGTACGAGATCAGCCATTTGGCGCTGACCAGCACGCGGTTGCGAAAGCCGATCAGGAAAAAGATATGCGCGACCGCCCACGTCACCCAGGCGACGAACCCGGTCAGATGCACCGAACCGAACTCCGCGACGGCCTTGTTACGCCCGATCGTGGCAAGGGTTCCATAGTCGCGGTAGGCGAACGCGGCAGCGGCGGGGCGCGCGCGTATCCGGCGCGCGATCGCGTCCGCGACGTAGGCGCCCTGCTGCTTCGCCACCGGCGCCACCCCCGGCAGCCGCTTGCCGCGTGCGTCCATCACCAGCGCGGCGTCACCGATGACGTAGATGTCCGGCTGGCCGGGAACCCGCAGATCAGGCGCCACCGCGATCCTTCCGTTGCGGTCGGGCTCGATCCCCAACCACGACGCGACGGGCGTGGCGGCGACGCCGGCCATCCAGATGATGGTCTCGGCGGCGATCACCTCGTCGCCGCCGTGGAAGGCGCAATGGATCGCGCCGTCCGCGATCTTCGTCACCCGCGTGTCGGTGCGAACCTCGACCCCCATCTCGCTCAGCGCCCGCGCGGCAGAGCGTGAAAGGTCGGCGGGGAAATCCGGCAGCACCCGAGGGCCGGCCTCGACCAGCACGATCCGCGCGCGCATCCGATCGCGCGAGTGAAAATCGCGCCGCACCATGTCGCGGGCGAGTTCGGCGATCGCGCCGGCCATCTCGACCCCGGTCGGGCCGGCACCCACCAGCACGAAGGTCAGCAACCGCGCCCGCTCGGTCGGCTCCTCGGTCGCGACCACGGCGCGCTCGAACGCGCTCAGGATGCGGCGGCGCAGTTCGAGCGCATCGTCGAGCGTCTTCAGCCCGGGCGCGGATCGACGCCATGCATCATGGCCGAAATAGCTGGGCTCCGAGCCGGACGCGACGACCAGGAAATCATACGGGAACGACCGATCCTCGCAGAGGACGCGATGCCCGGGGGCGTCGATCCCGGTCACCCGGTCCATCAGTACGCGCGGCCGCGCCCGCATCGAAATGATGCCGCGGATCGGCGAGGCGATGTCCTCGACCGACAGCGCCGCGGTCGCGACCTGATACAGCAAGGGCTGGAACAGGTGATGGTTGTGCTGATCGAGGACGCAGAGATCGACGTCCGCCATGCGCGCCAGCGCCGTCGACGCCTGCAAGCCGCCGAAGCCCGCGCCGATCACCACGACCCGGCGGCGCGTGCGCGCCGCGGCCTGCGAGGCGGACATCGCGCGCGCGAGCAACAGCACGGCGGCGGCGCCCCCGATCAGCGCCGCAACATGGGTAGCCGGGACGCGAGAGGGCATGAATTTCATCCGATCACAGCGAGGGCCAGGCATCATCGGCCGATCCGAAGCGCCTCACTAAGCAGAATTCGGTGATTACCCCGTCGATGACGCTTGACTAAAGATAAATCGCAGATGAGACTGTTGCAAAGGACAAGGCCAGGGAGGCGTCTGATGCGTCGGATCAGTACGTTCCGCACGGCTTGGCTCGGCGCGGCGCTCTCCGCCGCCCTGCTGGCACCCATCCAGGGCAATGCCAGCGTCGCCTGGAAGGACGGCAAGGCGTACACCGCCATGCTGGCCGATGCCGCGCAGGCGGCGGCCAGCGCCGTCGCCGCCGCCATCAGCAATCTCCAGGCCGCGAAGAGCGCGCTGGCGGCGGCGCAAAGCGCGACGA
>JBAWFF010000544.1:0-3240 GCA_049591635.1 Acetobacteraceae bacterium
GCGTTGCCGATGCGTTTCCGCAGGCCGACGAGGGCTGGGGCAAGCGCGACCTGCCGGACCTGCCGGGCGATTCCACTTTCGGCTGGCACCTCGCGCGCAGCTTGGTCGAAGACGAATTCGACCCGACGATCTGCCAGGAGATGGCGGTCGATCACGGCATCCTCTCGGTGCTGCCGATGCTGACCGATGCGCGCTGGCCAGCGCCGATCATCCCGATCGCGGTCAACGTCATCCAGCATCCGCTGCCGACCGCGCGCCGCCTCTGGCGCTTGGGCGGGGCGATCCGCCACGCGGTTGAGACGTTTCCCGAGGATCGGCGCGTCGTCGTCATCGGTACCGGCGGGCTGTCGCACCAGTTGCACGGCGAGCGCTTTGGCATGGTGAGCCCCGAATGGGACTCTCGCTACCTCGACCTGCTGGAATCCGATCCCGAGCAGCTCGCCGCGCTGTCGCACCACGATTACATGGAGCGCGGCGGTGCCGAGTCGGTGGAGATGATCCTCTGGCTGGCGATGCGCGCCGCACTGCCCGCGCGCGTGCGGCGCGTGCACCGCAACTACCACGCCCCGCTCATCACCGGCTACGGCCTGCTGGCACTGGAGCCATAAGCACATGGGCATTCGCACCGGAGCCGCCTATCTCGCGGCGTTGCGCGACGACCGCGAAATCTGGATCGACGGCGAGCGCGTCGGCGACGTGACCACCGACCGCCGCTTCGCCAGCGCGGCGCGCGCGGTGGCGGCGCTGTACGACATGCAAGACGCGCCCGATTTGCGCGCGCGCATGACCTATGAGTCGCCTTCGAGCGGCGCCCCGATCGGACTGTCCTTCATCCAGCCCGCCTCGATCGACGACCTCGTGGCGCGCCGCGAGATGGTCAAGACCTGGAACGATTCGACGTGCGGCATGTTGGGCCGCAGCCCGGACTACATGAACATCATGCTGACCGGCTTCGCCTCCGCCAACCTGACGTTCGGCGAGAAGGACAAGCGCTTCGCCGACAACGTCCTGCACTACTACCTGCACGTGCGCGAGAACGACCTCACGATGACGCACACGCTGGTCAATCCGCAGGTCGACCGCTCCCGCCCAGTCGAGCAGCAGGCGAAGGACCTCGCGGCCAAGATCGTGAAGGAGACGTCGGAGGGCATCGTCATCACCGGCGCCCGCATGGTCTCCACGCTCGCCGCCTTCTCCGACGACATCCTGGTGATGCCGTCCACCTACATCAGCGACAGTCCCGACGCCGCGCCCTACGCCTTCGGCTTCAGCGTGAAGGTCGGAAGCCCCGGTTTGCGCTTCATCTGCCGCCCCTCGGTGTCGCACCTCGAAGCCGCCTCGCCGATGGACCATCCGCTGTCCTCGCGCTTCGACGAGCAGGATTCGATGGCGGTGTTCAAGGACGTGCTGGTGCCGTGGGAGCGGGTGTTCATCCATCGCGACGCCGCGATGTGCAACGGCCTCTACAACCGCACCGGCGCGATGGCGCAGGTCATGCACCAGTTCTGCACCAAGAACCTCGCGAAGGCCGAGTTCATGCGCGACCTCGCGATCGCCATCGCGCGCTCCACCAACATCGACCAGCATCTGCACGTCCAGGGGATGCTCGCCGAGACCATCCAGTTCGCCGCATTCTGCCACGCCTGCCTGCGCGCCTCCGAGGCCGACGCCAAACCCAACGCGCAAGGCGTGGCGACGCCGGCCGAGATGCCGCTCTGGACCGTGCGGATGATGTTTTCCAACATGTTCCGCCGGATGTGCGAGATCATCCAGACGCTCGGCGCCGGCGGCCTCGTGGCGGTGCCGTCCTATGCCGAGACGCGAAGTGACGTCTGGGGCGACGTCGAGACCTATTTCCAGTCGGCCAACGCGGATTCGCGCAGCCGGATCAAGCTGTTCCGCCTCGCCTTCGACGCCGCGATCTCCTCGTTCTCGGGCCGCCAGCAGCTCTACGAGCGCTACTACTCTGGCGACCCGGTGCGCCTCGCCGCCTCGCTCTACATGATGTCTGACCGCGACGGCGCGGCGGCGCATATCGCGCACGTCCTCGATCAGTTCGAGGCGGGCGCCCCCGTCGTCAGCCCGTCGCGGAACGCCTGAAGCCCGGCGAGGCGCGTCGTCGCGGTACGCGCGGCGTGCAGCACGGCGCGCGTCTCCGCGACCGTTCGGTCGAACTCCTCGTTGACCACGACATGGTCGAACTCGTCGCAATGGGTGATCTCGTCGCGCGCGCGCGCCATGCGCCGGGCGACCTCCTGTTCCGGATCGCCGCCGCGCGCGCGCAGCCGCGCTTCCAGCGCCGCCATTGAAGGCGGCAGCAGGAACACGCCGACCACGTCGCCGGGGAGCGCGGCACGCAGGCTGCGAAAGCCTTGCCAGTCGATGTCGAAGATCATGTCGCGGCCGGCCGCCAGCGCCGCCTCCACCGGCGCGCGCGGCGTGGCGTAGAAATATCGGCCGAGCACGCGCGCCCATTCGAGCAACTCGCCGGAAGCCCGCAGCGCCTCGAACGCGGCCTGATCGCGGAAGTGGTAGTCGACGCCGTCGCGTTCGTTCGGCCGCGCCGGCCGCGTCGTCACACTGATCGACACCGACAGCCCCGGGTCCGCCTCCCGCAACGCGCGCGCGACGGAGCTTTTCCCCCCGCCGGAGGGACCAGCGAGCACGAGACAGAGACCACGGCGGCGGATCACGCGACCCTCACCCGCCGCTTCGCGGCGACCTCTCCCAAGGGGAGAGGCGAAAAAGCTTCCTTCTCACCTCTCCCCTTGGGAGAGGTCGTCGCGCGAAGCGCGGCGGGTGAGGAGCGGACCGACCCGTCATTCGATGTTCTGCACCTGCTCGCGGAACTGCTCGATCGCCGCCTTCAGCCGCAGCCCGGTCGCCGTCAGCGCCGAACTCGCTGCCTTGCTGCACAGTGTATTCGCCTCGCGGTTGAACTCCTGCACCAGGAAATCCAGCCGCCTTCCGACCGCGCCCGATTCCGCCAGCAATGCGCGCGCCGCCGCGATGTGGCTCGTCAGCCGATCCAACTCCTCGCGCACGTCGGAGCGCGCCGCCAGCACCGCCACCTCCTGGGCGATGCGCTCCTCCGGCAAGGCCGGCGTTTCGGCCAGCAGCGCGCGTACCGCGTCGAGCATCCGCGCCCGCTGCGCCGCCGGCTGGCCTGCCGCTTCCGCCGCCGCTCGATCGCGCAAATCCGCTATCTCGTCGAGCAGTGTTCCCAGCATCGCGCCGATC
>JBAWFF010000545.1:0-4598 GCA_049591635.1 Acetobacteraceae bacterium
CCCGCTCGCCTTCGCCCAGGATGAAGCCGATCGCGGCCACCAGCAGGACGAGAGCGCCGCTCCAGGCGAGGTTCACGCGCCGGATCAAACCGAACGCCATGACCACCAGCCCCGCGCCGATAAGGGAGGGCACGAACTCTCCAATCTGGTGCACCGGCGTCTCCAGGGGCGCATTCGGCGCCAACAGACCAAGACCGAGCAGCAGGACGCCCGACAACGCCACGGCGCTGCTGGCGGCGGCGGCGGCGAAGTCGGGCTCGCTCCAACGCGGCGCGTTGGCGGTCCCCGCCACCCCACTGCGCCGCAGGAGCATTTCATTGGCCGCGAACAGCGTGCCCGCGAGAAACAGTGGAATCACGTAGTAATAAAGCCGGAACACCGCGATCGCGGCGATGATCCGCGGCGCCGGCAGGAACGGGTCCAGCCCGAACAGCACCGCGGTGTCGAACACGCCGAGGCCGCCCGGCAGGTTCGCGGCAAGCCCGGCGCTGTAGGCGGCAAGGTAGATGCCGACAAACAGCAGCCAGCCGAGACCGGGCGCCGGGGGCAGCAGGATCCACAGGATCGTCGCCGCCGCCGCGACGTCGGCCACCGCCAGGCCGACCTGGACCACCGCCATCGACGGGCGCGGCAACGCTATGCGGTGGCCGCGCACCCGGATCGCCCCGAGCAACGCCGCCAGCCCGACGTAAAGCGCGACCACCGCCAACAGCACCGCGCCCGCCGCGAGCAGCACAGCGCGCGGCACATGGTCGCCGACATAGGGAAGCGCATCGGGCATCGCGAGCAGGATCGATCCGCCCAGCACCATCGCGCCCAGCCCGAACGTCAGCGAGCAGAAGGCGATGGTCTTGCCGACCTCGATTGGCGTCATTCCCCAATGGGAATACAGCCGGTAGCGCACGGCCGCCCCTGAAACGGCCGCGAATCCCAGATTATGCGACAGCGCGCAGGCGCAGAACGAGGCGAGCGCGGCTTGCCTGTACGCGACCCGATGACCGGCATAGATCGTGCCCAGCCGGTCGTAGAGCGTCAGGATGGCGTAGCTGAGCACCGTGCAGCCGAATGCCAGCACCAGGGGCCGAGGTGGGATCGCCTGGATCGCCCGGCCGATATCGGCAAGCTGAAGGTGGCGAAACTCCTTCTGGACCGCGTAGACCGCCACGCAGAGCAACGCGATGCCGAGCAGGGCGGGCAGTTGCCGGACGGCGTGAACGAGCCTGCTTGCCGCCATCAAGCCGCGTCGGCCGTCCGCGCGAGCGCGGCCTCGATCAGCGCGACCGTTTCCGTCTGGCCATACAGCGCGACGAATCCCCCGAAGCGCGGCCCCTCGCTCTGGCCGAGCAGCACCTGATAGAGGCAGCCGAACCAGGCGCGCAATTCGGCGAACGGATGGCGCTTGCCGACCTCGAACACCGCGTTCTGGATCGCCTCGGCGCCGGCTCCGGACTCCATGCCGCGCAGCGTCTCCGCGAGATCGGCGAGCGCCGCGCGCTCCATCGCCGACGGCGCCCGGTAGTGCTTCGCCGGGGCCACGAAGTCGCGATAGTAGGCGATCGCGTGGCCCACCAGCTTGTCGAGGAACGGCATCGTCTCGGGGGAGGCGGCGGGGCTGTACCGGCGGATGAAGCCCCACAGGATCGCCGGATTGTCGGCGTTCACCACGGAGGCGAGGTTGAGCAGCATCGCGAACGACACCGGGCTGCCGCCATGATTGGGCAGGCGCCCGGCGTGGATGTGCCAGGCCGGATTGGTCCGCGCCTCGTCATCCGTCTGCGCCGCCAGCTTCGCGGCGTTGGCGAGGTATTCGTCGGTCGCGCGCGGGATCACATCGAAATAGAGCCGCTTGGCCCGCTGCGGCTGATTGTACATGAATTGCGCCAGCGCCTCGGGCGGGGCGTAGCGCAGCCATTCCTCGACCGGCAAACCGTTGCCCTTGGACTTGCTGATGCGTTGGCCATGCTCGTCTAGGAACAGTTCGTACGTCAGGGTCTCGGGCGGCTCGGCGCCAAGGATGCGGCAGATGCGGCTCGACAGGCGCACGCTGTCGATCAGGTCCTTGCCCGACATTTCATAATCGACGTCGAGGGCGAACCAGCGCATCGCCCAGTCGGCCTTCCATTGCAGCTTGCAGGCGCCGCCCTTCACCGAGGTCTCGAACACCTCGCCGCTGTCGGGATCGCGCCAGGTGACGGTGGCCGCGTCCGCGTCGCGCGCTTCGATCGGTACCTGCATGACCTGCCCGGTCCGCGGATGGAGCGGCAGCACCGGCGAGTAGGTGGCACGCCGCTCCGGTCCCAGTGTCGGCAGGATCACCGCCATCACCTCGTCGAAGCGTTCGAGGACGCGGATCAGAGCCGCGTCGAACCGGCCCTCGCGATAGCATTCAGTGGACGAGACGAACTCGTACTCGAAGCCGAAGCCGTCGAGGAAGGCGCGCAGGCGCGCGTTGTTGTGCGCCCCGAAGCTCTCGTGCGAGCCGAACGGGTCGGGCACGCGGGTCAGGGGCTGGCCCAGGTAGCGCGTCAGCATCTCGGCGTTGGGCACGTTGCCGGGCACGCGGCGCAGCCCATCCATGTCGTCGCTGAAGGCGATCAGGCGGGATGGCTTGCCGGTCAGCTCGGTGAAGGCATGGCGCACCCAAGTGGTGCGCGCGACCTCGCCGAACGTGCCGATATGCGGCAGGCCCGACGGGCCGTACCCGGTCTCGAACAGCGCCAAGGGCTTGCCGGTCCGTTCCAGCCGGGCCGCGACCTTGGCGGCCTCCTCGAACGGCCAGGCTCTGGGAAGAGGCTGTCGCGACATCGCCGGCAAGCTATGGAGCCCACCGGATGAGGTCAAACGGCGACGCCGATCGACTGCCTACCTGTTGGCGGCGGTGACCAAGGGGCATCCGCCCTTATCAAGCGGGCGGAACGCATCGTCGCCCGGAATCGTGCGGATCAGCTTGAAGTAGTCCCACGGCCCCTTCGATTCGGCCGGGGTCTTCACCTGGAACAGATATAGGTCGCGCACCACCCGCCCATCGATCCGCAGCTTGCCGTCATGCGTCATGAAGTCGTTGATCGGCGTCTTGCGCATCTGCTCCATCACCTTCAGCGGGTCCTTCGATCCGATCGCCTTCACCGCTTGGAAGTAATGCATCAGCGCGCTGTAGACGCCGGCCTGGACCATCGTCGGCTCGTGATGCACCGCCGCCATGAACCGCTTGGAGAAGGCCCGCGTCGCGTCATCCTGGTCCCAATAGAAGGCCGAGGTGAGTTGCAGCCCCTGCGCCACGGGAAGGCCGAGGCTGTGGACATCTGTGATGAACACCAGCAATCCGGCGAGCTTCTGTCCGCCGCTCTTCGTCAGGCCGAACTCGGACGCCTGCTTGATGGCGTTGGTCGTGTCCGTCCCGGCATTGGCGAGCCCGATGACCTGCGCCTTCGAGCCCTGCGCCTGCAACAGGTAGCTGGAGAAATCAGACGTGTTGAGCGGGATCAGCGCCTGGCCGAGCACCTTGCCGCCCAGCGCGTCCACCACCGACGCGGTGTCGCGCTCGAGCGCATGGCCGAAAGCGTAGTTCGCGGTGAGGAAGAACCAGGTCTTGCCGCCCTCCTTGACGATCGCCGAGCCGGTGCCGTGCGCCAGCGCATAGGTGTCGTAGACCCAGTGCGCCGCGTAGGGGGAGCAATTCTTGCCGGTGATGTCGGAGCTGCCGGGGCCGGTGAACAGCGCGAGCTTCTTCATCTCCGTCGCGACGCCCTCGACCGCCAAGGCGACCGAGGAGGTCGGCACGTCGGTGATCACGTCCACGCCGTCGGCCTGGTACCATTTGCGGGCGATCGAAGCGCCGATGTCGGGCTTGTTCTGGTGGTCGCCGCTGACCAGCTCGATCGGCTTGCCGAGCAGCGTGCCGCCGAAATCGGCGATCGCCATCTTCGCTGCCTCGACCGAACCCGGGCCGCCGATGTCGCGATAGAGCCCCGACATGTCGGTCAGCACGCCGATCTTGACCGGCCCCTGATTCGCGCCTTGCGCGTGCGCCACGCCGAACGACAAGGCGGCGGCGAGCAATCCGACAAACCAGCGCATCACGCTACTCCTTGCGACGCCGCCGGTATGGCGCGCGACCCGGATTGTGTCTAGTCACACGGGTGCCCCTGACGCTGCCCGACTCGCCGTCTCTGGTCGCTCGCCACGGTCGCGCCGCCTTGCTCACCCCGGACGGCGAGCTGTTGCTGCTGACCCCGGCGGAGGCAGCCGAGAGGCTGCGCGGCTTGCCGCCACCGCTGTTGGTCCATGCCCCGCTCACTCTGCGCCGGCTCGGCCTGCGCGCGCTCCCCTGCTACGACCTCTTGGAGCTGTTCGCCTTTGTGCTGCCGGCGCGTCCCGCCGCGCCCACGCCGCGCGGCCTCGCGCTCGCCCTCGACGTCGACCCGCCCGCCGGCGATCCGGAGAGCGAAGCCGCTCTGCTGCCGAGGCTCGCCGCGATGCTGCTGCGCCGGCTCTCTGATGGACGCTCGCTCGGCATCAATCGCGACGCCGCCGGGCTCGCGGCGCGCATGGGCAAGGCGGGCTGGGGCTGGGCGCAATTCGCCGCCGCCGCCCTCGGC
>JBAWFF010000546.1:0-3955 GCA_049591635.1 Acetobacteraceae bacterium
GCTCGACGGCGCCTATCGGGTCAGGAAGGAACTGCGCGATCTTATCGTGTTCGCCCGCCAGGACGTGCTGCGCGATCCGCCGTTCTCGCGGATGGACCTGATCACCTGCCGCAACATGCTGATCTACGTCGAGCCGGACGCCCAGGCGCGGGTGATCGCGCTGTTTCACTTCGCGCTCCGCCAGGGCGGCCATCTGTTCCTCGGCAGCGCCGAAAGCATCGGCCGGGCCGAGGATCTATTCGGCACGGTGTCGAAAAAATGGCGGATCTATTGCCGTCTTGGTCCGACGCGCCACGACATCGTCCAGTTCCCGGTGCTCGGCGGCCATCCGGAAACACGCCAACCCGCCACGGAACCCCCGCCGCGAACGGCCGAACTGGCGCGACGCGCGCTGCTGGATCGCTACGCCCCGGCCTCGGTGCTGATCGACCAGAAGGGAAGCGTCCTCTATTTCCACGGCCCCACCGGCGACTATCTGGAGCAGCCCAGCGGAGAACCGACGCGCGACCTGCTGGCGATGGCCCGCGAGGGGCTGGCGACGAAGCTGCGCGGCGCGATCCAGACGGCGTTCGCCGACAACGAGGACACCAGGTTCAGCGCCGACATCCCCCACGGCGAGGCCATTCGCCCGACGATGGTGACGCTCGCCCGGCTCGCCGGGTCCACGCAGGCCCTGGTGCTGGTGAGTTTCGAGCCATCCGGCGATCGGTTGCCCGGCGTCGGAACGCGGCCGCGCGAGGAGGAGCGCGGGATCGTCGCCGCCCTGGAAGAGGAACTGCGCTCGGCGCGCAAGGACTTGCAGAGCACGATCGAGCAACTGGAGAGCGCCAACGAGGAGCTGAAAGCCTCCAACGAGGAAGCGACCTCGATGAACGAGGAGCTGCAATCGACCAACGAGGAGCTGGAGACCTCCAAGGAGGAACTACAGTCGTTCAACGAGGAGCTGTACACGGTCAACAGCCAGTTGCAGCACAAGGTCAAGGAACTGGAGGATACCGGCAACGATCTGGCCAATTTGCTGTCCGGCACCGAGGTCGCGACGATCTTCCTGGACGCCGAACTGCGGATCAAATGGTTCTCCCCGACCACCAAGCCGCTGCTGGAACTCGTGCTGTCCGATATCGGTCGGCCGATCGCCCACTTCGCTCCCAAATTCTCCGATTTCCACCTGCTGGACGACGCCGCGACGGTGCTCGAGAAGCTGACCCGGATCGACGCCGAGATCCGCGGTGACGACGGCAGGTGGTTCCTGCGGCGCATGTTGCCGTATCGCACGCGCGACAACCGCATCGCCGGCCTGGTACTCACCTTTACCGACATCACCGATCGGCGGCACGCGACCGAGGCGATCAACGAGGCGCGCATCTACGCCGAGGCGATCGTGCAGACGACGCGCCAGCCGCTGGTGATCCTCGATGCCGAGCTGCGGGTGCGCTCGGCGAACCCGGCATTCCATGCGCGGTTCGATCTGGCGCCAGCCAAGACGGAGGGGCGCCGCATCTACGAATTGCACGATGGCGACTGGGACATCCCGGAACTGCGCGCGCTGCTGGAGGAGGTGCTGCGCGACCATCAAAAAGCCGAGGATGTCGCGGTGGAACTCGGGCCGGACGGCCCCCGACGGCGAACCCTGCTGCTCAATGCCCGCAAGCTGGCACGCGACGGCGGCCGTGAGACCCTGATCCTGCTCGCGATCGAGGACATTACCGAGCGGCGCGGCCGGGTGGCGCATCAGGAGATGCTGATGGGCGAGCTGAGCCACCGCATCAAGAATACGTTGGCGACGGTGCAGGCCATCAGCGCCCAGGCGCTGCGGTCAAGCACCTCGATGGACGATTTCAAGCGAGCGTTCGAGGGCCGCCTGAACGCCCTCGCCGAGGCGCACAATCTCCTGGTGGAGAAGAACTGGGTGGGCACGGAAATCGGCCACATCGTCGAGCGGACACTGGAGCCGTATCGCACGAAGAACGCCGACCGCATCGCCACGCACGGATCGCGGCTCACCATGCGGCCCCAGAAGGGCATCGCCCTGGCGATGATCCTGCACGAGCTGGCGACCAACGCGGCGAAGTACGGCGCGCTGTCGGTGCGCGACGGGAGACTCACCGTCACCTGGCGTCGCGACGACGACGGCTCCAAGGTCCGCGTCGCGTGGCGGGAGGCTGGCGGTCCGACCCTGTTGCTGCCGACCACGCCGGGCTTCGGCACCAAGATGGTCGAGCGTGGCACCGCCCACGAACTCGGCGGCGAGGCGCGGCTGGAGTACCAGCCGGATGGGGTGCGCTGCGAGCTGATATTTCCCTGGGAGGCGTTCGCTCCCGCCGACGGGATCGGGAGCGACTGACGGATGGACAAGCGCCTGGCGGGGCTGCGCATCCTCGTCGTCGAGGACGAGGCGATCATCGCCATGCTGCTCGAGGACATGCTGGCCGATTTCGGCTGCGAAGTGGTGGGCGTGGTCCCCACCATCGAGACCGCGCTCGCCGTGGTGCGCGATCAGCCGGTCGACGGCGCGTTGCTCGACATGAACATCCACGGGGAGAGCACGGTCCCGGTGGCCGAGGCGCTTGCCGGGCGGGCAATCCCGTTCCTGCTGGTAACCGGCTACGGCGATCGCGACAACGACCCGCCGGTGATCAAAGCCGCGCCCCGGCTGAAGAAGCCGTTCAGGCAGGATGAGTTGGCGCGGCGGATGGCGGAGGCGTTCATCGCGCGGTGAGCGCGATCAATAGCCGCCACCGCCGCCGCCCATGCCGCCTCCCGCGCCCGCGCCACCGCCGTCCCGCGCGACGGGCGCCGATTGCAGGCCATTGAAACCGCCGCCGGCGGTGCACGCACCCAGCGCGAGAGTGGCGATGACCGCCATTGCCGCAAGAACAATCCGCATGGCAACTCCTTGCTGTCGAGCGGTTCGGGAGGGGTTAGGCCGGGCAATTCCGTCCGCGTGAAACCGTTCCATCCAATCGCAGACGCGCCGCGACGGCGGTTATTCCCTGCGATCCGCGAACTCATCCCGGGACCGCGAACGTCGTGCTGACCTGCGCCGCGATGCGGTCAAGTTCGGCGTCCGGCACCGGCGCCACCACCGCGTAGCCCATTCCCTTGTCGATCCAAGCGCAACCATTCATCGCCGCGCCGCCGATGTCGGTCCTGCCGGCGAGCAGGCCGGCTGCCATCGGCCGCAGCAGCAGCGAGAGCCGGTCGCCCTTGGCGTCGTCGTACATGAACAGCGCCGCCGCGCCGCCGTGCTCGGTCGCGATGAGGCGGCCGCCGATGAGCCGGTAGCCGAACGCGGAGAGGTCGGGCGGGATCACCTGCCGCTCCAGGCGCCTCGATAGCCATTGCCGAAGATGCGTCTCCTGCGCGGCGGAAACCTCGATCGGATGGAGCCGGTCGGCGGCGTAGACGGTGTAGGTCGCGAGTGCTTCTTGCTGCAATGCCGCCATCGCCTGGGCCGAACGACCCTCGAACGGCCGCCCGTGCAGCAGCCACCCAGCGCCACCACCCGCTCCAAGCGCGAGCACGATGCCCGCCGCGATCCGCCACGGCGTCCGCCGGTGTCGCAGGCGGGTCGCGACGATCCGCGTCAGGTTCAGTTCGGGCGGCAGCGGCTCGGCGCTCCGAGCGGCGAAGGTGGCACGGAGCGTGTCGCGCTGCGCCTGATACGCCGCGACCATTCGCGCGCTGTCCGGGTGTGCGGCGAGGTGGCGCTCGACCGCCGCTCTCCGGCCGGCATCGATCTGGTTGTCCACGTAGGCGTGCAGGTCGTCGTCGTGGATCGGGAGGTCGGGCTCTGTCACTTGGCGCTCCTGCCCGCCGATCGCGGGCGGTCGCCCATCATCTCTCGCAACCGCTCCCGCGCGCGGGAAAGGCGCGACATCACCGTGCCGATCGGGATCCCGAGGACCTGCGCCACTTGCGCATAGGTGAGGTCTTCCACCGTGACGAGGAGCAG
>JBAWFF010000547.1:0-7048 GCA_049591635.1 Acetobacteraceae bacterium
GCGCCGCGTCGCGCCGCCGCCGGCTGGAGGCCAAGGCCCGCCGCGCCGGCACCAAGGCCGACCGCACGCCGCCCTCGGAGACCTGCTGACCGACCAATCACTCCGCGAACATCCGTCGCAACTCGCCGATCGAGGCCATCTCCCGCATCCACCCGAACGAGCCCGTCTCCCGCATCGCCCGCGCGGCGTCCAGAAACGCCGCCAAGGCGAGCCGCGAGAGCGCTCCGCCGACACTGATCCGCTTGACCCCGGCATCGGCCAGCTGCGCCGCCGTGATATCCGGGTCGAGCCAGCCGGTGACCACGTTGAACGGCCGCTTCAGCGCACCGACTACCCGGCGCACCTCGGCGATGTCGCGCAGCCCTGGCGCGTACAGCACGTCGGCCCCGGCTGCCTCATAGGCTTGCAATCGGCGGATCGTGTCGGCCATGTCGGTGCGCCCGTGCAGCAGGTTCTCCGCCCGCGCGGTCAGCAGGAACGGCATCGCCATGCCGTGCGCGACCTCGACCGCCGCGCGCACGCGGGCCACCGCCAGGTCGAACTCATAGATCGGGTTTGTGGCGTCGCCGGTGAAATCCTCGATCGAGCCGCCGACCGCCCCCGCCTCGGCGGCCAGGCGTATCGTCTCGGCCGCCGCGTCCGGCGCGTGCGCGAAGCAATTCTCCAGATCAGCGTTCACCGGAAGATCGGTCGCCGCCGCGATGTCGCGGCAATTGCCAATCACCTCGTCGCGCGTCACCACGCTGTCGCGACGGCCGAGCATGTTGGCGAGCCCGAGGCTGGTGCTCGCCAGCGCCTCGAAGCCGAGCGCCGCGAGCAGCCGCGCCGTGCCGGCGTCCCAGGGATTGGGTATGATGAAAGCGCCCGGCCGCTCGTGCAGGTTGCGGAACGCCAGGGCTTTGTCGAGCTGGCTTCGCATCGTGTCGGCTCCTTCGCGCTTCGTCCCGTTGCCGATCTGGGCCGCCAGCGTCCCGCGGTCAAACGCCCCTGCCTCGTCGCGATAACGACAAAGTGGATAACGACAAGGTGTATGTAACCAGCCATCCGCTTTCCCATAATGTGGCGTCCGTTCAACGAACATCGTGTCAGGGGATAGGGCCGTGCAAGGCGAAAGCATCGAGAAAGCCGGCGCCGACGGGCCGGCGCCGGCCGAGCCCGAAGACATGGTCGAGGCCTTGGCGCGGGTGCAGGAGGCCGTGATCGACCGGAACGAAGGCGAGTTGCGGGAATCGATCGAGGCCGCCATCGACGCGATCGACTCCACGGGCGGGATCGCCCTCGGGGCGGAAGGAAATCAGCTCCCCGCCATCGCCGACGCGTTGGAGGATGCACTCGACGAGTTGGAAAAGGGCAAGGTGGCGAGCCTGCTGCCGCTGATCGAGCAAGCCCAATCGATCGTCGAGTCCGGGTCGGCGGACCCCTGAACCAATTGAGCGTCCGTCCGCGAACAAGGCAGGAGCGAAATCATGGGCAAGGGAATACTTCTCTGGCTTCTGGGCGTGCCGATTCCGATCATCATCCTGATCGTCCTCCTGTGGCATTGACCCCATCCCCGGAGGATTTCTGACATGGCCGCACCGCTCGCGCAGAGTGCCTCCGCCACGGAATCATCTACGTCCGCCGTCGCCTGGGCGGCGATCATCGGCGGGGCTTTCGCCGCCGCGGCGATATCGCTGATCCTGCTGGCATTCGGAGCGGGCATCGGCCTGGCCTCCGTGTCGCCGTGGAGCGGCGCGGGAAGCTCGGTGACCACGTTCACCGTCGGGGCCGCGATATGGCTCATTATCGTGCAATGGCTGTCGTCGGGTCTGGGCGGCTATCTCACCGGCAGGCTGCGGACCAAGTGGGTCGGGATGCACACCGACGAGGTCTTCTTCCGCGACACCGTGCATGGCTTCCTTGCCTGGGCGGTGGCGTCGGTGATTACTGCGGCGTTCCTCGCCTCCGCGACCTCCTCGCTCATCGGCGGCGGCGCGCGCGCCGCCGGGGGCGCCGCGTCGGCGATGATCGCGGGCGTCAGCCAGGGCGCGACGCAACAAACCGGGGGCGGCGGCGGATTGCTCGGGTACTATGTCGACGCCCTCTACCGCTCCGACCATCCCGGCACCAACGCCGCCGACGTGACGGCGGAGACGACCCGGATTCTCGCCAAGGGCGTCGCAAACGGAGGCACCGTTCCAGACGCCGACAAGGCCTATCTGTCGCAGCTCGTGGCGGCCCGTACCGGACTTTCGAAACAGGACGCCGACAAGCGCGTCAGCGACGTGCTGGCGGCGGAACAGACCGCCGAAGCCAAGGTGCGCCAGGCCGCCGACGAGACGCGCAAGGCCGGGGCGAAGCTGTCATTCTACATCTTCTTCTCGATGCTGGTCGGCGCTTTCATCGCGAGCGTGGGCGGCGCGTTGGGGGGTCGTCACCGCGACGAGTACTGATCGCGCCCGCTTGCCGCTCCGCCTCCGCCCCGCCATGCTGCCCCATCCGCGCGGCAAGGGGCGACGCTCATGGATCTGCGTCTGACACAAGAGGAAGCCGACTTCCGCCAGGAAGTGCGCGACTTCATCGGCCGGAGCCTGCCCGCCGATCTGCATGAGCGGATGCGCCTCGGCCATGTCGCGCGCAAGCAGGACACCGTCGCCTGGCAGCGTATCCTGAACCGCAAGGGCTGGGCCGCGTATTCCTGGCCGAAGGAGCACGGCGGGCCGGGCTGGACGGCGATCCAGCGCATGATCTTCCTCGACGAGAATTCGCTCGCTCCCGCGCCCGATCTGTCGCCCTTCAACGTCACCATGATCGGCCCCGTCCTGATCCAGTTCGGCACCGACGATCAGCGGCGCCGCTTCCTGCCGCGCGCCGCCAACCTCGACGATTGGTGGTGCCAGGGCTTCTCCGAACCCGGCGCTGGATCGGACCTCGCCGCCCTGAAGACGGCGGCGAGGCGTGACGGCGATGACTACGTCGTCAACGGCTCGAAGATATGGACCTCGACCGCGCAACACGCCGATTGGTGCTTCGCCCTCGTCCGCACCAACCCGAACGCCGCCAAGAAGCAGGAGGGCATCTCCTTCCTGCTGATCGACATGACGACGCCGGGCATCACCGTGCGCCCGATCATCTCGATCGATTCCGAGCACCATCTGAACGAGGTGTTCTTCGACGACGTGCGGGTGCCAGTCGCGATGCGCGTGCACACGGAGAACCGCGGCTGGGACGTGGCGAAATTCCTGCTCGGCAACGAACGCGTCGGCATCGCGCAATTGGGCAAGAGCAAGGAGCGCGTGGCGGCGGCCAAGCGTCTCGCCGGCCAGACCCGCGCGCTCGACGCCGGCTTCCGGATGCGCGCCGTGCAGCTCGAAGTGGACATGCAGGCATTGGAGATCATGCAGTACCGCATGGTCTCCGCCGCCACCCGCCAGCGGGATGGCCGGCCCGACCCGCTATCGTCGGTGCTGAAGGTGCGCGGCACGGAGCTGTTGCAGGCGACCACCGAACTCGCGATGGACGCCGGCGGTCCACTGTCGATGCCGTTGTGGGCGAGCGAGCTGACGGCGATGGCCAATACCACCGACGAACCCGCCGAGACGGCGGAGTGCGCGACGCGGGAGTATCTCTTCCTGCGCGCCTGCACGATCTACGGCGGGACGAACGAGATCCAGAAGAACATCCTGACGAAAGCGGTGCTGCGGCTGTGAAGCAGGGTCGGCCTGACCGCTATTTTCGTTGGCGGCCCAGTGCTACAATGCCTGGATGATCGACCTTTCTCCCGAGACCGAGGCGCTTGCGCGCCGTCTGGCCGACGCACAGAAGATCAGCGTTGAAGCCGCGGTGAAACAAGCTCTGGAGGTATGTGCCAGTTCCGTCGGCATCGTGCCCGAGACGCGCCATTCGCGTGAGCGGCCTCCCCCGACCGCGGCCGCGCGACGGGAGCGCATCGAGCGGATGGTGCGCGATATCGCCGCCATGCCGGTCCTTGATCAGCGTACTGCGCGCGAGATCATGGACGACCTCAATGACCTATGATCGTCATCGATAGCTCCGCTCTGCTCGCCATTCTGTTCGACGAACCAGAGAGGGCGGTCTTCGAAAGCACGATTGGCGGCGCTGATCGCTGCGTTCTGTCGGGTCACCGCGCACGAGACGGCCACGGTGCTACGCTTGCGGCACGGCGCGGCCGCAGTCGCGCGGTTCTGGCAATTCCTGGCCGACTTGGAGATCGAGATCATACCCTTCGACGAGCCGCAGGTACGGCTCGCCGCCGGCGCCTTCGATACCTATGGCAAGGGCATCCACTCCAAGGCACGGCTCAACCTGTCCGACTGCGCCGCCTATGCATTGGCGAGGACCATGGACTCGCCACTGCTCTTCAAAGGCGGCGATTTCACGCAGACCGACCTGCGAGCCTGCGTCTGAGATAGTGGGATTTCGAAGAAACGCGGTCAGCCGGCTCGGCCGGCGGCTTTGGAAGGGTAACGTCAGGCCGGCACGCCGATCATCCCATCCCTTTGGTCGACACCACCCTTATTGCCCGCTTCCACCACCCCTGCCAAACTCGGCACACGCAAGCGAGAGAAGGGGGAAGCCGATGGACCTCAGGCTCACACCGGAGGAGACCGCCTTCCGCGAGGAGGTCCGCGGCTTTATCCGCGACAACCTCCCCGCCGACATCCGCGACCGGATGCGCCTCGGCCATCGCCCGCGCAAGCAGGACACGGTCGATTGGCTGCGCATCCTCAACAAGAAGGGCTGGGCGGCGCCGCACTGGCCGGTCGAGCATGGCGGGACCGGCTGGTCCCCCGTGAAGCGCATGATCTTCACCGAGGAGAACCAGGCCGCCCCGGCGCCCGAGCCACTGTCGTTCAACATCACCATGATCGGCCCCGTGCTGATACAGTTCGGCACCGAGGAGCAGAAGAAGCGCTTCCTGCCGCGTGCCAGGAACCTCGACGATTGGTGGTGCCAGGGCTTCTCCGAACCCGGCGCCGGATCGGACCTCGCCTCGCTCAAGACCTCGGCGCGGCGCGAGGGCGACAACTACATCGTCAACGGTTCCAAGATCTGGACCTCGACGGCGCACAACGCCGACTGGATCTTCCTGCTCGTGCGCACCAACCCGAACGCCGCCAAGCGCCAGGAGGGCATCTCCTTCCTGCTGCTGCCGGTCAAGCAGCCGGGCATCACCATCCGCCCGATCATCTCGATCGACGGCGCGCACCACCTCAACGAAGTCTTCTTCGACGACGTGAAGGTGCCCGTCTCCATGCGCGTCTATGAGGAGAATCGCGGCTGGGACGTGGCGAAATACCTGCTCGGCAATGAGCGCACCGGCATCGCCCGCCTCGGCAAGTCGCGCGAGCGGATCGCGGCGGCCAAGCACATGGCCCGCGAGGTCAAGGAGAACGGCAAGCCGCTGATCGAGGACGACGATTTCCGCCGCCGTATCGCCCAGTTCGAGGTGGACATGAAGGCGTTGCAGATCACCCAGTTCCGGGTGGTCTCGGCCTACGCCAAGCAGCGCAACGGCCGCCCAGATCCGCTGTCCTCGGTGCTGAAGGTGAAGGGCACCGAGCTGCTGCAAGGCACCTCGGAACTGGCGATGAACGTCGGCGGCCCGCTGTCGATGCCGATCTGGATGGACGAGCTGGCGACGATGGCCAACGAGCCCGACGAACTTGCCGAGGGTCTTCAGGAATCCACCGGCGAGTACCTCATGCTGCGCGCCGCGTCGATCTACGGCGGCACCAACGAAATCCAGAAGAACATCGTTTCCAAAGCGGTACTGAGGCTCTGATGGATTTCGAACTCAACGACGAGCAGCGGCTGCTCAAGGATAGCGTCGACCGCCTGATGGCCGATCGCTATGCCTTCGAAAACCGCAAGGCCTACGCGAAGGAACCCGCCGGCTGGAGCGCCGATCTCTGGAGCCGCTATGCTGAACTCGGGCTGCTGGGCTTGCCGTTCGCCGAGGAACATGGCGGCTTCGGCGGCGGCGCGGTCGAAATCATGCTGGTGATGGAGGCGATGGGACGGGCGCTCGCGCTCGAGCCCTACCTCGCGACCGTGGTACTCGGCGGCACCGCGGTGCGCCTGGCCGGCAACGCCGCCCAGCAGGGCGCGATCCTGCCCGCCATCGCCGAGGGCGCCATGAAGCTCGCCTTCGCCCATTCCGAGCGGCAGGCGCGCTACGACCTCACCGACGTCGCCACCACCGCCAAGCGCAACGGCAGCGGCTGGCTGCTCGACGGCGCGAAGAGCGTCGTGTTCCACGGCGATTCGGCCGACAAGCTGATCGTCAGCGCGCGGACCTCCGGTGCGCAGGACGCCGCCGACGGGATCACCCTGTTCTTGGTGGACGGCGCCGCCGGAGGTCTGGCGCGGCGCGGCTATACGCTGCGCGACGAAACGCGCGGCGCGGAGCTGTCGCTGAGCAACGTCACCGTGGCCGACTCCGATGTGCTGGGCGAGGTCGGCAAGGGTTTCCCCATCGTCGCCCGCGTCGTCGAAGCCGGTATCGCCGCGATGGGGGCGGAAGCGGTCGGCGCGATGGAAGCGATGCACGCGATGACGCTGGAGTATTCCCGCACCCGCGAGCAGTTCGGCAAGCCGATTGGGCAGAACCAGGTCGTGCAGCACCGGCTCGCCGAGATGCTGATGTCGATGGAGCAGGGCCGCAGCATGGCGATGCTCGCCTCGATCAGCCTTGATGAGCCCGACGAGGCCGAACGCACGCGCAGCATGTCGATGGCCAAGGTCGGCTATGGCCAGGCGGCGCGCTTCGTCTCGCAGCAATCGATCCAGTTGCACGGCGGCATCGGCATGACCGAGGAATACGCGGTCGGCCATTTCTTCCGCCGCTGCATGGTGATCGAGCACAGCTTCGGCGACACCGCGCACCATCTCGCCCGGCTCGCCGCCCAGGTGGAATGAACGCGCACCATCCTCCGGAGGCGCTTGGCGTCCCATAGCCTGACGGCGCGGCGACGGGCGCGCGAAGGCGCGGCCGCGCGCCGCCGCCTTGCGCCCTCGTTCGCCGCTTCGGTCCTCGTCCACGCGC
>JBAWFF010000548.1:0-4945 GCA_049591635.1 Acetobacteraceae bacterium
GTGATGCCCTGACCCGCGAGGCCGAGGCACGGGCGTCCCGCCGCCCCGTCATCGCGCGCGAGCGCCAGGACGGAGCCGAACGTGCCGCCGACGCGGCGGCACGCCTCGCCGATCTGCTCGCCCGAGGGCGCGAAGCCGAGGAACAACGCGCCGCGCTTGCCGCAATTCCCGCTCAAGCCGCGAGCGCGAAGGCCGAGGCGGATGCCGCCCTGGCCGACGCCGACGCCGCGCATCGACGCGCCGCCGCCGCCCTGAACCAAGCCACCAACCAAGCGGCGGAGGCCGAGCGAACCGCCCGCGCCGCCGAGGCCGCCGCCGGCACGGCGCGGGAGAACGCAGTGCGCGCCGAGGCCGAAGCGACACAAGCCGACCACGCCTGGGGCACCGTCTCGGAGCGCATCCTCGAACGCCTGGGCGTCGATCCGGCACTGCCCGAACCGGCCGAGCCATGCGACGCCGACGCCGAGGACAAGGCAAGGCGCAAGCACGAGCGTCTCGTCAAGGAGCGTGACGAGATGGGGCCGGTTAACCTTCGCGCCGAAATGGAGGTCGAGGAGCAGGAACGCCAGATCGCCGCGATCGAAGCCGAACGCGCCGAGATCGGGACGGCGATCGCCAAGCTGCGCGGTTCCATCGGTCATCTCAACCGCGAAGGCCGCGACCGGCTGGCGCAGGTGTTCGAGCAGGTCGATCGCCAGTTCCAGGCGCTGTTCTCGCGGATGTTCAACGGCGGTCGCGCCCATCTCGCGCTGGTCGGCTCCGACGACCCGCTCGAGGCGGGGCTCGAAATCTACGCCCAGCCGCCCGGCAAGAAGCTCGCGACCTTGTCGCTGCTGTCGGGCGGGGAGCAGGCGCTGACCGCGCTGTCGCTGATCTTCGCGGTCTTCCGCTGCAATCCGGCGCCGATCTGCGTGCTCGACGAGGTCGATGCGCCGCTCGACGACGCCAACGTCGACCGGTTCTGCGGGCTGCTCGACGACATGGTGCGCGAGACGGCGACCCGGTTCCTGGTGGTCACGCATCATCCGCTGAGCATGGCCCGCATGGACCGGCTCTATGGCGTCACGATGCAGGAGCGCGGCATCTCGCGGCTGCTATCGGTCGATCTCGGCACCGCGGAGCGCCTCGTCGAGCCGCGGCTCATGGCGGCGGAGTAAAACCAGCGTTCGCGCCTCCGGAATGTGGACACCTCGGCGCCGCCGGCACCTTCTGTGTGGACACGACGCCTTCGCACCTGCAACATTTTGTGACCACCACCCGTTCGCAGTCGCAGCATTATGTGGACACATCACCTTCGCACATGCAGCATTCTGTGCGCACATCGCGTGGGTCTTGAAACTATCCGGAACGAGGAAGAGTGTACATCCGTGGGGACGCTGTTGGCCGAATTTGGGCCAGGTCGCAATTGCCGCCCCTTTTCCCATCATTCCCGCTCCTCTCCCGTCATTCCCGCGAAGGCGGGAATCCAGGCGAATGGCGCGGTATTCGGTACACGCGGGCCTGAATTCCCGCCTTCGCGGGAATGGCGGGCTGGGTCAGACTGAAGGCCGTCTGGTATTATTCGTGTGGTCGCCGACTGCCCTGTCGTCTGACCTCACGCAGCAGGTTGATGCGTTAGGAACCGTTCGCCATCTCGTCTCCACGCGGACTTGGGTGACACACCCGATCCGGCATGGGCGATGGACATTGACCAAGTCCTCATGCGTGGCAGCTTCCTCCTCACGGAAGCGGTGTTCCTTCACCATCCCAGCCACACGGCGATCTTCGCGGACCTCATCCAGAATTTCCCGCGCGACTGGTTCAAGGGTTGGCGCGGCCTCGTCGCGCGGCATGGTGGAATCGTCGCACCCAATCCCGGCGCACCGCGCGACCTTCGGGTGTCGTTCCTGAACCGCCGTGCGGCACGTGCCTCGCGCCGGCGCATTCTGGCTTGGCCGATCGAGCGGGTGTTGATGGCGCACGGCGAACCGATCACCTCGGGCGGAGCGGCCTTCGTGCGCGCTGCCTTCAAATGGCTGCACGTATAACGACGCTGATGGGGGCCTAGCGCTGGTAGCAAATGTCAAGAATTATGAACCAAAATCAGGATACTGAGATTAAAGGGCTTTTGCGGTTCATAATTCCGGTTCAGAATGCCCCTCATGAAATATGGCTACGCACGGGTATCGCCGGGCGGCAAGAGCGAGAGCGTTGACGCACAGACGCGGCAACTGACCAAAGCCGGATGCAAGAAGGCTTTCCGCGACGTGCATGTGAGCGGAGCCAAGACCGACCGCGTGCAACTTCGCCGCGTGATCGAGGCGCTACAGCCGGGCGACGTGCTGACGGTGACGCGGCCCGACCGGCTGGCGCGATCCACCCGCCACCTGTTGGACACCTTGGCGGTGATCACCGGCAAGAAGGCCGGATTCCGGTCCCTGGGCGGCGCCTGGGCGGATACGACCACATCACACGGACGGCTGATGCTGACCGTCCTGGGCGGGCTTGCAGAGTTCGAGCGCGACCTTATCCGGACACGCACGGGCGAAGGACGGGAACGGGCGAAAGCGCGCGGCGTGAAGATGGGGCGGAAACCGAAGCTCACTCCGCACCAGCAGCGCGAGGCGATCAAGCGCCGCGACCGGGGCGAGCCGATCCGCGACATCGCCCGCCGCTACAATGTGAGCCATCCGACGATTTCGAGGCTTCAAGATCAGGCAGCGGCGTGAGGCCATGCCATCAGGTATCCGCAGCCTTGACATGCAAATCATCGATAAAATCTTCCAAATGGAAGGTGGTTACGTTCTGGACTTTTCCGACCGCGCTATGACGCAATTCTTTGCAGAGGAATTGAATATCGACATCGATCATCCTCGATACCGAGATGAAGGCACATCCAAGGCCAAACGCTTACGATGCTTTTTACGAAAGGAAGATACCAACCACGCCGTTCGCACCCTGAACGCGCTTTGGGAGTATCGAGAGACACGCAGAACGCTTACTGGGCAAGGCGAATGGATGCCGAACGCACACGCCCAGCTCCTCAATTTGCTGAATCGGCTTCAAGGCAAGCCGCCTCCGTCAGCAGCTCCCCCTCCTCCGAGCTTCGAAAAGCCGGCGGACTATGCGGGGTTACTGGGCAAGCTGATGGTCTTGAGCAGCCTCGACCCGCAACCCAGAGGGTATGCATTCGAGGACTTCCTAAAGCAGGTTTTCAGCGCGTTCGGACTTTTGCCGCGCGGCGGATTCCGCACAACCGGCGAACAGATAGACGGCAGCTTTGTGCTTGCCGGTGAGACATATTTGCTGGAAGCCAAATGGCAAAACGCCCAGACCCCGGCAGCAGACCTTCACGCATTTCAGGGAAAGCTTAGGGCGAGAGTGAATTGGGCACGTGGATTGTTTGTCAGCTACAGCGGCTTCAGCCAAGACGGACTTACGGCTTACGGACGTGGTGGCAGTGTCATTTGCATGGACGGGCTCGACCTGCACGACGCCCTTCAAAGGGAAATTCCACTTAATCACGTGCTTGAGCACAAGGTGCGTCGATCAGTCGAGACGGGCGAGGTATTTGCCCGTGTGCGTGACCTATGACGGCTGCGTATGCGTAAGAGCAGGAAGTATCACCATGCTGAATTTCGATGGTCGCTGGCGTTTTGAGTCACCCGGCGCGGTGCCGATGGCGGTAAGACACAAATTTAACGAGTTTGTCGGAAGGATCGCGTCGAAGGGGGAGCGCTGGGATATCCTCGAACATTTCAAATGCTATTTCGCGGGCGCGGCGGGACTCACCTCGCACCGCAGTTCGAGCGAAAGCTGGGCTGACAGCGATCTGGATCGCTCCATACAGCAGGCGTCAGAGAATGGACCGCTGTTTATAGAAGCGTTCTACGACGCCTGCGAGGCGATCCGTGGGGGACAATCCGCTCGCGGAATCCCCGATGTGGAAATGATGAATCGTGTGCTCCGCGAGAATGACGCGGGTTACGAGATCAAGCCGCCGAACCTAATTTTTCTTACCGCACCGAGCGAGCCAATTGCTGTGGCAGAGCGGTCCGCCTCGCTTGACGAACAAGCTCAGGAACTCATCCAGCGGTCGCTAAAGGAGTCGGACAGGTTGCTATCGGAGGGGCGCAACCGCCCTGCCGTGTCTGAAATCCTCTGGCTTCTCGAAACCGTTTCGACGGCCTTTCGCGGCCTCGACACTGGAACGGGAACGGTGCAAGGCAAATACTTCAATAAGATCGCAGGAGAGCTTCGCCGACATCACAAGGGCCAAATCCTCGATCAAGTTTTGGATTGGGTTACGACGCTTCATGGCTATTTATCGTCGCCCACAGGTGGCGGCGTCCGACATGGGGCTGACATCAAAAGCTCTGTGGATATGCAAAGGGGTGAAGCAGAACTCTATTGCAACCTCATCCGCAGCTACATCAATTTTCTCATGTCGGAACACGCCCGACTAGCCCCGCCCGACTTACCATAAAGCCGGTTCGGCGGTCGTGCCGACACGACACAGAGGTCACGACGCCATGGAGTCCGGCGCCGCGGGCGCGCGGGACCTCGCAAGCGCGCGCCCGCAAATGGAAGTGACACCCGAGACAGCAGCGGAGAAAATCGAAACCGACCGCGCGCTGTCATTCCAATTTCAGTATGAGGCGTCATTTCGACGATGCGCTGCGCCCCCTTGACGACAGCAGAAGGGCCCTCTCCAGGGAGGCGGAGGAAGTTGTAAGTGGAATGATCGCCGCGCATGATATCATTGCCGCTTCGCGGTCCAATGATCTGGATACCAGCCAGGCACCGGGTGGCTCTTGTGGGGGTCGGATCGCTCGCATCCACGGGTCGGCCTGCTCGCGCGACCATGGCGGCTTGCGTCGCGACAAAGCCTTGGGCTCCGGCGGATAATACCAAACGCCCTATCTGCTGACCCCTCCCCCTAACCCCCTCCCGCAAGGGGAGGGGG
>JBAWFF010000549.1:0-12435 GCA_049591635.1 Acetobacteraceae bacterium
CGCCACACCTCCCAGGCACGGGCGATGCGCTGGCCGTCGGAGGGGCGCAGTTGCGCCGCCGTCGCCGGATCGGCCTCGGCCAGCCGGGCGTGCAGGCCGGCTGAGCCGAGTTCAGTGAGCAACGCACGCGCTTCCGTGCGCGCCGTTGGTCCCACGTCGGGGATCGCGGCGAGCCCCTGCGTGAGCGCCGTGAGATAGAGGCCGGTCCCGCCGCACAGGATGGGGATGCGGCCCTGGGCGTGCGCCGCCGCCATCGCCTCCAGCGCCGCGTCTCGCCACCAGGCAACGCTGGACGGTTCCGCGGCAGGGCGGACGCCATAGAGGCGATGCGGGACCAGCGCTTCCTCTTCTTGCGTCGGACGGGCCGTAAGCACACGGAGTTCGCGGTAAACCTGCATCGAATCGGCGTTGATGACGGTCCCGCCAAGGCGTCTGGCGAGCGTGATGGCCAGCGCCGATTTGCCGCTGGCGGTCGGGCCGAAGACGATCAGGGCTGGCTTGTCCGCCCCCTCCCCCACTGCCAGATTCCGGTCATGTCGCAAGTCCTCACCCTTATCGCCGCTGCTCCGCCGCTGAGTGCCGAATTGGTCGAACATGTTCGCGACGTCGTCGGCGGGGGAAAGCCCGACATACTGGCCCCCGGCGAGGCGGTCGATATTCACATTCCCGCCGCGCCGGACATGGGCGCAATCGCGGCGATGCTGGTGGGCACCGGCGTGGACGCCATCGCAACCCCGATCGCCGGACGGCGCAAGCGGCTGCTGGTCGCCGACATGGACAGCACCATCGTCACCAGCGAGACGCTCGACGAATTGGCCGATTTCGCGGGACTGAGGGACCAGATCGCCGCCATCACTCGACGCAGCATGAACGGGGAGATCGATTTCGCCGACGCCCTGCGCGAACGGGTGGCGATGCTGCGCGCACTGCCGCTCGACGCGCTGGAGAAGACCTGGAAGCGCGTGCGCCTGACGCAAGGCGCGCGCGAGCTGGTGGCGACGATGCACGCCCACGGCGCCATGACGGCGCTGGTCTCAGGCGGGTTCACCTTCTTCACCGCCCGCGTCGCCGCGCTCGCCGGGTTCGACGCGCATTTCGCCAACACGCTGCTCGACGACGGCAAGGCACTGACCGGACGCGTCGCCGAGCCGATCCTCGATCGAGACGCCAAGCTCACGACGCTGCGCGCGCTCGCCGCCGAGCACCATCTCGATCTCGCCGAGACGATGGCGGTCGGCGACGGTGCCAACGACCTCGCCATGCTGCGCGCCGCCGGTCTCGGCGTCGCCTTCCACGCCAAGCCGGTGTTAGCCGCCGAGGCGCGCGCGCGGGTCGATCACGGCAATCTGCGCGCGCTGCTGTTCGCGCAAGGCTATCGTGCCGAGGAGATCGTCGGCTGAGCCGCGGAACCACGAGGCCGCGTCCGTGACAAGCTAGCCCTTCAGCTCGGAGACGAACGTGCGCAGCTTGCCGGCTTCCGTGCGAATGATCGATGCGGGATAGGTCAGTTCAATACGGAACTCGGGCCCGAATTCGCCTGCCATCATCGCCCGCACCCGCGCCTCCTCCGCATCGGTCAATCCTCGCGCGGTCACCAAGCGGACCTCGATCCGATCCACGCCGACCTGGGCAACCTGGTATTCGCGAATGGCCGTTATCGCCGCCAGGGAGTACCGGAAGTTGACGCGCCGCTTCTCCCCGGACGGACAAAGGAGATAATCGATCGTCCGCCCGACGATCCGGCGCAGCACCGGCAGCCCGCGTCCGCAGGCGCAAGGCGATCCGGCCTCGGCCTCATCGCCAACCGCGTAACGCAGCAGTGGCATCGCGAAATTATGCAGCGGGGTCACCACGACCCGCCCGATCTGGCCAGGCGCACAAGGCCGGTTATGATCATCGAGAACTTCGAGGAAGACCACCTCCGACTGCACGTGATAGTGGTCGCTGGCGGGGCATTGCAGGGCCATGTATCCGCATTCCCCCGAGGTGTAATTGTCGATGATCGGCTTGCCCAATACTTGGCGGGTAGCATCGCGCAGCTCCGCGTCGAGCATCTCGTTCGAGGTCCAGAATGCCCGCACCTCCGGCAGCGTGACGCGCTCGGCGCGGCAGTGGCCTACGAGCAACCGCAGCGTGGATGGATTGATCAGCACGTAATCCGGGCCAAGCCGCCGCAGGAATTCGGCCTGCCCCGCGATCGACATGGCATAGTCGATCACGACCATCGGCCCGGTGGGCCAAAGCAGGTTGTAGGGCGGTCCCCAGTCGCCGAGCCGGAGTCCCTCTGGGGAGCGAACGGCTGCCTGCTGCTCGGGCGTGAAATGCGGCGGCATTCCACGGACGCGCGCGATCGTCCCGCCTGGGTCTATCTTGTGCCACGACAATTCGCGAAGATGGACGGCGTTCCACAGCAGGGCTTCCAGCGCGGTCTTGCGCACGCGGACAGGGACACCGGTCGAGCCGCCGGAAGTAGCCTCGGCGAATGCGCCGTGCGCGGATGGATAGTCGGTCGCATGCAGCTCCGCGCGATGCGTCTGGATATCCTGCCGGGTCAGAACCGGCAGCCGCTGCCATGCTTCATCCGTCAGCTCGGCTTCGGGATCGATGTCCGACTTCCGCAAGTGCTCCTTGTAGAAGGGCACGTTGCGTCCAGCATGGCGGATCAGGATCTGAAGCTGGCGAAACTGGTTCGCGCGTAACCGCGCCAGGCTCCAGAACTGCGTCTCGTCGAACTGACGCTGAAGCGCAAGCAACTGAGCGGCCATGCCAGTCATGACGGCCGGCCATGCGATCTGGTCGACCGAAGCGCGAAGCGGTGGAGACATCCCGCGAGGCTATAATCCCGACCCGATGGCCAGGGACAGAGCAACGACAGAGGCGCGGCGCACCCTTGCACTTAATGCGCCGGCAATGTAAGGTGACATTTGGGTTAGGAAATTAGTGTGGGGGAAGCGATATCATGGGCATAGGCTCAGTCGACGGTGCTATCGCCATGATCGCCGGGGCCGGATTTCTGCTTGGGGGCGCCGGAGCGGCGTTCGCATCGACGATATCCTCTGGTCCACTGCCTTTCTCGGTAGACGCCGCGAGTCCGACCCAGACGCTAGGCTTCGACCGGTTTTCCCCGGCCCTGGGGACATTGAACGAGGTCGATATCTCGTTGACCGGTTCAACGATCGGCGGCGGCGCCACGGCGATCCTGACCGGCGGAGAGGGCGGCATGGCGAGCGCATTATTCACCGCCACGCTGTCCGTCATAGGCCCGGGACCACCGACCGAACTGACCGGAGCGGTCACGGCCAGCGCGAGCTGCCATAACGACTTCACGTTTCCCTTTTCATGCAGCAGCGGTCTCGTCCCGCCAAGCTTGGGCGCGGGTGCGTTTGTGCCGAATCCCCAGACGATCACGGCGGCGCTGGCACCGTTTATCGGTCTGGGTACGGTGAACCTTTCATCGGAGATAGTCGACTACCTGCCTATCACCTCCTGCTCGGGCTTCGGCGGCCCGACCTGCGCCAGCACAACCGACCTTAGCTGGTCGGGAGCGCTGACGATCACCTACGACTACACGCCGAACAGTCCCGTGCCCGAGCCGGGTGCGCTCGGGCTGCTCGCGGTCGGACTCGTGGGAGCGGGTTTGGCGGGAAGATCGCGCCCGCGACGCTGATTCGGTTCGAGCGGCTTAGCTCGTAAGGCACTCACGACCACGATCGGCCCGACGCGGGGTGCGCGCGGACCGCGTCCTCGTTGACCTCGGCGCCCCAGCCGGCGCCAGTCGGGATCAGCAATTCGCCCGCCTCGATCACCGGCGGATGGGTGACGAGCGAGTCCTTCCACCTTACCTCGTCCACGTCGATCTCCATCACCCGGAAATTCGGCACCGCGGCGCAAAAATGCGCGCCCATCAGCGTGCCCAGATGGCCGTTGAAATTGTGCGGCGCGACGTTGACCTCGTAGGCATCCGCCATCGCCGCGATCTTCACCGACTCAAGGATGCCGTTCCACGGCACGTCGATGATCGCGACATCGACGGACTGGTGCTCGAGGAACGGCCGGTACTGCCGACGTCCGAACAACGATTCGCAGGAGGCGATGCGGGTGCGCGAACTGCGCCGGATCGTCGCGAGCGCGGCGGCGTCGTAGCTGTCGATCTCCAACCACTCGAGATCGAACGGCTCCATCGCCTGGGCGAGGCGGATATAGCCTTCGGTGCGGAAGTTGAAGTTGAGGTCGAGATGCAGGCCCACCTGGGGTCCCGCCCCCTGACGAAAGGCGGCCATCTGCGCGATCAACTCCTCGGTCAATGCGCGATCGGGCACGAGGCCGGGGGCGAAAGGCGCGTTGAAGCCGGGCATGTGCAAGCCGGGCGTGTCGCCCCCAAGACGCATGATGTTTGTCTTAAGTCCCTTGAAGCCGCGCCGCGCCACCTCCGCCCCCTGCGCGGCCACGTCATCGAGCGTGCGGATCGGCGCGCTGCCTGTCCATTCGCGGAACCGCTCGCCGTACATCGCGCGGTACGAACCGCAATGCGACCAGTAGAGACGCAGGCGATCGCGGATCGGGCCGCCAAGCAGCTCGTAGACTGGAACGCCGAGCGCCTTGGCCTTCAGGTCGACCAGCGCGTTCTCGATCGCGGCGATGGCCTGCTGGTTGATCCCGCCGGGCGCCGCCCGGGTGACGCCGTGGAAGAACGTGGTGTGGCGCTCGACCGGACGCGGGTCCTGCCCGATCAGGCGGCTGGACAGACGCGTGATGACTTCCCCCAGACCCTGCGAGCCGTAGGACTCCATGAACTCCGACCAGCCGATAAGGCCGGTATCGGTGCTGACCTTGAGGAACGAGAAATCACGCCAGCCGGCGTTGCAGCTCAGCGTCTCGACCTTGGTGATGCGCATGATGGCTCTCCCCGACGTGTGCGCCGATGCTAACGCCTCGGTTGCCCGCCGTCGCGGGGCGTGGGCAAACTATCCGGATGGAACGCCTCGAAACCTCCCCACTCGCCGTCTACACGCAGCATCTCGCGCGCGGGGAGCTGGCGTACCAGGTCAGCCGCTCCACCGGCGCGCCGGTGTTCTATCCGCGCGTCGCCGCGCCGCGCACCGGCGCCGCCGACCTCGAATGGCGGATCAGCGCTGGGCTGGGCACGGTGTATGCGACCACCGTGGTGCACCCGCGCGAGGGCACGCCCTACAACGTCGCGCTAATCGACATGGACGAGGGCTTCCGCTTGATGAGCCGTGTCGAGGACATCGCACCAAGCGCGGTGCGGATCGGCGCGCGCGTGCGCGCACGCATCCATCCCGGCGACGGGAAGGAGCCGCCCTACCCGGTCTTCACTCCGGCGGAGGCGAACTGATGGACGGGCTGATGCGCGGCTCGGCGGCGATCGTCGGAGCGGCTGAGTCCGATCTCGGTGCGGTCGCCGCTTCGATGACCCCGATCGACCTGATGGCGCAGGGCATTGTCCGTGCCCTCGACGATTGCGGTCTCGCGCTCGCCGATGTCGACGGATTGTTCTGCGCCAGCACGCAGTCGCGCTTCTCGGTGATGGCGCTCGCCGAATATCTCGGCCTGCCGGATGCCTACACGGATTCCACCATCGTCGGCGGCTCCTCGTTCGAGATCCACGTCGCGCACGCGATGGCGGCGATCCAGCTCGGCCTGTGCCACGTCGCCGTCGTCGCCTATGGCAGCACGCAGCGCACCGTTGGGCGCGCGCAGGCATCGCAGCGCGAGGCCAACCCATACGAGACACCGTTTCGTCCGTTCCTGCCGGCCAGCGCCTACGCGCTCGCCGCGTCGCGCCACATGCACCAGTTCGGCACCACCCGCGAACAGTTGGCGGAGGTCGCGGTGGCGGCGCGCGGCTGGGCGCGAATGAACCCGGCGGCCTGGGACCGCCGCCCGCTGAGCATCGAGGACGTCCTCGCCAGCCCCTTCGTGAGCGAGCCGCTGACCGTGCGCGACTGCTGCCTCGTCACCGACGGCGGCGGCGCGATCGTGCTGACCTCGGCGGAGCGGGCGCGCCACCTGCGCCACAAGCCCGCCTTCGTGCTCGGCTGCGGGCAGTCGATCACCCACGCCAACATCTCCTCGATGCCCGACCTGACGGTGACCGGCGCGGTTCGCTCGGGTCAGGCGGCGTACCGGATGGCGCGCATGGGACCGCCCGACATCGACGTGCTGGCGCTGTATGACGCCTTCACCATCAACGTGATCCTGTTCCTCGAGGACCTCGGCTTCTGCCCGAAGGGCGAGGGCGGCCGCTTCGTCGAGGGCGGCGCGATTGCCCCGGGCGGGCGTCTTCCGGTCAACACCAATGGCGGCGGGCTGTCCTATTGCCATCCCGGCATGTACGGCCTGCTGATCCTGATCGAGGCGGTACGCCAACTGCGCGGGTCATGCGGGGAGCGTCAGGTCGCGGGGGCGGAAACCGCGATCGTGCACGGCAACGGCGGCGTGCTGTCGGCGCAGGCGACGGTGATCCTCGGGACCGACGCCGCGCGGGCCTCTTGACGTCTGGCCTGGCGGCACGCCATCCCTGCGCCGCCAGACGGCTGGACGGCCGCTGACGCCCGCTCGTGGGCGTTGGAGGAAAGTCCGGGCTCCACGGGAAAGACGGTGCCGGCTAACGGCCGGCGGGGGCGACCCCAGGGACAGTGCCACAGAAAGCAAACCGCCCGCGCAAGGTCCGCCCCGCAAGGCGACGGGTCCCGCGGGCAAGGGTGAAAGGGTGCGGCAAGAGCGCACCGCGCCCCCGGCAACGGGGGCGGCACGGTAAACCCCACCGGGAGCAAGACCGAATAGGGGCGGCCGGCTGACCCGTCGCGAGACGGGAGACGCGAGGGCGTTCCCGCCCCGCCGCCCGGGTTGGTCGCGCGAGGCGCGCCGCGAGGCGCGTCCCAGAGGAATGGCCGTCCAAGCGTCCGCGAGGACGTGGACAGAACCCGGCTTACAGGCCGTCTGGCACTTTTTTCCTCCTCAGGAGGCCGATTCCGGCACCGCAGACAGGCGCAAACCCAGTGCGCGCACGATCCTCAGAAGCGTGCTCAGCTCCGGGTTCCCGTCTGGGCTCAGGGTGCGGTACAGGCTCTCCCGAGATAATCCGGTGTCACGCGCGATCTGGCTCATGCCACGGGCCCGCGCGACGATGCCGAGCGCGTCGGCGATGAACGCCGGATCGTTCGTTTCGAGAGCTTCGTTCACGTAGGCGGCGAGGGCTTCGTCGCTGTCGAGGTACGCCGCCGGGTCGAACAGACGCGTTTGGTGTGCCATGTTCTAATCCTCCAGGTCTCTGGCCAGGGCCTTCGCGGCTTCGATGTCTCGCGATTGAGAACTCTTGTCTCCGCCTGCCAGCAGAACGATCAACGCGGCCCCCCGCTGGACGAAATAGACCCGATATCCTGGGCCGAAATGGAGGCGCAGTTCGCATACTCCACCGCCGACGGAGCGGACGTCGCCCGGGTTTCCGAACGCGAGGCGGCGGAGCCGCGCGGCGATCCTTGCTTTCGCCGCGCCGTCTCGAAGTCTGTCGAGCCACGCACCGAATGCAGCGGTCTCCCGAATCTCGATCATTCGTCAATATGTAGCTTAAATGCTACAAAGTCATCCCTCCATTCGCTTGACCCGCTCACGGGCGTCCAGCGCACACACGTCTTCGCGGTCGCTGGGAATCGACATTCAAGGCCCTCGAATCCACGCGAAACCTTTGACGCCCACGGGCGCCCATGATATCCCACGTCATCCCACGACTGCGGATCGGGAGGTGGGCATGGGCCCATCCGGGGATGAGCGCGGAGCGCCGGTCGGATGACCCTCTTCCTGGGCACCCACCAGAACAGGCTGGACGCCAAGGGCCGGGTCTCCGTTCCGGCGGCGTTTCGAGCGGCACTGCGCGATGGCGCCGACTCCGCGTCTGGTGGAATCGTGCTCCGGCCCTCGTTCAAGCATCCGTGCGTCGAGGCGTGGCCGGCGAACGAATTCCAGGCGCTCGCCGCTCCGCTCCACCGCCTCGATCTCTTCAGCGAGGAGCATGACGACCTGGCGAGCACGCTGTATGCCGAGGCGTTCCCGGCAGACATCGACAAGGAGGGAAGAATCGTCCTGCCTGACGCCCTGATCGCTCATGCTGCCCTGCATGAGACGGTGGTCTTCATGGGGCTCGGCCGCATCTTCCAAATTTGGGAGCCGCAAGCCGCCGAAGGCCGCCGCGCGGAGGCGCGCGAGCGTGCCCGTGCTCGGGGCCTCACGCTGCCTGGGGCAGTCTTGTCGTGAACCCGCGCGGTCACATCCCCGTATTGGCACGCGAAATGCTCGGCTGGGTCGCGCCGGCCGATGACGGTGTCTACCTCGACGCGACGTTCGGCGGTGGTGGCTACGCCGAGGCGATCCTGCGGGCGGCGCGCTGCACCGTGTGGGCGATCGATCGCGACCCGGATGCGATCGCGCGCGGCGCCGGCCTCGCCGCTTCCTTCCCTGGGCGGCTTCACCTCATCCAAGGCACCTTCGGTGACATGCTGGGCCTGCTCGCCGCGCACGGTGTCGCCATGCTCGACGCCGTGGTTCTGGATCTCGGGGTCTCGTCGTTTCAGATCGACGATCCGGCGCGCGGCTTCTCCTTCCGCGCCGACGGGCCGCTCGATATGCGGATGGGGCGCACCGGACGATCCGCGGCCGAACTCGTGAACGGGCTGCCTGAGCGCGAACTGGCCGACCTGCTGCACGAGCTGGGCGAGGAACGTGCCGCAAGGCGCATCGCGCGCGCCATCGTCGCCGCGCGCGCCGAGACGCCGCTCACGACGACCGCGCAGCTGGCGGACCTCATCCGCGATGTATTGCCACCCGATCGGTCGGGAATGGATCCGGCGACCCGCAGCTTCCAGGCGCTGCGTATCCGGGTGAACGACGAATTGGGCGAGATCGCGCGTGGGTTGGCGGCGGCGACGCGCCTGCTCGCGCCTGGCGGGCGGCTCGTGGTGGTCTCGTTTCATTCACTCGAGGACCGCATCGTGAAGCGCTTCATGATCGAGGCGGCCGGACGGAAGCCGTCGCCGTCGCGCCATGATCCTGGGGGCCTGGTACCCCGCGCCGCCCCAGACTTCCGTCTGCTGACACCGCGCGCGGTACGCCCGGACTCGGTCGAGACCAGCGCCAACCCGCGCGCGCGCAGTGCTCGCCTTCGCGCGCTGGAACGCCTTCCCAAGGAAGCCGAAGCGGAGACGACCGCGCCATGATCCGCCCGATCACCTGCGTGACCTTCCTGCTCGCCTGCGGATCGGGGCTGTATCTTTATCAGACCAAGCACAAGGTGCATGTGCTGGACGCCCAGATTGACCAGGTGGTGCACCAGACCGCGCAGGTGCGTGAGCAGACGCGCGTGCTGCGCGCCGAGTGGACGCTGCTCGATCAGCCCGATCGGCTCCAGCAGCTCGCCGCCCAGTTCCTGACGCTCCAGCCGACCAAGCCGTCGCAGTTCGTGTCCGCCGCCGACCTTGATTCCCGGTTGCCCGCGCCGCTGCCCCCGCGGTCGGCGACACCCACGCCGCCGCCCGCGGTCGAGGAACCGCCGGCCGGCCCGAGCTTCGTGGCGAGCACCACGGCGCCGGACCCAACCGAGCCGGCGCCAGTCGCCGACCATCCCACGTCGCATCCGGAACCAAGCCACGCGACGGTGGTGGCAATCCGGACGCCGCCCGACGAGGTTGCATCGCCACGCCCCGCGGCGCGTCGCTCGGAAGCGCCCCGCCTGGAAGCGCCCCGTCCGGCGGCGCCCCGTCTGGTCGCGGCCGAAGTGCCCCGCCCAATGCCGGTCTACCGGCCGCCCTATCAGCGGTACTCCCCCAGACAGGCTCCACCCGCCGCCATGCCCGCCTCGGCTCCCATCTATGGCGGTTCCATGCTCGGCATGGCGCGCACCGTCACCGCGCCCCCACCGCCCACACCCGCCCCGGTGTGGGTCAACTGGAACCGCTGAGGGCGGCATGGCGAATCAGCCCGATCTCCCGCCGACCGCGCCCTCGCCGAACGCGCCGCCAGCGCACCGCACTGGCGCGCCACGCCTGGGCGACGCGGTACCGCGCATGGAGACTGTGCGCGTCACCGCCCCCGATCTGCGTCGGCGCGCCGCGTTGGAGCGAACCCGCACGCGGCTCGTGATCACGGCGGCGGGGTTTTCCCTGCTGTTCATGGCGGTCGTCTTCAAGCTCGCCGACGCCACCATCATAGCCCCCCTCGCGCCGCATCGGCCCGAGCACAAGGTTGCCGTCCTGATCGACAAGCAAGACCTCGATGCCGCCCCAGTGTCGCGCCGCGCGATGATCACGGACCGCAATGGCAAGATACTCGCGATCTCGCTGCCGACGGTCGACCTGTTCGCCGACCCGAGACAGGTGATCGATCCGGCGGCGGATGCCCGCAAGCTCAAGAGCGTGCTGCCCGACCTCGACGAGGCGACCGTCCAGGCCCGCCTGTCGGAGAGCACCAAGCAGTTCGTGTTCCTGGCCCGGCGCATCACCCCCGCCCAGCAGCTCGCGGTGAACAATCTCGGGGTTCCGGGCCTCGATTTCCTCCCCGGCGAGGAGCGGCACTATCCGATGGGCCGGGTTGCCGCGCATGTGCTGGGCGGCGTCGACATCGACGAGCATGGCGTCGCCGGAGTCGAGAAATGGTTCGATAAGCGTCTGATGGCGAACCCCTCGCCGCTGCGCCTATCGCTCGATGTGCGCATTCAGGCGGTGGTGCGCGATGAGCTTGCCGCGGCGATGGCGGAATTCAAGGCTGTTGGCGCCGCCGGGATCGTGATGGATGCCAATACCGGCGAGGTGCTGTCGCTAGTCTCGCTGCCGGATTACGACACCGCCGATCTGGGCCAAGCGACGGCGGACGAGCGGTTTGACCGCGCTGTGAGCGGCGCCTACGAGCCGGGGAGCACGTTCAAGCTGCAGACCGCGGCGATGGCGCTCGACGACGACGTGATCCACATATGGGACGTTTTCGATACCGTTCATCCGATCCACATCGGGCGTTTCACCATCACCGACTTCGAGCCCGAGCATCACGACATGGCGGTGCCCGAACTAATCGCCGTCTCGTCGAACATCGGCGCGTCGCATATCGCGCTCGGGGTGGGCGCGGACCGCCAGCGAGCGTGGCTGAAGAAGCTGGGATTTTTCGTCCGTTCGCCAATCCAGCTTCCGGAATCGGCCCCCCCCATTGTCCAACCGGCGTCGAGGTGGAAGACCGCGACGGTGATGACCGTGTCGTTTGGCAACGGCATCGCGGTGACCCCGACCCAACTCATCGCCGGGACCGCCGCCCTGATCGACGGCGGAATATGGCACCCCGCCACCCTGCTCGCCGCCGCGCCAGGAGCAGCGGATGACGGCGTGCGCATTGAACGGCCAGACACGTCCACACTGATGCGCAAGCTGATGCGGATCGTCGTCACCCAGGGCACCGGCAAGCCGGCGGAGATTCCAGGCTATCTGGTCGGCGCCAAGACCGGCACCTCGCAGAAGGTCGGCAAGGGCGGCTACAAGCTGCACGCCAACCTCAGCTCGATGATCGCGGCGTTCCCGATGACCGCCCCGCGCTACATCGTCTACGCGATGCTCGACACGCCGCACGCCGACAAGACCACATTCGGTTTCACCACCGGCGGCTGGACGGCGGGGCCGGCGGTCAAGCGCATCATCTCGCGCATCGGCCCGATGCTGGGCGTGATGCCGTTCTCCCCGCAGGCGTTGCCCGCGCTGGAGGCACAGCTCTATTTGCCGCTGACACCCGCCCGCCCGCCGGGCGCGCCGGTCGCCCCGCGTACTTCCGTGATCGCCGACGAGGCCCGTAAATCGGCGCGCCCGCTTCGTCCGGAGCCCGCCGCCAGCGTGCTGCTCCCGGAGAGGACCCGCGAGCCGCGTCACGAGACGATGCTCCCCGTCCCGCGCGTCATCCGGGCATCCGCCAAGGAGCGAGCCGTTGCGCCTCGATGAGGTCATGGCCCGGTTGCCGCCGCCGCCGCCGGACTGGCGGCGCTCGGGCGCGGTGGAAGTCACGGCGGTGATCGCCGACAGCCGCCAGGTCGGACCGGGGGTGCTGTTCGCCGCCCTTCCCGGCAGCCGCGCCGACGGGCGCGCTTTCATCGCCGAGGCGGTGGCACGCGGGGCATCCGCCGTGCTGGCGCCGAGCGGGACGGTCTGGCCCGCGGGCGTACCCGCACGCCCACTACTGGCAGACCCGGAGCCGCGCCGGCGGCTCGCACAGCTCGCCGCGCTGTTTGCCGGGCCGCCTCCAGGCACCATCGTTGCCATAACCGGCACCAATGGCAAGACCAGCACGGTGGAGTTCCTGCGCCAGCTCTGGACGGCGGGCGGCCGTGCGGCGGCGAGCCTCGGCACGCTAGGCACCATCGCGCCCGGCTTCCCGCAAGGGCCCGGCCTG
>JBAWFF010000550.1:0-6677 GCA_049591635.1 Acetobacteraceae bacterium
CCGCCGGCCTGGGTCCACGCCGCGCCGGCTGCCGTCCACACGCGCAACTCGCCGCCCCCCGCCACGTCGGGGTGGCTCGACACAATCTGCTCGACCAGGGTGGTTCCCGAGCGGGGCATGCCGAGAACCAGCACCGGCGTCTCGTCGCTGTCCCCAAGCGCGCGACAGGCGCCCAGGAACGCCGGCGTGAAGGTGCTGATCATGCGTGTGATTAGCGTCTCCACGCCATCCCGATCCGCCGGAACGCTCCGCCGGCGCAGGCGGTTGGCGGCGGCGAAATGCTCCCAGGCGGCAGCGGAGTCCTCCACGTCATCGAGCGCCTTGCCGAGGGCGAAATGCAGCAGCATCCGATGCTGCTCCGGCATTGACCGCGCCACCAGGGAGGCCATGCGCCCGATCAACGGCCGGTCTGCCTGTGTGATCTTCCGCGCCCGTACGAGGCCGAGCCAGGCGGCGCCGTTACGCGGATCGGCGTCGATCGCACGCTCGAAATGCGCCACCGCCTCGCCGAACGCGCCCTTCAGCGACAGTAGCGAGGCGAGCAACCGATTGACCTCCGCGTTGCGCGGCTCAAGCGCATGGGCACGCCGCGCGAGAGCCTCGGCGTCGGCATTGTTCTCCTCGATCATCAGCGCCTGGATGAGACAGATCCGCCCCTGCGTAGTCTCCGGCGCGGCGTCCGCCGCTTGACGTAAATGCTCGATCGCCGCCTCGCGCTGTCCTAGCCCGTGCAGCAGCGCGCCAAGCCTGACATGCTCATCGATCTGCCGCCGGTCGGGCGGCGCGGAGGGAAAGTGGGGGGCTTCTTCGGCCAGGGCGTCGCGGATCGCGCGGCTGGCGGGGGAGACGACGTCGAGCATCCGCCCGGCCTCGGTCAACGGGCCGAAACTCCTTCGCGCCTTGTCCGACATGGCCCCCGTCCCTCAGCCCGCCGGACGCAGCGAGGCGAGCGCGCCGAGCCAGGGTTCGTAGCGCCGCCATCGTCCGACGGCGTCGGTGTGGACTGGCTGGCGCGCCTGCCAGACGCTGGCGGTGCGGATCGCGCGGCGGTTGTCTTCCGGACGCAGGCAGGCCGCATCCCATTCGACGCCGCAGAACGCGACCAGGCGGCGCGCCTGCGCCTCCGGCTGGTCGACGAGATCCTCATAGTCCACGTCGGTGAACCGTTCGCTCGGCAGCATGGCGCGCCAATGCGCCATCAGCCGCTCATACTGGCGATAGTAGAGAACGAGATTTTCCCGGCTGCTCATCCAACCCTGATCGAGATCGAACGGCGTGCGATAGATCGACAGGCAGGTGTCGATCGGGTCGCGACGCAGATGGATGATCCGTGCTTTGGGGAACAGTATGTGGATCAGCCCGACCCATTGGAAATTGTAGGGCATCTTGTCGGTCACCCTGGCCGCGCCCGGCGCGTGTTCGGCCAGCAAGGAGAGATAGTCCGACGCCATCCGTCGCGCGGCCGCCGAATCCAGACCGTCGCTCTCCAAGGCGCGTCCCTGCGTATTCCAGAAGGTCAGCTCGCCGGCGGCCCCGACGCGGGGATGGCGCGACAGCATCCGTTCGAGCAGCGTCGTTCCGGAGCGCGGCATGCCGATGATCAGTACCGGCGTCTCGTCGGCCGAGGCCAGCCCCGCATTCCCCGCGAGGAATTCCGCCCCAAACATCGCGATCAGCTTATCCACCCAGCGAACCAGACCTTCGCCGTCGAACGGCCAAGCGCGGGCGCGCACCGCGTTTCCCGCGTCGAACTGCCGCATCGCGGATGCGGGCTCGCCTAGATCGTCAAACGCCTTGCCGAGCGCGAAATGCAGCGTCATCAGCCGGCCCTCGCTCGCCTGTACGTCGGGCCGCGACAGCAGCGTGGTCATGCGCTCCACGAGCGCGGCGTCCGCATGTGTCACTCGCCGGATCGAGATGAGCCGGAAATATGCCTCGGCGTCGGCTGGGTCGAGCGCGATGACCTGGTCGTATTCGCTGGCCGCCTCGTCGAACCGGCCGAGTTCGGCGAGCGCGACGCCGAGCAGACGCCTGGCATCGCGCCGCGTGGGCTCACGTCGAATGGCGTCCCGGAGCGGTGCCTCGGCCTCATCGGGCCGGCCGGCATCCATTGCGAGCTGGGCCTTGCTGAGCAGCCCGGCAATCGACTCCGGCGCCGCCGCCATCGCGTGAACGTAGCTCTCCCGCGCCTCGGTGCCTCGGCCCGCGTGGCGGAAAAGGCCGCCGAGCAGATAGTGGGCCTCGGCCCGCCGCGGGTCGAGCGCGATCGCGCGGCGATGGGCCTTTATCGCATCCCCGTTGCGACCGAGCGTTTGGAGCGCGATGCCGAGATTTTGCTCCGCCTCGGCGAAGTCGGGGTCGAGTACGAGCGCCTGCTCCAGCAGCGCGAGCGCTTCCGTCGAGCGTCCACGGTGCAGCGCGAGCACCCCCGCCGCGTGGAGCGCGTCGATATCCTCGGGATCGAGCTGGAGTGCCGCCCGCAACGCGGCATCCGCCGCCTCGACCTGGCCATCGATCAACAACTGACCGGCGCGTCGCAGCAACGCTCCGCCAGGATCGGAATCGCCCGCCCCTCGGTGAAGGTCGTCGCTCATGCGGAGGCCACCGTATCAGACTAAAGCGGAACGAACAGCTCCCGTAAGGCGCCAAGCCAATTCTCGTAGTTCCGCCATCGCTCGACCGAACGAGTATAGACCGGCTGGCGCGCCTGCCAGACCGTGGCCGTGCGCACGATCCGACGGTTTCGCTCAGGGTAGAGGCACGCCTCGTCCCACTGCAGTCCGCAGGATGCCAGCAGATGCCGCGTCGTCACCTCCCGGTCGGCGATCAGCGTGGCGTATTCGACATCGATCAGCCGGCCGGGTGGCAGCACAAGGCGCCAATGCGCCATCAGCCGTTCGTACTGCCGATAGTAGAACACCAAATCCTCCCGCCGCGCCGCGAACTCGGTGCGTTGCGCGAAATGGGTGAAGTAGATCGACAGGCACGTGTCGACGGGATCGCGTCGGCAATGCAGGAACGTGGCGCGGGGAAGGACGAGACGGATCAGCCCGACCCAAAGGAAATTATATGGCATCTTGTCGATGACACGCGCCTTGCCTGGGGCGGCGCGGGCGAGGACATCGAGATAGTCTTGGGCGATCCCCCGCATGTGCTCACCCGCGAGTGCTCCCTCGCCACCCTCCATCCATGCGGACCCGCGCGCGCCCCAGACTCCGAGTTCGCCGGCGCCTCCCACGTCATGGTGGCTGGACAGGATTTGCTCGATCAGCGTGGTCCCGGAGCGAGGCATGCCGATCACCAGGATTGGTGTGGCGTCGGACAAGCCCGGATCAGCGTGGCGGGCCATGAAGTCCGGCGTGAACCGCGTGATGATGGCGTCGATCAAGCGGACGAGGCCCGCCCGATCGAACCCGACGAGATCGCCCCTGATCCGGTTGGCCGCATCGAAATGCTGCATCGCCGCCGGATAGTCCGCCAAGTCGTCGAGTGCCTTGCCGAGCGCGAAATGCAGCAGCATGCGCTGTCTCACGGTCACTTTGCCGCCCAGTCTGGCTCGCATGCGCTCGACGAGCGGCCGGTCCGCCTCGCTCAACCGGCGGCAATGCATGAGATCGTGGAATGGGCTCACCTGCGTGGGATCGATGGCGAGTGAGCGTTCGAGCTGGGCCGCCGCCTCGTGGAACCGGCCCGCCGTGGCCAGCAGGGTGCCGAACAGCCGCGCCGCTTCCGCCGAGGTGGGATCGAGCGCGACCGCCCGTCGCAACGCGACCTCCGCCTGCTCGGGGCTGTTGGCGATGATCAACGCCTTGGCGCGTGCGAGGCGGCCCCCGGTCGTATTTGGAGAAACGGCATAGACCCGTTGGAATGCCTCCGCCGCGCCCGCGGTGTCGCCAACGCTATGCAACAAGTCGCCTAGTCGGTTGTGCCCGTCCGCGAGTCCTGGCGCCAACGCGATGGCCCGCCGATGGGCCGCGATCGCCGGCTCGGCACGGCCTTGCAACTGCAAGGCGATCCCTAGCCCGTGATGCGCGGCGGCAAGTTTGGGATCGAGGGTGAGTGCCTGCCGAAACGCAGCGTCGGCGGCCTCGATCCGCCGCGCCCCGAGCAAGACGGAGCCGAGGCGGTGATGCAGCGTCGCGTCGTCGCCGTGCAGCCGCACCGCCTGTTCAAGCGCGCTGATCGCATCGAGGGGGCGCCCCGCCTTGAGCAACTGATCCGCGCGCTGTGCCAGCACTCTGACTTGTCCCGATACCGGGGGAGTCGGTACCCTGGCGTCGCGTGACATGGTGCCCAGTCTGGCGCAGCACAGCTTGTACTTGCGGCCGCTGCCGCAGGAACACGGATCGTTGCGGCTAGGCCGAGAATTCATCGCGGCTCTCAGTTTCCGCCAAAACGGTGCCGCCCACGATATCTCGCCTAGCCGGCGAGGGGTTAGCCGAATAGTTTCACGCGCCGAGGGTCAAGACGTCGGTTGCTAGGTCCGAATGGTGGGCGCGACAGGGATTGAACCTGTGACCCCTGCCGTGTCGAGGCAGTGCTCTACCGCTGAGCTACGCGCCCGCTTGAGGACACGCGGGTTCTAGCGTGCGGGCGACAGGGCCCGCAACCCCGTTACGGGAGACTGGCTTCAATCGCCGCCACATCGAGCAGGCGTTCGATCACCTCCGGCTCCTGGGCGCCCGCGATCGCGTGCTCCCCGGCAACGACGAAGCAAGGGACGCCGTTGATGCCCAGGCGGTGCGAACGCAGGTTCTCGGCGTGGATCGCCTCGACTTCCTGCTCAGTCTCCAGGAAGGCGCGGGCGGTGTTTCCATCCAGGCCGCACGCCGCCGCGATCAGGACCAAGGTGGCGAGGTCGCCGATGTCCAACCCGTCGGTGAAGTGCGCGGAGAACAACGCCTCGACCATCGCGTCGGCGCGCCCGTATCGCGTGGCGAGGCGCACGAGGCGATGCGCGTCCATGCTCGAGGGCGTGCGCCGGATGCGATCGAACCGGAACAGCAGGCCCTCGGCGCGGCCGATCTCGCCGATCGAGGCATAGAGCCGGCGCGCCCGGTCCTCGCCGCCGAATTTCCGCACCACGTATTCCGGCCGCACCATCCCGGCGCGCGGCATGTCGGGGTTCAGCAGGAACGGCCGCCATGTGAGGTCGATCAGCAGGTCGGGCCGATGCCGCAAGGTCCGCAGCAGCCGGCGCATCCCGAGAAAGCACCAGGGACAGACGAGGTCATGCACGACCTCCACCGAAAGCCGGGCCTTCGGTGGGACGAGCATATTCACGGTGGGCCGCGCTTGGCTGCCATGCGCCATCATCAAGGGGCGGCGCGCCCCGCGCAAGCGCGCCTTCGCCTTCTTACCGAGTTGTCAATCTCTGTCCGCTAGTTGGAGCGCCCGTCCCACCTGCGCAGGCCGCCCCTGAACATCTCGATCCAAGCCGCGGCGATCGCCCGTGTCCGCACCTTCTCTTTTTCGGGCATCGAGGCGGTGCCGGTGGAAGTGCAGGTGCAGATCTCAGGGGGGTTGCCTGCCTTTCTGGTCGTCGGCCTGCCCGACAAGGCGGTCGGCGAGGCGCGGGAACGGGTGCGCGCGGCGCTCGCCGCGATGGGCCTCGCACTGCCGCCGCGCCGGGTGCTGATCAACCTCGCGCCCGCCGATTTGCTGAAGGAGGGCAGCCACTACGATCTGCCGATCGCGCTCGGCGTGCTGGCGGCGATGGACGTGCTGCCGCGCGATGAGGTGGAGGGCTACGCGGCCCTCGGGGAACTGCATCTGGACGGCACGCTGCATCCCGTGGCCGGCGTGCTGCCGGCGGCGATCGGCGCCTCGGCGTGCGGCCTGGGCCTGATCTGCACCGCGAGCCAAGGTGGGGAGGCGGCATGGGCGGGACAGATCGAGGTGCTGGCCGCGCCCGATCTGCTGTCGCTCATCAACCATTTCCGCGGCGACCAGGTGCTGACCCCGCCCGAGCCGGCGGGGCTGGCGGAAGCGGCGTACGGGCCGGATCTAAGCGACGTGAAGGGGATGGAGGTCGCCAAGCGGGCGCTGGAGATCGCCGCCGCCGGCGGCCACAACCTGCTGCTGATCGGGCCGCCCGGCGCCGGCAAGTCGATGCTGGCGGCGCGGCTGCCTGGCCTGCTGCCAGACCTCGCCCCCCGCGAGGCGCTGGAGGTCAGCATGGTCCACAGCGTCGCCGGGCTGCTCGACGGCGGACGGCTGGTGACCCGCCCGCCGTTTCGCGAGCCCCACCACTCGGCCTCGCAGGCGGCGCTGACCGGAGGCGGACAGCGGGCCAAGCCGGGGGAAGTGAGCCTCGCGCATCGCGGCGTGCTGTTCCTCGACGAATTGCCGGAGTTCCCGAAGCAAGCGCTGGAGGCGTTGCGCCAGCCGATGGAGACTGGCCGCACCACGGTGGCGCGCGCCGCCGCGCACGTGACCTATCCGGCACGGTTTCAACTCATTGCCGCGATGAATCCCTGCCGCTGCGGACATCTCGGCGACGCCTCCCGCGAATGCGGCCGCGCACCGCGTTGTGGGGAGGATTACCAGGGACGCATCAGCGGGCCGGTGATCGACCGGATCGATCTGGCGGTGGAGGTGACGCCTGCCACCGCCGCCGAACTGGCTCGGGCGCCGCCCGGGGAAAGCTCGCGGAACGTGGCCGCCCGCGTCGGGCG
>JBAWFF010000551.1:0-1908 GCA_049591635.1 Acetobacteraceae bacterium
TCGTCACCACGCCGACCAGCAGCCCGGCGATGATGGCGCCGGCGAAGCTGCCGAGGCCGCCGATCGTGACCACCACGAAGGCCGGCATGATCGCGTTCTCCTGCATCGCCGGCGTCACCGTCCACAGGGGCGCCGCCAGCACGCCGGCGATCCCGGCGATGGCGCAGCCGAGACCGAACACCATCGTCAGCACGATCGGCAAGCGGATGCCGAGCAACCCCACCATCTCCGGATCGCGCGATCCCGCGCGCAGGATGCGTCCGTACGGCGTGTAGCGCAGGAACGCCCATAGCGCGACGAGCAGCAGGATCGTCGCGAAGAACACCGAAGCGCGGTAGCGCGTGATAAGCACGGGTCCCCACAGGAACACGCCCGAGAACGCCTCGGGCGGGTTGAACGGAATCCCCAGCCCGCCCCAGATCACCCGCGTCAGCGCCTCGATCAGCAGCGCGAGCGCGAACGTCACGATCAGGCTGATCAGCGGGTCCTTGTCATAGAGCCGGCGGATCAGCAGGCGTTCGACCACCATCCCGAACAGCCCGACGCCGATCGGCGCCAGGACTACCGCCGGCCATCCGAATTGCTGATAGAGCGTCAGGCCGAAATAGGCGCCGAGCGCGAAGAACGCGCCGTGCGCGAAGTTCACGATGCCCAGCAGGCCGAACACGATCGACAGGCCGATCGCGATCAGCACGTACAAGCCGCCGAGCACCAGGCCGTTGGCGGCCTGGGTCAGCAGCAGCGCGGGGTCGAACACCGCGCGGCCCTTGCGTCAGGTCGCGGGCATCTTGCAGCCGGAATCGCCGAACACGGCGTCGAGCTCGGCGGCCGACTTGGGCACCTCGCCCTTCACGTCGAAATAGTCCCACTTGTCGGTGATCTTCGGCTTCACCTGGACGACCAGGTTGCGCAGCATCATCTGGTGGTCGGACTTGCGCCAACTATACGGGCTGTCCGCGGTGCCGCCCTTCCAGTTCTCCAGCGCCTCGATGATCGCCATCGGCTCGGTCGATTTCGCCGCGTCGATCGATTCGAACAGCGACTTCGCGGTGATCCAGCCCATCCACGCCTTGTCGGCGGGCGGTCTGCCGTGCGCCTTCAGGTAGTCGGCGGCCATCGTCTGCTCGTCCGGCGGGTTGGCCGGGTTCTTATACCACCATAGGGAGGTGTAGATCCCGGTTGCCGCCTCGGGTCCGACCGCCCAGATGTCGGTGTCGCCGATGGCGATCTCGGCGATCGGGATCTTCCCCTTCATGCCCATCTCGTTCCACTGCTTGAGGAAGGTGGACAGATCGCCCGCCGGCACGCCGCCCAGCACGACGTCGGGCTTGGCGGAGCGGATCTTGAGCACGAAGCTGCTGTAGTCCGCCGTGTTGAGCGGCACGCTGTCGTCGCCGACGATGGTGCCACCCGCCGCTTTCAGGAGTTCCTTGAAGGATGCGGCGATGTCCTGGCCGAAGGCGTACGACGCGGTCAGGAAATACCACTTCTTGCCGTAGCCGCTGATGAACGGCATGAACATCTTGGCCTGTACCGCGACCGGCGTGTTCAGCCGGAATGTGTAGCGGTTGCACTTGTCGCCGGTGATCGACGTCGCCGCGGCGTTGTTGATGAGCAGCGGGATCTTCAGGCCGGGCGCCGTCGCCTCCTCGGCGAGCGCGTTGGAGCTGAGCGAGCCGCCGAGGATGGCGACGACCTTCTCCTCCTGCACCAGCTTCTGCATGTTCTGCTGCGCGCCCTGCGGCGTCGGCTCGTCGTACCAGACCAGCTCGGCCGGCCGACCCATGATCTGGTTGTTGCGCTGGGCGAGCGCGAGATAGGTGCCTTGGGCGAGGTATTCGGTCTGCGCGGCGATGTCGCCGGTCTTGGCCAGCAGCAGCCCGATACGGATCTTGTCGGCCGCCGTGG
>JBAWFF010000552.1:0-4855 GCA_049591635.1 Acetobacteraceae bacterium
CGTCGGGCGCGCGCGGGCCGCGCAGCGCGCCCGCTATGGGGAGGATGGCGCCGCCAGCAATGCCGAGGCCGACCCCAAGGACGTTCGCTTGAGCGCCGATGCCCAGGCATTGGCCGAGCAGGCGATGGAGCGTTTGCGCCTGTCGCCGCGTGGCTACACCCGCGTGCTGCGGGTTGGACGCACCATCGCCGATCTGGCGGGCGCCGAGACGGTGGCGCGGACGCACGTCGCCGAGGCGCTGGCGTTCCGCCATCGGACACCGGGGCGGGGAGCGCCCGTGATCGATCCGGGAAATCGAGGGCGGGTGGAGGTGAAAGGCCGCTAGCGTGCGGGATTTGTCTGAAGGTGATCGCGTCACCACACGCCGGGCAATAGGCGGAAGCGCACCTTGGTTGCGTATTCGCGATATCCCGGCAGGCCGGCTATGAGCATGGCCTCCTCGCCGAGGAGGCGGGCTACTAGCAGCGCCGTCAACGGCACCACGCCCAGGAGACCCCAGAGCGAACCCAGCAGTAACGGCACGCCGAAGATCAGGAACATCATGTCGGCGTACATCGGGTGGCGCACGATGGCGTAGGGGCCGGTGGAGATGACGGCCTGACCGCGCTCCGGCTGTAGCCTTACCCTCGTCGTAGCGAAGCTGTTCGCGCGCAGGACCCCGGTCCAGGCGTAGAACGCGATGACGATCAACGCCGCGCCGAGCGCCTGCGCCCACAGCGGCACATGCGACCAGCCGAAGCGTCGCGCGTCGAGCGCCATGAAGACGAGCCACAAGGCGAAGCCGACCATGATGGCGATCATCACGGCCCGATCCTGGGGCTTCTGACCGGCGCCGCCGGGCGATTTCATCCGCTCGGCGAGAAGATCAGGGTCGACCTTCCGCAACCACAAACCAAGAATCAGGGCGCACCCATCGAACAGCGCCAGGAAAATCCATGCCTGGGGCCACGCAAAAGTACCGGCCGGAGGGAACAACAACAGACCGAGGACGATCATGAAGGCGACGTTCTGCAGGACCGTCTTCACCTACGCTCCGACCCGCTTCCGCAGCGCGTGCAGCGCGCGGCCGAGCTTCGCGACCACGCCGCCGGCACCCTCGCCAATGAACGCATCCGCCCGATCGGTCGCCAGCTTCGCCTGACCCCAACCGTCGCCTAACGCCTCGTGGGCGCGCGCCATCAGGCCGCCGCGCACCCCGCGATGCTTGATCTGGCTCTCCAGATGGTGGCTCAGCCCGAACAGGGATTCCTTGAACCCCTCCAGGGTCGCCTTGATGCCGGCGGGCTGAATGTCCGGAGCGGTCCCAGCCTCCGGGAGATCGGTGCGCGGCGTCTCGCGCCAGGTGAGGGAGGCGATCGGGTCGTTCGCCTGTCGCGCGCGCCGGCCAAGCGGCTGCACGCCTGGCCACAGGTTCGACGCCATCCGCAGCAGGCTGGTGTGATCGAACACAGCCGAGACGACACCGGGATCGAGCATCGGGGAAACCAGCACCGCCGGCACGCGGAAGCCCAGACGGGCGAAACTGAATCGCTCCGTATGCTCGTCGGGCGGCACCGTCGGCGGCGGCGGCACATGGTCGAAGAACCCCCCGTGCTCGTCGTAGAGAACGATCAGCAGCGTACGGGCGAACAAGGCAGGGTTGCCGCGGAGCGCGTTGTACACCTCGGCGATCAGGGCGTCGCCGAGCATCACGTCGTCCGGCGGGTGCTGGTCGTTCTGGCCGGGTCCGAAATAGCTCGGCTCGATGAAGCTGTAAGCCGGCAAGTCCCCGGCCGTGACATCATCCTTGAAATACTTGTAGCGGCGGTAGCTGCCGAGGTGCCTGAACTGATGCGTCATCACCAGCGACTGCGGCACGTCGCCGTAGTAGATGCGCCAGGGCACCTTCGCGTCCGACAACTCGTCGTACAACGTGCGCTCGTTGTAGAGGTGCAGGCCGGAGCTGAACAGGCCGCGCGGCTCCTCGACGAAACCGAGCGACGTGCCGCTGTGCGCGAACAGGCGGTTGTTCCAGGTCGGCCCGGGCAATGACGAGAACCAGTGGTCGCAGACCACGAAGTGCTCGGCGAGCGTGTGCAGACCCGGCAGGAAGCCGCGCGGGTAATACGCCATCACCTCCCGCCGCTGCTTGCTCGTGCTGGTCGGGTGGGTATGGACGAAATCGGTGACGAAGCCCTGGTTGGTACCGCCGTCGAGCTGGGCCAGCGAGTTGGGCAGGAAGTGTTTCGGGTCACGCTCGATCATCCGTGTCGTGGTCGGTCCCTGAAACACCAGCGGACCGCCCGGTCCGTCGGGGTTGGAGCGCGGGTGTGCGGGGTCGACGCCATCGAGGCCGGGATGGACTTCCGCCATGCACCCGATCATCCGATCGAAGCAGGCGTTCTCCATCATCAGGACCACGACGTGATCGATCGGCGGCATGGGCGTCAGGCGGGTCCGCGGCGGGCGATGATGAACAGGCGGCGGAACGGCAGCAGGGTCGTCCCGTCCGGTCGGCGCGGGTAGTGCGGACGCAGAGCGGCGGCGTACGCCGCCCGAAAGGGGCCGCGAAGATCATCGGGCAGCTTGTCGAGGAACGGGCGCAGGCTGCTGCCCGAAGCCCACTCGGCGACCGCGTCCTCGCCTTGGAGCGCGTGGGTGTAGATCGTCTGCCAGAGATCGAGCGTGGCGGCGTGCGGACGCAGGAGGTCCCAGTACTGCTCCGGCGCCAGGAGGGCGCGCGCCGAGCCGATGCCACGCAAATGCTCGGCCCATGGGCCGGAGGCCGCCACCTCCGGCTGGAGCGCGCGCAACGGGGCATCATGCATCGCTGGCATCTGCACCGCGAGCACGCCGCCGGGCGCGAGCACCGACAGCAAGCGGGGAAACAGCGCCTCGTGCCCGCCCACCCAATGCAGTGCGGCGTTGGAGTAGATCAGATCGGGCGGCGCGTCGGGGGTCCAGGTCGCGATGTCGGCCTGGACGAACCGGCACCCCGGCGCGGCGGCGTGGGCTTTTTCCAGCATGGCCGTCGAGGCATCGACGCCGATGATCTCCGCGCGCGGAAAGCGCGCGGCGAGCAGGGGCGTGACATTGCCCGGGCCGCAGCCGAGATCGATGATCCGCGCCGGCGATTCGAGATCGACGCGCGCGAGCAGATCGGTCGCCGGACGCAGACGCTCATCGGCGAAGCGCAGGTACTGCGCGGGATCCCAGACCGTGCTCGCCACGTCAGTGCCGGGCGACGTCGCCACGATCGAAATAGCGCTTGATCGACCAGAAGCCGGCAATGACCGCAACCAGGAAAAGCACGATGCCGAGGCCGTACAGTTGTCCACCCGTGGTGATCATGAACAGCGCTCCGATCGCCACCAGGATCACCACTACGAAGGGAATCGAATCCCGGATGTCCATCGTTACCCTCCCAAGCTGACCTGCCGTAGCGGACATCCGAGAGGCGTTCAAGCCGACCTTGCCGCCTGGAGGTAGGACTGATCGAGGGCGACGGCGAGATCGGTCTGGCTGGACGCGGGCACCTGATCGAGGCCGGCCCCGTGCGACAGGAGGACGTTTCGCATCAGCGTGTCGACGCCGTCGGGGTCGGTGAGAGGCAATCCGCGCGCGAGAAGATCAGCCGAGATCGCGCCCGATCTTGGCAAGAAACACCCGGGGGAAGCGACCCCCCGACGGGGGACGCGAACCGCGACAAGGCGCGTCGTCGAGGGGAGTGGCTCCGGACCGACGACAGTGGTCCCCGACATCACACCGCACATGACACTTGCCGGGGGTCCGGGTAGGAACAGGCTCATGAACAGCGGCGAGCCGGCAGTGGATTCGCGCAGGATGACGTGGAGCATCCGGCCCGCGAGCAGCAATTCGCCCTCGAATGTCACCATGCCGGCAGGCAATGCTTCGGTGTAGGTGGCGCTAGGCGCGGTTCGCGTCGCCCCGGGGCCGAGCGTCAGTTCCCCACCGATGAGACGGTTCCGGTAATAGGGCGACCAGGCGCGCGAATAGCAGATGTACGTTCCGTGAAGATAGAGGTCGAAGGCGTCTTTCCGGCGCGGCGCGTCGCGGATTGCCGAGATTTGCGGGTGCACGCGACGGAGCAATTCCGCCGGCTCCGAATCGTGGAGCGTGCAGATCTCCAGGAGGAAGGCCTCCGTGGAACACGACGCGAGCCAAGTGCCGGATCGCTTGGTTCCGAGAACCCGTGCCCAATCCTCATAGACCTGCGGATAGCGCGGCGCCGCGCGCCCCTGCATCCACTTATGTGAACGCTCGAGATCGAAATGCGTCCTGGGGTTCACGTTGCGAAACCGGACGCACAGCTCCTTGCGCCCATTACAGCCTAAGGCAGCCGCGGTCAGGTGAAGCTTGGTCGCGAGGTCGGAGACGGAGGTGACACCCGCCATTATTTAGGGCCGAGCTTTTTGGGAGGAGTTAACCAAAGATAAATCGCTTCGCAATTTCTGTGGAATTACCACGCTTTCAGGAGAATTTCCAGACGCGAAACCTGTCGCTCTGGCGGATTAGGGGGTTCTGTCAAATCAAACAGGAGCCGTCGCATGGCCAATCCGCCGTTCGCCACCGTGACCACCGAAGACCAGCTGAACCAGGATTTGGCGGCGATCGCCGGCGGCACCGGCAGTTACACCATCAGCTTCGGCAGCGGATTCACGCTTAATACCGATCTGCTCGCGCTCAATCTCGGAGCCGGCGGGTCGCTGACGCTCATCGGCAACGGGCAGACCATCAATGGCGCCGGCACCTATCGCGGGTTGTTCGATTACGCCGGCGCGCTGATCGTCAATGACCTGACGATCGCCAACACGGTCGCCAGGGGCGGCAGCGGCGGCACGGCCCCGGCCAATGG
>JBAWFF010000553.1:0-1515 GCA_049591635.1 Acetobacteraceae bacterium
CGCCCCGGTCCATCGCGTCGGCGGCGGCCACCGCCCGATCGAGCGCGGCCCCGAGTGCTTCGCAAAATGGTGGCGGCAGGGCAGTGGAGGCTGCCTCCAGCCGAGCGCGCAGCCTCGCGTGCAAGGCGCGGTGCGCGCCGTCCTTGCGGACCGCGCGCGCGATCACGTCCTGGGCGATGATGTTGCTCGTGCCCTCCCACAGCAGCCCCACCTGCGCGTCGCGGATCAGCCGCGGGTTGACCCAGTCCTCGATGTAGCCGTTGCCCCCGCGCGTCTCCATCGCGCCGGTGGCGACCACGACGTTGTCGCGGCACGCGCGCAGCTTCACCAGACCGGTGAGGATGCGCAGTTCCTCGGCCGCGCCCCGGTCCATCGCGTCGGCGGCGGCGAAGGTCATCGACAGCGCCTGCTCGGCCGGCACCATGATCTTGAGCAGCTCGCGGTGCATCAGCGGATGGTCGATGACGCGCCGGCCGAACACCATGCGCCCGCGCGAGGCGGCGAGCGCCTCGTTCAGACAGCGGCGCATCATCGAGGCGGCGCGGAAGCCGTGCGACAGGCGCGACAGATTGACCTGCGCCATCATCTGCCGGAACCCCGCGTCACGCCCGCCCACGAGATAGGCTTCAGCGCCCTCCAGCCTGATCTCCCCGCTCGCCATCGAGCGGGTTCCAAGCTTGTCCTTCAGGCGCACGATCCGGTACGCGTTGCGCGCCCCGTCACGCGTGCGCCGCGGCAGCGCGAACAGCGCGAGGCCGCGCGAGGCCGCGCCCTCGGGCCGTGCGAGGATCAAGGCCACGTCGGCGTCGGTGTGCGAGCAGAACCACTTCTCGCCCTCCAGCCGCCACACGCCGTCGCGCTCGCGCGCGACCGTCTCCAGGGCGCCAACATCGGAGCCGCCGGCCTTCTCGGTGATGAATTGCGTGCCGGTCCATTGGGTGTCGGGATCGGCCGACAGCATCCTGGGCAGCAGGTACGCGCGGAGCGCGTCGGAGCCGAATGTGCGGATCAGATGGATGGACGTGTCGGTAACGCTGATCGGGCACATCAGGCCGAACTCGGCCTGCACGAACAGATACTGGAAGGCGTACTTGGCGACTGCCGGCAACGGCGTGTCCATGCCGAGCACGCCGGCGCGATGGACCATCGCATGGAACTGGAAGTCGCCGAACGCGATGCGCTCCATTTCCCTGTAGGCGGGATGATACTCGATCCAGTCCTCGTCACGCCCGAAGCGATCACGCGGATGCAGGACGGGCGGATGGCGATCGGCGGTGCGCGCGAGTTCGTCCAGCCGCCCGCCGGCGAGCTGGCCGAGGCGGGCGTAGTGGGGTTCGAGATGGGCGCGGATAGCGGGCGGCAGATAGATCGCCAGCAGATCGCGCAGGCCGCGATCGGCGGCGTAAAAGTCCATGCCGGCGCAGTCGGGGGCGATTTGGGTGTCGACGGATGCTGATTGTTGCTGCATGGCTCGACGTCGCTCGCATTATGGCGGAAGCCGCGTCGCCATGCTAC